>JACQXV010000083.1 GCA_016208715.1 Candidatus Woesearchaeota archaeon | reverse complement strand
CTCGATAGACTCATAATTCTAGGCTTTTAGAAGGTGAAAATATCATGAAAAACCCCACCAACCCACCTCGTCGACACAATCAAAATAAAAACACCAATCTTAACTATCCTCGACAAGAAAACAAGGGTTTCCCGATGGCCGATAAAAAATAAAAGTATTTATATACAACATTAATTATATCTTAAAATAACTGTTACATTCAGATAAAGAGTGGTTATAATGACTAAAGCAGATCCACTTCAAGTAATAGGAATAATTTTGCTTCTTTTAGGAGTTGTTGTGATCTTATCAGCTGTTCCACTAGTTGAACAATCTGTTTTTCCAGGGATTGATACTGTTGCTGAAAAAGTTCCACCCGTGAGTGCTACCAGAATAATTGTGGGTCTTACAATATCGATATTAGGGTTGATTGTAGGTTTTAGAAAGAAAGGTCTAGAATGGCTAAGAGGATGAATGTTATTGTTATTTCGTTAGCCAAGAATACTGTGTGGTCTGAAGCGTAGCGGAAGACCCATAGATGAATTGGCTTGAAAAACCGTCCTTTTTATTTAATTTTTTCTTATCTTTTTATCTGAGATGAATTTCTACGACGTCGCCGTCCATGAGTGTGTGCTGGAGCATGAGCCTCTGTCCATCAAACTTAGCGCTCTTGCCCCAGACCTTTGCAAATTTGAATTTATTCACAAAGTCACGATGCAGCTTGCCGCACAGATCTTCGATCGTCGCATTCTTACGCATGATCAGGGGAATTTCAAGATCTGCTTTTTTGGAAACTTCTTTACAAAACACCCGCATGAAATTCAATCGGTCAAAAATCAACTCCTTCAGTTCATTCATGCCGACG
This sequence comes from Candidatus Woesearchaeota archaeon, assembly GCA_016208715.1. GTDB lineage: Archaea > Nanobdellota > Nanobdellia > Woesearchaeales > UBA11576 > JACQX01. The sequence continues at coordinate 37,644 of JACQXV010000083.1, read as the reverse complement.
AGAGTTTCTGCAGAAATAAGTATGTCTGCCTTTACTTCCTTTCTCACTTCTTCTAATTGCCGGTCATCGACCAAGTCGATCTTGTTTAATGCAGTAATCGCTGGAATGTAACGCTTATTGCCCTCAATCGCATCAATCAGCTCATCAACCGTTATATCGGTTCTGATGAGAACCTCTGCATTTGAGATGCGCATCTCTTTACAGATTGATTCTATCAGCTGATCCGTCAGGTGAGTTAACCGCACAGTCTTTCCGATACGGATCCCACCGCGAGCAGTCTTCTTGATTTTCACGTCTGGTTTTCTTGCATTCAGGCGCAATTGACTATCATACACTTCCTTGAGAATAACCTTCTGCGCATGCGGGCGCAGCACGTCCACGATGATCAATGCGAGGTCGGCGCTCTGCAGTACAGCAAGTACCTCCCTCCCACGGCCGCGCCCGCTTGCCGCGCCATGAACAATTCCCGGAACATCAAGCACCTGGATTTTTGCATTCTTATATTCAAGCAAACCAGGAATGACTGAGAGTGTCGTGAATTCATACGCGCCAACAGGCGAATGAGCATTTGTAATGGCATTGAGCAGACTTGATTTTCCTGCAGAAGGAAAACCGAGGAGAACAACTGTCGCATCTCCACTTTTACGAACAGCGTATCCTTCTGTCCTAGGCCCTTTTGAACCGCGAGCGAGCTCTTTTTCCTTGAGCATCGCAATCTTTGCCTTGACAAGACCGACGTGATACTGTGTTCTCTTATTGTAGTCGGTTTTTTTCAATTCAGCTTCAAGCTCCGCAATCCTTGAGATATTTGAGAAATTCTTTGTTGCGTGAACAGCAGATTTTTGTGATTGTTGGCCTTGTTGGGTTGCCATGAGTCTCTCAATGCGGGCGATGTTTTTAATCTTTATGCAATCTTTGTAGTTATAGCCGCTTGTGTATAGTCGCTTGTGTGATCATGATCGCTACCTATTTTTGCTATTCTTTCCCGTGATGTTTTTTCCGTGTTTTTAGCATAATGGAAGCCGGAGCGCAATCACAATGTTTATAAATGTGGCTGCGCTCATCAATTCATGGGTTTTGTAGAAATTCTTGACCAAACATTCACCGCACTGCAGGTCCCTCTCGCAGGAGTAGTTTCTCAATTTATTATAGCAATCTTTATTCTTCTGGTTGGGTTCATCCTTGCAAAGATCCTCGGGCGTATCGTCTACAAGCTCTTACACAGTTTTGAAATCAACAATTCAATCAACAAGCTCACCCGCGTATCTGTTGCTGTTGAGGAAATCGCGGGGTCGTTCACCACCTACTTTGTCTGTTTTGTCACGATCGTTATGGTCCTGCAACAGATGGGAATTGCAACCACTATCCTGCACATGATTTCTGCGGGAGTCATAATAATCATTATTCTCTCGACATTCCTTGGCATCAAGGACTTTATCCCCAATGCGATTGCAGGACTTTTCATACAACGCGAACAGATGATCAAAGTCGGAGAGACGATCAAAGTAAAGGGGATCACCGGGAGCGTGACCGACATCAGCCTCGTAGAGACAAAACTTCTGACAAAAACCGGTGATGTCGTGTATGTTCCCAACAGAGCCATCACGAAGACTGAAGTAATAAAGATTCGACAGCAGTCTTCTCGTAAGAAGTCAAAAATCCGGCCATAAACACGCTTGGGCGGGCACAAAGCAATCAACGAACGGCTGAAAGATGATTAAGCCGCGTTTTGTAGCGTGCCGGAGCCGGGTCTTACACGTGGATCATTTCGAGCATGCTTGTGATATTCCAGATCTGTGTTCTTGTGTACGCCTGTAGATTTGTGTCATCAGAAATCTCGTCAAGCTCGCCCAAGGCCTTGTTAACTCGGATAGAAAGATCAGCATTCTCTGAAAGTAACTGGATTACCGATTCCACTTTCATCTTGATGTTGCGCGGGACCGTCGAATCTTGTGTGAGTTCCCGCAATGCTTCGATGATTCCTGCAATGCGGTCGTCTTTCTGATCAGGCATGGTTATCACTATCATTGTTTTTTCTGCATGCGGTTGAACACTTCATTCTGAAGTTCAGTTGCTTTACTACGAAGTTTCTCCTCTTGATTCTCTAACGACTTCAAACGCAATTCTGCAGTCTCACGCTTGTGCATAAGGTCGACTTTAAGCGCGGGTTTATCGGACGCAACCATTACATTACCGATGATTCGATAGGCCTTGTCTGTCTTTTCCAACGCTTCAAGCGCAGAGTCTATCTCCATCAATTGTGCTTGAAAGGTCTGCTTTTGGGAAAGGAAAGAGGTCATCTGTTGTTCGATCATCGACAACTTCTGTACTTTCTCCTGTAGTTCAGCAGTGAGTTCTGCCATGGTATTTTCACGTGGTCCGGTTCTTATGCACGAAAATGTCGCCAAACATTTTGGTGTGGGGTTTGAAACCCCGTCCTTTAGGGCGACATTTTTGGCATCCTAAAAATCGGACTATATTATGCAGGCGTCCGTTCAAACTCCGCACTTTAGTGCGGAGTAGGACGCCTGCGACCGATTTTTATGATTTTGCAGACTGTTTCCTACGCGTTTCCTTTATGTTGCTTTCTGCGCCTTTTGAGCTTGTCATCTGTTTGAGGTTATGATAAATGACCAGAAATTGCGTAATGGTGTTGAGTGTCGCGCGTAACGCGGTAGGATCTTTGGATCGTATATGAAAGATGAGACCATCTTGTTTTTTTTCGATCGTGTACGCTGACCGTGTGAAGTTTTTCTCTTCAGCCTCCATCGCTTTCATCATGCTATCCGGATCGCCGATAGCGGTGATTTGTGCATAAAAGTCCATGACGAAAGAAAGCAGCGCGACTGCTATACTGCTTTGACCTTTGTTGAAACCGTACGTTGCTTGTACAACATCTTGCTGCCGCAGTAAGGGCAACGGACCTTTTTCTTAATATATTCAAGACCGACTTTTTTTTCACAATCAAAACACTTGTAATCGACCATGCCGCCCTCCACAAAACTTATGCTTATTACGATTCCTTCTGCAATTCTTCTTCTCTAAATTCCTCTTCTTGCAGTAATTCATCTTGTTCTTGTGGCATCTCTTGTGCTGCCTTTTCTCTTGGCAGCTCTATTGTTTTTTCAGGTGAATATGCCCGCGCAGCGAATTTGGCATTGCACTTATTACACATCCAAATTCCTGCGGCAACACGCTTTGTTTGAACATAATTACAGTACGGGCACGTGTGTTTTCCACGATGCTGAGCCTCTACTTGTGCGAATTTCAGCTTCTTTGAAGCGCCATAACGCGTGCCAAAACGTTTAATAGAACCAAAACTTACTTTTTTTGCCATTTTAAGACTCTTTCACCAGCAATTATTGGTTATTCCGTGTAAAAATATTGATCCTGCTGTATAACGTAAGTTAACTCTCGATTGCCCCATTTTGAGTAATATTTATCCTTTAATGTAGCAAATGAAGACCGATACTGATTTTAACTCTCAGCAATCACGACTTTATAAAGTTATTTGCCGGTATGGCTCTGTCCGGAATTTCGCTTACGCTCGGCCGCTGCACCGCTCGCTGTGAATGTGCGGGTCATATTGTCGCCGAGAGGATGTTGAAGCAACCTGTTTATCGTTTCAGCTCGCAGGGTGGCAGCGGCAGATTCGGGACAGAGCCTGCCGGTATGGCTCTGTCCGGAATTTCGCTTTCAGTGGCCGCTGCACCGCTCGCTGTGGAGGTTTGAAGAGATGTTGTCGACAAGAGAGAATGTCTCACAGGATGTCTAACATAACCTAAAATACAAGGTAAATCGTTTCAGCTCGCGGGGCGGCAGCTGCACAATTCCAGACAGAGCCGCCTGAATCGGCTCTCGCCCGAATCAATAGAAATCAATAGAAATGGGGCTACCCGGATTTGAACCGGGGTCGCATGGCCCCAAACCACGAGTGATAGACCAGGCTACACTATAGCCCCGAATTTTAGTAGTGTTTGAAGAACAATAGAACGTTATTTAAGCTTTCCGCTGAATCACCAGTGTGGTTTTCACTGTCTCAGACGTCTAACAAATTCTGAAATTTGTTACAAAACACAATAAAGGGTTCTGTTTGAAACTTCATTTTTCTCTTGTCTTCTTGGACGCTGCGGAGGACACATTCGCGCTCCGCGCGAAGTCTTTCGTTGAGTGACCTGCATGAATCGGCCGCTCTCCTAAGCATGCTCCAAGACAGCGACCTTGATTTGAGAAACCTTCATACAAAACCACAATAAAGATAAAGCCCAGTATAAGTGTGATATGCTCGCGGACAAAATAAATAGACGGTGCGCATTGAAGCGAAATTCATGAGTTTTACTCGAAGATTTGAGAAACAAGAGCTCGCCAAAACTCAAATAACGTTTTTTGTTGGCAAAGGCTTTGCAGGTATTAACTTTTCCACCTTACAAATGAAACAAATTTTAATTATAAAAATTGCACTTTACTCTTTTCTTCGAGTACTTTTGCAGCAAATTTTGCAGCAAATTAAACAGCGTGTTTGATTACCATGGCCCTAACCGAAATCCAACGGTTCCACCTGCGCAAGACAGTCAAGGAACTTGAATCATATCGTGGCAGACACACCGAGCTTGTGAGCGTTTACATCCCTGCCGGCTATGACATGAATGGGATTATTAATCACCTTGCTCAAGAACAAGGAACAGCATCGAATATCAAAAGCAAGACAACGCGCGAGAACGTCATCAGCGCGCTTGAGAAGATGATCCAGCACCTGCGCCTCTTCAAGCGCACTCCACAGAATGGTCTTGCTGTTTTCTCTGGCAATGTTGCAGAACGCCTCGGCCAGGAAGACATTCGCGTATGGAGCGTCGAACCTCCCGTCCCCCTTAACTTTCGCACATACCGCTGTGACAAGGAGTTTGTCCTTGATCCGCTGCGGGAGATGCTTGAAGCAAAAGAAATGTACGGGCTTGTTGTGCTCGATCGGCGCGATGCGATGATCGCTATCTTGAAGGGAAAGACGATCGTCCCGCTTGTACAAACACACTCAGAAGTTCCAGGAAAATTCAAGGCAGGAGGGCAGTCAGCAGCGAGGTTTGCGCGCAACAGGGAACTTGCAGAGAAAGAACACTTCAAAAAAATCTGTGAGTACATGAAAGAGCAATTCCTCAATATGGAGGGGCTTAAAGGAATCATCATCGGAGGGCCTGGCACCACCGTCAATGAATTCCTGGGTTACGAATACCTGACTGGTGATGTGAAAAAGAAAATCATCGGCACCAAAGACCTGTCCTACACTGGTGAATTCGGCCTGCAGGAGTTGCTTGACAAAAGCGAAGATCTCTTGGCCGCCGAATCTGTCGCACGAGAGAAAAAACTTATGAACACATTTTTCAACCTGCTCGCCAAACACCCCGGTAAAGTGTCGTATGGAAAAGATGCGGTTATGAAACTCGTTAGCATGGGAGTCGTTGACATGGTGCTGCTTTCCGAAACACTCGATGATGATACGATTAAAGCATTCGAAGACGAAGCAAAAGAATACAATACCACGATCGAGATCATCTCTGTAGAGACGCGTGAAGGAGTGCAGTTGCGAGAGATGGGCAAGGTCGCGGCGATATTGCGCTATGAAATGCATTTGGAATAAGGTTCATAAGAAGAAATGTTCATAGAAGACGCACATCATACACCGTGTCTGATTTCCTCCCGTTCTTTTCCGACAACCTGTTCTTTGATGTAACGTGCGATTGCATGCAATGCTCGCGGGTCGTGTATTAGGCCCAGATGACCCACATGGGGCACGCCTAAGTCGCGCTCGACATTCACGTTGGCTCCAACATTGCAGTGCTCTGTGTTGTGCACGCCAACCATAACCTCGTCGTACTCTGTACAGATGCTATAAAACTCAACCGCTCTCGGAAGATTCCGTATATCATTAATCTCGCGTAAGAATGGATGGTGCGGCGTCATCTGCAATGCGCTGGAGCCATCAAGGCAGACGCGAAACTTTGCTAAAACTTGCTTGAGCGGCGGTACCATCCCCACGAATGAAGCATATCCCAGCACCGCAGCGAACGTACCATGATTCGGAGCGCCCAACTGAAACACGCGCTGGACTTTATCAGGATGTTTTTGACTGTACCGTTTTGCAAGAATACCGCCAAGACTGTGGCCGATTAAATCTACTTTGCCGCTCGCCGGACGTGTACGTTCCAAATCCTCGTTAACTTTTTTATCCAAGTACTCTAAATTTGCATCAATGTAACTGAAGGGATTATAACAACCTTTCCGAACATATGGAAACCCCTCCCGCTGCAATGCAAGCTCAAGGTCACTTTGCGCTGCACTTGTCTGACCCCAGCCATGCAATGTTCTAATAGGATTAAACTCATGGCATGCGACACGTTTCTCTTCTTGTGTTGCGCACGCGCCGTTCGGCGGTCTATTGCGGTAATTCACGTACGACAACGTAACGAGTTGAATGTTCTTGAGCGCATAAAGAAATTCTTTACACAGCACACGCTCAAGCATCGTGAGGCTATGCTGTGGTTGCTCAACTATCTTTTGAAACAATCCCATGTATCTTGTTGACGCGGATAATTATTTAATGATTATGGTGTTCGTGTCTATAAAACTTGGTCGAATCGCCGTAATAGACTGTCAGGTATTGGATACATTAAGCCACGTTCTTTAATGCATTTAACGTAGGCGCGATCAGCCGCATCCGCGGCTTTGTAACGGATAAGATGTTCGAGCGCCTTCTGCACATTCTCTCCGCTGGCGGGCTTGACACGCAAGTGACCGTAGCAGTCGTACGGCCGTTCTCTCCCCTGGCTTTCGGCACGCTGGTTTGCATACTGCACAAAATCTTTCAACACACCTATGCTGTTCTTTACCTCCTGCATCGGCCCATTGAATGAAGAAATCACGTACGCATCATTGAGGATCGCATCCAAGCCATCACGCTCTGTCGCGCAGGTCTTTTTCGCTTCATGAATCATATGCTGATAAAAGAATAGATCATGCCACGCATCGATATCCTTCATACGCCACACATCATCGCCAAACTCGATCGCGAACGGGCCGCCCATCACAACGGAAGCTATTTGTTCAAATGCTGAATGACTGATGCACGGTTTTCTTTTTGAGCCACGGCGGTGAAGAATTTCCGTCAGTGCGTAGAGAAACCCCTCAGCAATGACCGATAATGGAAGATGTAAGAAGTCGCTTAAAGTTTTTTGTCTGAAGAGCAGCGGAATAAACTGGCGCACACCGATAGAGCCGCCCTGACGATCCGCATATAATTCAGTCGCAACTTCTTGGAGGAAAGGAATGTCTCTAGTGAGAATCGGCGTGTTCGATTCTTTCCAGTCAACCTTATTTCCACGATCGTCTACAAGCACGTGATAAAAATTACGGGGGATGAATACATCCCCATCGGGAAACATGTACTGTTTTGCGTTCACAGTATAGACGCCCACATGATCGCGCGCGCGTTGATGATACAGCAGTGGAAGATAGCGAGAGAAGAAAGGCAGGTCTCCCGCAACGAACAAGAATGGCGTCTTGTCGTCGATGCTTAACGCTTGAGCTCCCGCAAGGATCGATCGAGGCAAACTTGTCTTGTCTCCTTCGTGCGTAAAATGTATTGGCCGCTTTTTCCAATGTTTTAGGTGATCGTTCAACGCATCAACAACGGTCTTCACCTCGTCGCTGCCGACAACTGCAACATTACAATCATACGCTACAGCTGGCATAACCGTGAACACTAGAACCGGGACATCCCTGTACAGCGGCATCAGAAACTTATTCTCATCTCTGTCCTGCCCGTGCGCTCTGCGGAAATTGTAACTTATACAGTCCTTGTTATGTTTTTGGTCATCTTGTGCTTTTCTGAGTATCTTTTCGTCAGCGATCTGCGGACTTTTTTCTCTATCGTGGCTTGCGCTGATTACCACGTGATGAACGGGATACGTATTTTGAATCATTTTTTTCGTTATCATAGTTATTCCAACCGATATTTACACCGAATGAGTAATTAGTTTGTGCGTCGTGCTGTGTTATAAAAACTTTGCTGATTGTTCGGCTCTGTCTCGAATCTCGCTTACGCTCGGCCGCTGCACCGCTATCGGTGCTCCGCTCGCCATGAATATGCTTGTCATCTTGTCGTTGAGAGGATGTTTAACAAACCTGTTTATCGCTTCAGCTCGCAGGTCGGCGGTGACGCTGCTAAACAAATACGTAACATTTAAAATGTTGTTGCAGTATTGAGGCCGCATGCCTTCGAATGACGACGATGAAGATGTTTCGGAATCATCAAAATGCTTTGAGGGCGATTCTGATGAAGCTTCAAGTGCGAGTGCGCGCCAACATCCCCTTGTCCTCGCGGCGTATCAGCAGCTGTGGCCTGGTGAGCCTTCAAAGTGCCTGCTGCGGCTTGAATACGCAGGACGATTTCGAGACTACGGCGCAAACATCCAACTCTCTGGCAGGGAGATTCTCGTGAAATTATCCCGACGATGGCAGAACATTTCACAAGAGATCCAGATCGGCCTAATCCAAGAACTCCTGCTGAAGCTTTTGAGAAAGAAAGGAATGCGCGGGCCACAAACAACGATGAACATCGACTTGTACAACTGCTTTGTACGCAACCTGCACATCGCAATTCCCAAGGTAAAATCCGATCCTCTCCTAGAAGCATCATTTCAGCGAGTGAACGACCACTATTTTGTCGGCCTTGTGGAAACGCCCAACCTGGTGTGGGGCAAGAACAGCCACCGCACGTTTGGGGCGTACAATTTCAAGAACGACACTATCACGATGAATCCCCTGCTTGCCGGGCACGACCCGAAATATCTTGATTACGTCATGTTCCACGAGCTTTTGCATAAACAACGCAAGTTTGAACGGAAAGGCGCGAAGACGCACTACCACGATGCCCTATTCAAGCGCGCAGAAGCAGTATTTGAGAACCACGATCAAATTGAACAAGAACTCAATCATTTGACAAGAAAGACCGTGAAGCAAAGTGCAGCATATAAATTCTTTCGATTCTTCTAGGAAAAACAAAATAAACCTCAAATAATCCTAAAACGCGGTTGAGATGCCCCAATATTTCTAAATTTGTCAAAAGAGGCCTCAAACAGCCGATTTTAGCGAAAACTTTAAATACCCGATTTCCCCTAAAACTTTCATGGTAAAAAATTCCAGTAAAAAACGACTTCTGCCACTTGCTGCAATGGAGAAGATTCTAAAGCTTTCAGGAGCAGAGCGCGTCTCTGACAAGGCAAAGGAAGCGCTTAAGGATATGATTGAAGACATCGCTGCAGAGATTGCAGAAAACGCAGTCAAACTAACTGTGCATTCGGGACGCAAGACAGTCAAGGCTGGAGACATCAAGCTTGCGGCAAAGTAATACAATAGTAATTGCGAAATTCTCGTATTTGTTTAGCTACTTCAATCACGGTGTCGCCACGACGCTCGCTGCATGCGTAAAACTGATTAAAGTAGCTAAACATGAACCGAGAATCGTGCGAGACGATGTGAATGCCAGTTAGCTCGCAGGTCGCTGGCGACGCTGCTGAACAAATACAAATTCTCTTGTTCGATTTTCTTGTCGTTTTCTCTCCATCAGTGCATATGAACTTTTCAATGACACTCACCCGCAAAACTCACGCTGGCGCTGATTGCGCTGGTCGAACTTTTCAATGATCCTCTTAACCGGCTCTGTCCGGAATTTCGCTTTCAGTGGCCGCTGCACCGCTCGCCGTGACTGTGCTTGTCATTCTTGTCGACTAGAGGATGTGTAACAGTATGTCAATCGTTTCAGCTCGCAGGGTGGCGGCGGCACAATTCCGGGCAGACCTCTTAACCATAATCTTTATATAGAGCTGTCAAATCAGCGACAATAGCCGCATTAAAAGAGTGGGTGCTTATGACAGAACTTACAAACACAAAAAAGGTGAGTGTGGGCACACTGAAGGAAGGGAGTTTCGTCGTCATGGACGGCGCTGCGTGCAAGGTCGTTGATGTCCAAGTATCTAGACCTGGAAAGCATGGTCACGCGAAGATCCGCCTTACCGCCGTTGGGCTTCTTGACGAAAAGAAGCGAGTTGAAGTGATGCCCGGTCACGATAATGTCGATGTTCCAATCATAGACAAACGCACTGCACAAGTGCTTTCCATAACCGGAGATAAAGCTGAAGTAATGGACTCAGAGACATATGAGACATTCACCCTTGATGTTCCAGAAGACCTCAAAGGACAATGCACAGAAGGCTGCAATGTTCTCTACTGGGTTGTGCTCGATCAACGTGTCATGAAGCAAGTCAAGACAGAATGATGAGTGGGCGTCTATAACCAATTTATACATAATTTATGCATTTTATAATTTTAGTATTTGTTTAGTATTTGTTTAGCTACTCACATCGCAGCGTCGCCACGACGCTCGCTGTGCAGTAAAACTGATTATATTCATCAATAATGAACTGAGAATCGTGCGAGACGATGTGAAAGCCGTTAGCTCGCAGGTCGGTGGCGACGCCGCTAAACAAATACTAATTTTATAAAATACTAATTTTATAATAGTCACACACGGTGCAACTATGGTTAAATTTGAAGAAGCAAACATCCGTTATTTCAGAAACATCTTCGTATGCAGATCGTGCAAAAGCAAGATTCGCGCGCCAAACCTCAAGGTACTGGCAGGCAAGATATCTTGCCGCGCTTGCAAAGGCAAGGCACTACGACCGAAGAGGAAGAAGTAACCCCATTTTTTATTACAAGGTCTCCGTTATAGGCTCTGTCCCGAATCTCGCTTGCGCTCGGCCGCTGCACCGCTCGCCGTGGACGTACAGGCAATATACGGGCAGTGCAATCAAAGGATTTGCTGGTCTTTTTGTCTTTGTTTAGCAGACTATTTAGCGGCGCCGCCACGACGCTCGCTGTGTAAGTTAAGCTGCTTACCGAACCGAGAATCGTGCGAGACGATGTGATCGTCGTTAGCTCGCAGGTCGGTGGCGGCGCCGCTAACAAATACGCACATAAGGTTCTTTGATGCAGCTCGCAGGGTGGCAGCGGCACACTCGGGACAGAGCCTCTGTTATAGGCATCTTTTTATATCTCTTGTTCTATTGTTTTTTGTAGAGTGTTTTAGAGTGTTTATTTTAAGGATGCATAAAAGAGACGCGTAAACAATGTCTTTCTTTGCCGAGAACAAATGGGTGTTGCTGGTCTACGGACTCATTGTATTGCTGGTGTACCTCAACCGGCACCGCTTTGAAGTTCAGAACAAGATCGTCATGATGTACAAGACTAAAATGGGCCTTGGACTCATGGGCCGCATAGGTGTGCGCCACGGCGAACTTGTAAAATTCATCGCATACTGCGGCATCGGCATCGGCTTTGCGGGCATGGTCTTCATTTTTTACATGCTCATCAAAAATCTCATCAGTCTCCTCTTAATACCTGACGCGCAATCGGCAGTGGGCCTGATCGTGCCAGGTCTTGCACTCCCAGGATCTCCAATCAAAATTCCTCTCATCTCTGGTTGGATTGCACTCTTTTTGGTCATCCTTGTCCATGAATTCTCACATGGCGTTGTCGCACGGGCGCACAACCTTGCCGTGAAATCATCCGGAATATTCTTCCTTGGACCGCTAATGGGCGCATTTGTCGAGCCAGAAGAGAAAAGACTACGAGCCTCGCCCGATACAGTACAATACTCAGTGTACGCTGCAGGACCATTTTCCAACATCCTTCTCGCACTGCTCATGATTTTAATCTTGTCTTACGTCATGGTGCCCATCGTTTCGGCATTAACCGTGCCGGTTGGTGTCACGCTCGTTGGAGTTAGCGATAAGTATCCAGCACAGGTTGCAGGGCTTGCGAGCGGCACACTCATCACGCAACTCAACGGCAAAAATATCACCCGTTATGATGAATTCGAGTCAGGGCTTGCATGTGTCAAACCCGGTGACGCCGTCAGCATTGTAGCAAACGAAACGCCCTACACGATCGTTGCAGCAGAAGATCCTAAAAAACCCGGCAAAGGGTACCTTGGAGTGCTTGCCTCATCCATCGCAACGCGGGAGCTCAAAACAAAAAATGCGTTCACCAACCTTGTATATCCTGTCATCCTCTGGACCGTCGAGCTATTTTACATCCTGGTCATCTTGAGCCTGGGCATCGGACTTGCAAATCTGCTGCCGCTTGGCCCTGTCGATGGGGGCCGCATGGCACAGACGGCGCTTGAACGCACCAAAGGCAAAGAGCCCGGTGCCGCGTGGTGGAAAAAACTCACCATCATTACCTTTTTCATCTTGATTATAAACATTTTCTGGCCGCTGATCAAGTGGCTGGGAGGGCTGCTCGGCCTTCTCGTGTGATTTTCATTTCAGATTTTTACCATAAAACTCATAAACTGTCCGCTGTTTCTTTATTTTATGATATCCGTCATCTTAGTCGAGCCCGAACATCCCGGCAACGTCGGCGCAGTTGCGCGGGTGATGATGAATTTTGAATTTGAGCAGTTGATACTCATTAACCCGCAATGCGACTATAAGTCAGAGGAATGTGAAAACAGAGCAAAACACGCACAATCAATACTCGACAAGGCGATCATCACGAACAGAAGGATATTTGACAATTTTGATATGCTAATTGCGACGACATCCGTGCTAGGTACAGATTACAACGTCTCAAGACTCCCTCTCAATGCCGAACAGCTGTCGAAAAAGATTCAGAAACAATCAGATAGAACAAAGATTGGCATTGTTTTTGGCTCTGAAGGAAAGGGACTTTCGAATGCGGACATCCGACGATGTGATTTTGTTGTTAGTCTTCCAACCTCCCGCAGCTATCACTCGCTGAATCTCTCACACTCTGTCGCGATTGTCCTCTACGAGATCCGAAAACAACTTCCTATCGATCATATCACGACACACATCAAACCTGCAGGACCGCCTGACAAGAAGCAACTCTACAAGATGATCGACCAGCTTCTCGATGATCTGGAGTTTGATCTTGAAAGCAGACGCGAGACACAAAAGAAAGTCTGGCGACGTGTTATCGGGAAGGCAATGCTCACAAGACGTGAAGCGTTTGCGCTGATGGGATTTTTTCGTAAGTTGGTAAAATAAAGCGTGTCTGATTGAACCTAAGGCCTGCCCGTTTGAATGCGCTGAAATTCCACCAGTCATGAGAGCTTGCTCTTATTATCTAAAATCATAGATTTTCGGAACATCCAGAAATATCTGGATGCAACTCAACAAGCGACATTCGGCTTCGTCGAAGCCATTTGTACAGAAAATAAACATAAAGATTATTTATGACCCCGGGTGGTCGCGAGCTTTTGACATCCGCCACGCCCACCACAAAATATAAAAACTAACCTCTCGTAGGATGCGCCATGGTAAAAGGTCATCTTGATCGTATAGCAATCAAGGGCAAAGAAAAAGAACGATCGGAAAAACTCGGCATCACGATCAAAAAAGAAGAGGATTCTGCCGAGTGGTATGCTCAAGTCTGTGAAAAGGGAGACCTGGCGGAGTACGCGCCCGTGAAGGGCTGCTACATCATTAAGCCCTATGGTTACAAGATATGGGAAAACATACAAACCTACTTCAATAAAGAACTTAAGCGGATGGGCATATCGAATGCATACTTCCCTCTCTTCATCCCAGAGTCATTCTTTAAACGCGAAGCACAACACGCGCGAGGTTTCAGTCCGGAAGTTGCATGGATAGCAAACCGTGAAGAAGAAAGCGAACGGATTGCCGTCAGACCCACCTCAGAGACGATCATGTGCGACTCCTTTGCGCGCTGGGTTCGAAGCTGGCGCGATCTTCCGCTGCGGATCAATCAATGGTGCAATGTTGTACGCTGGGAGACGAAGGCGACAAAGCTCTTCTTGCGCTCACGTGAGTTCCTCTGGCAGGAAGGACACTGCGTGTACGAGACCGAAAGCGACTGTGACCGCGAAACACTCGTCATGCTTGAGAAATACAAGAAACTCGCAGAGGAACTGCTCGCGATTCCCGTCATCTATGGAAAAAAGACTGACCGCGAAAAATTTGCCGGAGCAAATTACACGATGACAATTGAAGCATTCATGCCCGACGGCAAAGCACTGCAACTGGGAACATCCCACAACCTTGGCCAAGGATTCATGAAAGCATTCAATGTATCGTTCCTGGGCAAAGATGGAGAAGCGCACGTTCCCTGGCATTCCTCGTGGGGATTCTCCACGCGCCTCATCGGTGCGGCGGTCTTAATGCACTCCGACAACAAAGGACTTGTGCTGCCCCCCAGGATTGCACCAAATAAGGTTGTCATCGTTCCCATCATCTTTGACGAAACACGATCGAAAGTCCTCGCCGCGTGCGATGAAGTGCGCCAAATGCTTGCAGAACTCGATCCCATCCTTGATGAACGCGAAGAGTACACGCCGGGGTGGAAATTCAACAATTGGGAACTGCGTGGGATCCCTCTGCGTGTCGAAATAGGACCCAAAGACCTCGAAACCCACGAATGCGTCCTTGTCCGACGAGACGGTGGAAAAAAGCAATACATCAAGATCGCAGACATTAAAGAAGCGGTTCTTGTGGAGCTTGAAGAGATACAACATGATCTCTTCGCAAAGGCAAAAAAAGTTCTTGACGGCTCCATCACGCCCGTACAAAACTGGGCGCAATTTGTTGACGTCGCCAAGGAACGAAGGCTGATCCTTGCAGCACATTGTGGCGACATGGCCTGTGAAGAAACAATCCAAGAACAGACTGGCGGTGTGACAACACGGTGCGTCCCGTTCGGCGATGAAAAAATCAAACGAGCACAAGCCTGCGTGCACTGCGGAAAGCCGTCTAAGTACTGTGTGTATTTCAGCAAGAGCTACTGACTACGATTTTTTATTCGTACCCGATGCAGGATAACAAAATTTTTTTATAGTGTTCGAGTGCTGCTTTTTTTCTTCAGAGGTCGGGGAGCGGGGTCATGAATCGAAACATTGTTCTTGGCACAAGTTTAATTCTCGTCTGCACACTCATTGCACTCTCTTCTGCTGTTGCACAAGCATCTATGCTTCAGTTCACCGAAATCGGGATAAAAGTTGACAATGAACGCGAAGTTGGCATCGATCTTTTGGGCGGCACGATCGATGTAAAGCCTGAATCAACACTTGAGCTGAAGGTGAGTCTGGAGAACAAGTTCACGAGCCAAGACGCGCTCACGGAAATACGCAGCACGGAGATTACAACAACACTTGAAGAGATCGATGATGGAGATGACCTTGAATGGGAATCCGAGTCGTTTGACCTGAAAGCCGGACGCCAAAAAATCGTTACGCAAACAGTACGCATTCCGCTGATCGTGAACCAGAACAGGCCGTTCAAACTGCTTCTTAAGGCGGAAGGCCGCGACCGCAACGGAACAACGCACACGGATCGGCTTGATTATAATATCCACATCGAAAAAGACGCACACGATGTGCGCATCGTCGGGGCAACGGCAAATCCTGCACAGGTAAATTGCGCAACCAAGAGCAACGTTGCAATTGTTGTAATTAATGTCGGTGAAAGCGAAGAGAAGGACGTAAATCTCGTCGCCAGCAATACGCTGCTAGGAACGCTGTTCAATGAAACTTTTGATCTTTCTGACGATGTGCGCGATGCCGACAATGAATTCAAGACCCACTATACGATCCCTGCGGGAAGCCTATCTTCTGGAACGCACGAGATCTTTATGCACCTCTACTATAACGATCACAAAAAATCCAACGGGCGCGTTGTCAACCTTACAGTCACGCCATGCACGCCTACTGCGCCGGAAACTTCCATCAATTCCATCGAAACAACATCCGCCACTGTGATGAGTGAACAAATGAGTGAACAAGCGCAGCAATCCTCCTTGTCATTGCAACTGAGCGAGGAAGCGGACGTACCGACATCACCTGAAGAAGCAAACGAGCCAACCTCACAAGTGCCCACCTCACCAGCCTTCCAATCTGTCATTGCAGTTGGCAGTGCTGCTCCGGCAATCTTGAGCACAAACACTGTATCGCGAACAACTGCAAGCCAGTCTGACACGGCCAGCATCACAAAACTCTTCAAACGTGATTCACTTTGGGCGATTCTCTTTATCGCAGCTGATGTGGTGCTTTTCATAATCGCTTATGCTGTCTTTGCGTGGAGGCGTTGACCCGTTGCAACTAACGCTCTGCCACGGGTTATGGAGAAGACAGACAAGTTTCCGTGATGACAAAATGTGCACCCAAAAGAAGAAACCTTTAAATAGCACCTCTGTTTTTTAGTGTAAATAATTCTGGTGTTATCCAAGAATTCTTGATTACCATGCGTGTTCAATTCACACGAGAAATCACACGAGGAAAGAAGTAGTGATTATGAGTATGAGTGATTATGAGTGATTCTATGTCAGAAATGGAATCCAGACTGAATACAGGAACAACAACAGTAGCGATTAAATGCAAAGATGGAATTATCCTTGCCGCGGATAAGCGCGCGACAGCGGGAAATTTCATCGCAAACAAATCAGTCGATAAGATCTATGAAGTTGCAGATGGCATGGCACTAACCACTGCCGGAACCGTTTCAGACGTCCAACTGCTTCTCAAGCTTATCCGTGCTGAACTGCGTCTTAAGAAGTTACGCACGGGCCGCCTCGCGAACGCCAAAGAAGCAGCAAATCTCCTTGCCGGAATGGTCTATGCTAACATCCGCAAGATGAGCATGATCCCGGGAATCTCACACTTCCTCTTTGCAGGACATGATAACACAGGTTTTCACGTCTACGATATTTACCCTGATGGCTCACTTGCAGAGCTTGATGATTTTGTTGCATCTGGATCAGGCAGCGTGTTCGCTTACGGGGTTCTTGAGACACTCTACAAACCTGAAATCACAATCGACGACGGCAAGGAACTCGCGCTCAAATCTGTCAATGCCGCACTGAACCGCGATAGCGCTTCAGGCAATGGCATCGACATTGCAGTCATAACCGCCAAGGGGTTTGAGAAAGTATTAACAAAGATGGTAGAGTCGCGCGTTTAGTCTTTGCATTACAATTATTACAATTATAATTTACAATTATAATTATTACAAGTATTAATCACTTTAATATTAACTATTTTAATCATTTGAGTCGTTATTATTCATTTTGTGTAGATCATTTCTTGATCTGTTTATTGTTTCACTTTTCCACAGGACTTCCTTTTCATGAAAATTTTCATGAGAACACAAGGATGCGCACCGCCATAAGCATTCGCACGCCCCCCGAGCATCCAAACACGTCCCACACGACATAAACGAAACAAACAAATATCCAACAAACAGCTAAGCAAACACAAAAAACAAACAAAAAAAACAAACAAATAAACAAAGAGAAAACATATTCTTGGGTGATACATTGTCAGAAATTCTCAAAGAAATCTTGAAAAACCTTCCTGAAGGAAAAATCAGCGACGCGGGATTCGAAGCCGCAAACATCGTTCTTTACACCAAAGACAAAGAATACTTCTTTGACAACGGTGGAACCATCAAACAGGTCGTCGATCAAATCAAAAAACGCATCGAGTTGCGCCCGGACCCATCCATTGTAATGAACCAAAAGGGCGCCACTGACATAATTAAAGAGCTCATTCCTGAAGAAGCAGGACTTGGAGACATCATCTTTGATACCATGCGTTCACGAGTCATCATCCATGCAGAAAAGCCAGGACTTGTGATCGGAAAACAAGGAGAACTTTTGAGAGAAATTCGCGAAAAGACGTTATGGGTTCCGCTGATTAAACGAACTCCAGCAATCAAATCCCAACTCATCGATAATATCCGTGCAGTGCTCTATGAAAACTCTGAGTACCGCAGAAAATTTCTAGACAAATGCGGACACCGCATCTACGATGGCTGGATCCGCGGCAAGAAAAATGAATGGATACGTCTTACGTACCTTGGTGGAGCACGCCAAGTCGGACGCTCGGCGCTCTTTTTACAGACGCCCGAGTCACGCATCCTCCTGGACTGCGGCATCAATGTCGCAGCATCGGATGCGGAAGCCTACCCGTATCTAGAAGCGCCTGAGTTCAAGATCGATGAGCTTGATGCAGTCATCTGCACGCACGCACACATTGACCATTCAGGACTCATACCTTACCTGTTCAAGTTCGGGTATCGAGGACCAATCTACTGCACTGAACCGACACGAGACATCTCAGCACTCCTGCAACTTGATACGGTCAAAATCGCGCGCGGCGAAGGAAAAGATCCCCTCTACAGTACAGACGACGTGAAAGAAGCAGTCAAACACACTATCACACTAGAGTATGGTGAAGTCAGCGACATCACTCCTGATGTTCGCATCACACTCTACAACGCAGGGCATATTCTGGGGAGCGCCATGATTCACCTGCATATAGGCAACGGCCTGCACAACCTGCTCTATACCGGAGACCTCAAATATGCCCGTTCACGCCTCCTCGATCCTGCAGAGGTGCGATTTCCGCGCCTTGAAACGCTCATGATCGAAAGCACGTACGGCGGACGCGAAAATATCGTTGGGAACGCCCTGGAACAGGACCAAGTCCTTGCAAAGATCGTCAAAGACGCGATCAGCCGCGGAGGAAAGATCCTCATGCCAACCCTTGGCTCAGGACGCGCACAAGAAATCATGATGCTTGTCGAAGAAATGGTCCGCAAAGGGGACATCGAATCAATGCCGGTGTACATCGACGGACTCGTATGGGACATTACTGCAATCCACACCGCGTACCCTGAATTCTTGAACGGGAACATTCGCAAATTAGTTTTCCACAAGGACCAAAACCCATTCCTTTCTCCTATATTCAAGCGTGTCGGCTCCTCAAAAGAGCGCAAGCAGGTAATCGAAGAAGGCGGATCCTGCATCATCATTGCAACTTCCGGAATGCTCGTTGGGGGGCCATCAATGGAATATTTGCGAACGCTTGGCGATAATCCCAAGAACGCACTCGTCTTCACCTGTTACCAACAAGAAGGATCGCTCGGCTGGAGAATCAAGAATGGTGAAAAAGAATTCGTCATGAAAACTGACGCGTCAGGGAAGCCGGACATATTGACCGTTAACATGGAAGTCCATCGCCTGGAGATTACTGGACACTCTGATCGACGCGAACTCATGAACTTCATCGCCAAATGTGTGCCACGGCCCAAACGCGTGCTCGTCAACCATGGAGAGAAGATGCGCGTGCTTGACCTTGCTGCCAGCGTGCACCGGCAGTTCCACATTGAAAGCTCAGGACCACGGAATCTTGAGACTGTACGGATAGTGTGATTTATTACGCGCAGGGTTTTATACCCCGTTGCTTTGCTGTTGTTGAGTTTTTGATTTTGCCTCTTTTTAGAGGTACATTCTATATCATAAAATCAATATGTATTAAACAAGAATGCAAGAATCCAAACCAAGATTTTTTTAAATTCCTTGGGCGAAATACCGTAAGCGCACTACTGCAAACAGTATGAAGCAACCGATGAGCGTCGCAGCCTGCAATTTCGTCATCTGGTTTTTCTTCCAAAAAAAGAAGAAAGGCAAAAGCGATACAGCAAACCAGACAGGAATGTCGAACCACAGAATCTCATTCGGCATAGTGTATGTTGAAATGGCTGCTCCGATTCCTACTGCAAAGAGGGGATTTGTGATGTTGCTTCCTACAAGAACGCCGAGAGACATTCCAGATGACTTGTGCTTAAGCGCGGCAAGTGCAACTGCAAGTTCCGGAAGCGCAGCTCCAAGACCAAGAATGAGCGACCCGATGAGGGAATCAGCAACGCCCCACGCATCTGCAAGAAACTCTGCGCTAGTGATAGCGACCTGAGCCGCAACTAACAGTACTGCAAATTCCACTATTACGAGAATGATATGTTTAAGAACACTGTGTTTTGAATCATGTTTGTTGCTCTCGTGCTTAACCTTTCCAACGAAATGCTCCACCTCTCCTAAGTGCCATAGATACAAAAGGTATAGAATTGCAAGAACGATCCCTTCTGCGCGGGAAAGCTTTTCATCAAGGCCGAACACGAACAAAAGTACAATGCTCATCAGCATCGCCACATAGGCGGTCTCTAGGAAATTGCGTGTGCTCCTTACCGTCATGAGCAGACCGACAAGTCCAAGTATGGCTGTTATTTGGAATATGTTTGAGCCGACGTTTGCGCCAAGAGCGACTCCAGAAATATCAGTTCCCTGAAGGATGTTGACGCTTGCAATAACATGCAGTGCAAGTTCCGGCAGCGTTGTACCGATTGATAGTATGGTTAATCCGACAAAGGTATCAGAGATACGCAACCGTGTGGCGAGGGCCTTGCTAGATTTGATGAGCATTTCGGAGCAAAACCACAGCACCGCAATCGCTCCCAGCAACTTGAACAATTCAACGTACATGATAACCCCTTTTTGACTGCGACGAAATTCTATTACTCTACGATCGGCTCTGTCCCGAATCTCGCTTACGCTCGGCCGCTGCACCGCTCGCTGTGAATATCTCAGGCAGCGGCAAACCTTCGGTTTGCTGGTCCTTTTGTATTTGTTTAATGCGCTAAGATTCCACCGGTCGTTTGAGCTATGCTCGAACCTACGAACGCCAGTGAGTATGTGCGACCGGTGGTGGTCGCGAGCTTTTGACTTTTGTATTTGTTTATCAGACACTTGGCGGCGCCGCCACGACGCTCGCTGTGTAAGTTAAGCCGCTTAACGAACCGAGAGTCGTGCGAGACTATGCAAGAACCGCAAGCTCGCAGGTCGGTGGCGGCGCCGCTAACAAATATGAACATTATGCTGTTTGTTTCAGCTCGCAGGGCGGCAGAGGCATATTCGGGACAGAGCCTCTACGATCTATTACTCTATGACTGGCGATTATTGCGCGCCTTTGACTTTTCTCTCAATCAGTCAATCTCGCGTCTCTTCCAATCCCTTCGGATACGACACGCGCTTGTATTCCTTCATCATCAATGCAGAATCAATATACTTGAGATCTGCCTTTAGAAATTCCCGTATCTGTTTTTGGATGCGTTCGAACTCCTGCACGGTTGAGCACGAGATCTGAATGCGCGCGTCCCAATTTCCTATGATGCGCTCCGCATACGTGATATTTGGCATCGTCGAGAAAAACGTGCGGATCTGGCTCTCACGCTTCTGTGAATAATTATTAATCTTGAGAAATACTGAATAGAGCAGACAGTTAAGTTTTGAAAGATCGATCACAGTTTGAAATTTCTTGATCACTCCCTGCCTTGCAAGCTTCTTCATGCGCAAGTTGGTGGCGTCGGCTGAGAGATGAATCTGCTGCGCGATCTTCACGATCGGCAAGCGCGCATCTTCCGAGACCACTTTGAGCAGTAAACGATCCTTTGCATCAAGGTCAATCCGTGCAACCGTTTCCTCTTCTTCCTTTAAGATTTTCTGAACACTTGGTGTTGCTTGCTTGGGATGAGGTAAAATGAATGCCAGGTTCTCTGCCTTGATCAAATTCACTACAATCACCAGATCGTACCGGCGCAGCGAACTGCCGCAGAAATTATCGATCTCGTCAACAATGCGCGCCAACTGCCGCTTGTCTTTCGCGATGACCGTCACTTGAATGTCCCAATCACCACCGCACTTGAGCACCCACTTCGTGAATGGGTGATTCTTCAGAAACGTAATGATCCTCTCTTCATCTTCAGGAGTATAGTTCTGAAGTTCAAGGAGCATCACGTATGATTCGTACCCTAACGTCGTGTCGTTTACGATCGTGATGAAATTGCGGATCAGATTGTTTTTAGTCAATCGCTTGATGCGGTAATCCGCAACTTCGCGCGAGATGCCTACTTGCTGCCCAAGCGCCTTTGATGTAATTCGCGCATGTTCATTGAGAAGACAAAGGATTTCCTTATCTTTGCTATCAATCTTCATTGCGGCAGTCTGCAACGAAGATTCTGCAACATCCTTTTTTGCAGAGTCTGAAGGAAACTCATCTTCTGCTTCCAGCGCTGGTTCTTGTCTGCGTGGCATATTTTTACATAACTCAGTGCCACTTATAAATATTTCTATTAAAAATAAAAATTCTCCCTGCTCTTTTCATAAAATCTTATTCTTGATCCCTCTCGGCAGAAACGCCTCATCGCAGCAGAGTATATATTAGCTAGCCAGTGTCCGGCAGGGCTCTGTTCCGAATCTCGCTTACGCTCAGCCGCTACACCGCTACGATTGCTCCGCTCACCGTGTAAGTTAAGCCACTCAACAAACCAAGAATAAGGCAAGACCATACAAAAACCGCAAGCTCGCAAACCGGTGGCACAGCCGCTAACAAATACGAACATAACGCGAACATAACGTTCTTTGATTCAGCTCTCAGAGTGGCAGCGGCACAATTCCAGACAGAGCCTTCTGGGCTGGCAAAGTTTTATATAGCCGTTCCACCCAAACATAGCGTACTTATATATAAAGTTAAAAGAGGTTAGCATGAAAAAGCGATATAAACGCTCCGAGCGCGACTTCAACATCGCGTATATTCTTGTCATCGTTGTTTTTGTTGCAATTGTTGCTCTTCTTGCCGTTGTCTTAGGGCCAGCACAACCACGGCAGATCACCGCAGCGCAATCCGGCAAAACAACTTTGAGCCAAACTGATCTCGCACTTGAACTTGTTGCAGAAAATCCTGCTCTTTCCGCAAACGAGGCGAACAGCATGGCCGGGAAAGCGCTTTATCGATCGTTCATCACTGGAAAAGATGCTCGGCTCATCTTACGGTCTCGAATAGATAGTTCAACCAAAATAGATTCGACTAAAATAGATTCAACTAACATAGATAAATCAAAGCTCGCCGCATACGCATCTCAGCGAGGCAACATGGCGGGACAAGCAACAGACGCGCTTGCAGCAATAGCTGGCTGTCCGCCTAAGACTTCTTGCCAGAACAATAAGCTGTACCAGCAGCCACAAAAGAAAGCAGATTCGGGGGTCTGCACCCCAACGACCGATGTTGCAGAGTATGTACGCAACTGTCCTCCGGGTATGACTTGTGATTCAGATGGCTCTCGGTGCGTCTCTTCGGACTGCCCTGCAAAATCCTTCTGCCAGAACAGAAAATTGTATCAACAAAAACAGATGAAGAACGCAAGAGGAGCGTGCGTGAGGTCAACTACTGAGCCGCGTGAGTTCGTCAAAGATTGCTTCGCAGGATGCAATAACGACATGGAGGGATGTAAATGAACTCGGGAAACTCTGGGCTTTTTGTGACGGCGATTGTTGCTGTTGTAGCAATCACGGGAATTGTAATGATGTTGCTCGCTGTTGCAAACGACAGCAGAACTGCGGGCGGAGGACTCTCCGCAAACGAGGCGAACAGCATGGCCGGGAAAGCGCTTTATCGATCGTTCATCACTGGAAAAGATGCTCGGCTCATCTCACGGTCTCGAATAGATAGTTCAACCAAAATAAATTCGACTAAAATAAGTCCAACTGAAATAAGTCAGAGTCCGACTATGAACTCGGGAAACTCTGGGCTTTTTGTGACGGCGATTGAAATAAGTCCGAGTCCGACTAAAATAGATTCGACTAAAATAAATTCAGCTAACAATAGATAAACGACATGGAGGGATGTAAATGGACTCGGGAAACTCTGGGCTTTTTATGACGGCGATTGTTGCTGTTGTAGCAATCACGGGAATTGTAATGATGTTGCTCGCTGTTGCAAACGACAGCAGAACTGCGGGCGGAGAATTCGTGCAATTCGACGGTCAGTAGTTCGGGGCAGGCGTTAAGGGGAGTACTAATATTAAAGGGCAATCTGACTCAGGAGAAGGGCAATCTGACTCAGCAGAAGGGCAAGCTGACTTGGAAGAAGGGCCGCTGATTTGTCATTGGTTCGCGGGTCGGTGGCGGTGCCGCTAAACAAATACTTTTTTGTATTTGTTTAGCTCTTATGCTCACCGCGCCGCTCACGACACATAAGAGAGTGCCTCCCTTATCAACCCACATCAAGGCAGGCATGAAGCCTGCCGAATAACGATACGCAATCGTTCACAACTCGTATGTATGTGAAAGCGGACTGTGTTTTCCAAGAGCTGTGGAGACGTATCCGTTTTCCGTCAGCTCGCAGGTCGGTGGCGGCGCTGTGAGAGCGACTAGCTAAACAAATGCCTTTTTTTATTTTGTTTTATCATTTTTAACAGTCAAAAGAAGTGACCGCGCGTGGTTTTTGAGCAACTCATCAGGGTCCATTGGCTTGAACGGCGACCACTTGCCGCATTCATGATTGGCGTAGCGTATTCCGTACTCGGAATTCTCTTTGCACGATTCATCTTTGCAGGAAATCCCGGCCTTGCTGCAGTTGCATTCATCTCACTTCTCATCCTTCCATCAGTGAGTAAACTCTTGCTCGAGGAAGAGAACGCTGAAATCCGCGAGAAGAAATTCTCCCTGCAGATGCTTGTGAAGGACCACAAAGACATCATGGAGATATACTTCTTTCTGTTCTTAGGAATTTTTCTCACATTTGCAGTTATTGCGGCCATCTTTCCACAGCAAGCAGTCATCAAACTCTTCCAAGAACAACTAACAATCCTTGCAAACTACCGAGGCTATGCGCTCAGCTTTGACAATCCGCTTTGGTCAATCATGTTCAACAACCTCAAGATCGCAGTCATATGCTTCATTATGTCATTCTTCTACGGCGCAGGAGGAATCCTTCTCATCGTCTGGAACGCATCAGTCTGGGGAGCTATCACCGGATATATCGTGAGCGAGGCCGCCGCATCAGGGCAAGGGAGTCTCTTTGTCATATTTTTCCTTACGCTGCTACCGCTATTGCCGCACATGATCATCGAGGTCGCGAGCTACTTCTTTGCAGCAGTATCTGGAGGAGTTATCTCAAAAGCAACACTTAGAGAAAAAGTGGGCTCAAAAAAATTCCATCACGTCATGACGGATGGCCTGCTGTTCATCGCGCTCTCCATCATTTTCGTCATTGTAGGGGCCGTCGTTGAAACCAAAGTTTTCCCGGTGCTCTTTCGATGGCTGACTTGATAATGTACCGTAAACCGTTTTGAGGAAGTTTTAATAAGTTTCTTACATTCTTCTACTGTATGAAGCATATGAAGCCATTATCCTATTCATTTCGGGCATTTGGCCATCCTAATCTTCTTGTAACGCATCGAAACACGCTCGAATTCACAAAAGATGCAAATCTCTCAAAGAAAGGAGATTGCATCATCGGCGTTCGCGCAGATTTTAATTACCGCAGAGTTCAGAAACTGTGCCAGACATATAAGACACTTCGAGTTCAATTGCAATGCGGATCGCATCACGATTCTTTTACCTGCAAATCAAACAATGCATTTTGCAGCCATCATGAACTTGTATTTCGCATCAGCAATTTCCTGTCAGAAAGAACCGTCGGTACATATGCCACTAAGGCGGCAAAGGACATCAATCGCAGCATCGTCCGTCAACTGCAGGATCCAACCAAAAGCACTACTGTAACTGTGGAACCAGCGTTCAAGGCAGTCATCTTCGATTTTGATGACACAATTGAGGATTTTCAGAGCGCTAAAGAAGCCACGCATCTGAACCTCGCAAAGCACCTTGCAAAGGCGCATCAGATCCCAGAACGCGAGGCGAAGGAAGAGCTCGACCTTCTCGACGTAAAATATAGCAAACTTGCAAAAGGCAAAACTCCCGGTTATTTCTCGCGCCATCTCTGGTTTATTGAACTTTTCAATCACTTTGCTGTCTCTGCATCAGAAGAGGAACTGCGAGCGCTTGTTGATCTGTACTGGAAACACGTCAATCAATCCGTGCGCATGATGAGCGGCGCTAAAGAATTGCTTGCCAAACTTAGAAAAAAATGCTTTGTTATTCTCATGACCGACTCAGACGGCGCGAAGGCAATAAAAACACGCCGTCTTCAACATCTTGGCGTCCATCATCTTTTTGACTTTATCATTACAAGCGACGACACCGGATGCAACAAGCCGCATCAATCGTTTTATGAAAGAATCGGCAACCGATTTGGGATCATGCCAGATGAATGTATCATGGTCGGCGACAAGCCGCAAGTCGACCTGGAACTTGCAAAGAAACTTGGTCTCCTGACTGTCTGGGTGCAACATGGGGACTGGAGCGATCGCGAAGCAGGAAAGCATTTTTCGTATGCAGATCACGAAGTTTCAACGATCAGTGAACTTAAGCGAGTTCTTGAAGAGCTGCTCTGAGCAACAGAATGTGCGCTGCCATGAAACACAACATGAAACATAAAACGCTCGGAAAAAAGGAGATCAAAGAATACAACGAGCTGATCCGAGCGCAGCATGGAATCAGCGAATTCTTCAACAAAAATGATCTTGTGTCGCTTGTTGATGACTGGCTGTTCACGTGCGGCAAGCAAATCTGTTTCTTTCTTCGTGACGGAAAAATTCTCCCGACACTAAAATTGCTTGAAGTGCGTCCACTTCTCAAAACCGTGACAGTAGACATGGGCTCACTTAAATTTCTCATAAAAGGCGCGGATGTCTTTCGACCAGGCATCGTTGCCATTGACGACGGCATCCAGGAAGGACAGCTGGTGCGCGTTCTTGACCAGAACAACCATAAACCAATCGCGATTGGATATGCATTGCTGGATACCGAGAACATGCGCAAACAAACACGAGGAAAAGTCATAACCAATGTCCATCATCGCGGAGACGCTATCTGGAATCTCACGCTTGATTGACTGTCCTTTCTATAGAACTGCCTTTCTATAAAAATTGTGCATTTGTTTAGTATGTCAGGCTTAGATGTTAAGGCTAGTAAATACACAGAATAGTATGTACACAGAATAGTGTGGCTTGATGTTATTTGCCATCAGCACAGGCCGGTGGCAGCGATGCTGAACAAATACGAAATTGTTTGTCTTATATCCTACGCGTCGGAAGAAATCCTGCGGGTCTTCGGCACAAAATTGAGAACCACACCACCCTTATACTTTCCTGACCCCAAGAAATCATTTCCGCAACGCAGAATCACAAAACCAGAACAATCATTACAATCCATTTCAATGTTCTCTCCGCGCAGCCAGCGCTTCATTGCAATACTGTCGACGTTAATCACATTTCTCGACGCCAATGGCCCAATGATCTGCGCACCTTCAATCGTGAGCCTAATCTCATTTTTATTGGGAAGTTGTGCAACATAAAGACCGGCGCTATCAACCCGAAGATTGCTGAGGTCTAGGCGCGCTACATCGCGACTCATCGCATAAATCTTGTCTTTTTCGCTCTGCAACAGCCCAAGATCTGTCTTCCAACGACAGCCCCACTGCTTCTCAATCAAGTCGAGAAGCTGTTTGCGCTCCCTGCTGTTAAGAATCCGCAGCGATTTCGTCAATGAGCCCATGGGTACCTCGTATGATTGCAAAGAAAAGAGAAAAAGTCAGCCATCGATTTTCGAGACAGCGTACCCATTTTCAAAAGTTTTATGGACTAACTGGTCATCTGTCACTGAGTTGAAGGAGATATCCTCAAAGATATACTCGTCGACAATTGTGCCATTCGCCACCTGAATTTTCAGTGGAACGCCGAAAAACACATCAAGCCACATCTTTACTGTTGAGCCGTCATCTTCAAACTGTAGAATCGTCACGCCGCGATTATCGATGGTCTCCGAACCGATCTCTTCAGCGTACGTGATGCCGGTGATCCAGTCAACCGGAGTCTTTCGCTCGTACTTGCTCAACGGAACAGGAAATGGTTTATTAGGATCTTTGCAACGATACATCTTTGCTTCGCAGTAACCAACGGCTTCTTGGGTTGACAGGTCAAGATATATAGTGTTCACATAGATATTATCGGTGATATGATCGAGCTGTGCAAGCGCAATCTTCATTTTTTCGCCTTTGATAAAATATCGATCTTTCTCTGGTTTATTCTGTGGGTCCTGATACATGAAAATCATGCTTTTGACTTTCAAGCCTTGCTTTGCAAGTAGATCGCGCACGCGCTTCGTTGGAGTGCGTGTCTCGCCCTGTGAAAGCGTCGATACTTTGGATGCCATCGCTGAAGATTCTTCGGTGGGCGCAGAAACAGCCTTCGGCGGAGTTTTCGCTACGGGAACAGAAGGGCTTTGAACAAGTTCTTGTCTTTGACAACCTGCAAGAACAACAACCGCGAGCAAAAAAAACAAAACCAAACCTACTAAGAATGCGCGATTCAATGTATTTCTCTTGTTATGGCACATCTTGTTATGACGCATATATACAATCTTCCCCCAACAACTCAACCCAAATCCCAACAACCCTGCCCAAATAACCTGACTGATAAATTTGTATTTGTTTAGCAAGCTTCGCCACCGGCCAGGCTGACGGCGTTCACAGCGTCTCGCACTATTCTCGGCCCGTTACTCACCTTAACATGCGTAGCGAGCGTCGTGGCGACGCTGCGAAGCGGTCTGCTAAACAAATACATAAATTTCTATAAATTTCTCAGGAGGTTGGAGAATAATATATATCGTGCAGGGGGCGAAAGCCGTGCGGGGCATCCCCCTTGTCAGCATCTATACAGTTACTTTCATCCCTCGCAAAAGGGCGGTGGCGGAAATTGTGCTGGTCGTTAAGCTTAAGGTGAAGTTCGTCTAAGCTTTCCACGTACGCGTATTTTCTTTTCAGAATGGCGCGGAGCAGGAAATTGGCATCTTATTGTTTCTATCTTCGATTGAGCTGCGTAGTCTTCGCCCTCCTCTTCGCACTCTCTATCAGTCTTATGAGCGCATTGTCTGCAATGGCTGCACCTTCCGAACAACCCACCCAGACCACGGCGAACATCTTTGAAGAAGCTGAAGAGCTATTCTTTTCAGGACATTTTGAAGCAGCCTTGCAGAAGTATAACTCGATTTTGAACCAATTTCCTTCCTATAATCGAATGGATGCAGTGCTATACAAGATGGCAATGACACAGCTGCGCCTCGATAAATATGATGAGGCCATTGCAACATTTGATCGATTGATAAAGGATCATTCGCAAAGCACCTTTCTTTCGAGCGCCAGGCAGAACAAGGACATCATAAATAATCTGATCATGAATAAGGACCAATTCATCGCAGACCAGCTGCGCAAATCAGGAGCGACCGAGGAAGCAGTGAAAACACTCACAAACATTCCGATAAACATTGCGCGCGAAAATCTTACACCCGGACCCCAGAAGGATGCGGCACAAACACCGCTAAGCGCAGTACAGCAGACTGCAGTTCCTCAAGGGACCAAGAACCAAATCTACATTGTACTCATGGCAGCATTAGTATTTTTCTTTGTGTATTTGGTCATTTACTATTATAAGCGGCCGCACTTGCATCTTCTTCGAAGAAAGCATCACTAACGCAGCTTTGCTTTTGTCAGTCGCATTTTGTCAGCAGCATTAGACTCCCCACACGGGATTTTCCTTTCTGCGCATCTGCGCAATCTCCTTAAGCACTTCGACTTCATCCTTACTTAAATGTTGTTTGTTATCTTTGAGCTTGCGAAAATCCGGCTCAGGAATCGCACTGTAAAGAACATCGTTTTCATGAATCTGTCGGCCAACTGTGACACCCGGCAAAGCGATGGCCACCTGCTTTCCAGCGTTAACACTCGAAACACTTTCTTTCTCATGCTGAATACTCTTGATTGAGGTGATCTCTTTGCCATCTTTTAGCACTTTCATTCCAACCTTTATTGTTCCCACGAGAATGTCCATTCCGACGATCGCGGGATTGCTTTGCCGAAATACATAATGGGGAATGATACGCATCTTGCACGGGCGCACGAGTCCCTCGATCTTTCGCGCTTCAAGTCGCTTTGTTTCAGCGGCAAGCCACGACTCAAACTGGTCAATCAATGTATAGATGACGTCGCTGTGGAATATCTTGACATTTGTTGTAGTATTCTTAATCTCATCAGATACCTTAATGTTAAAGCCAAGAATCACGGCTGTGACTGGACTCGTCTGTGCATTCGACTGCGCCTCCACCACGTCCTTCTTTGTGATCTCTCCAACACTCGCCTTGCGAATCTTGACATTATGCTGGTGCAAGATGTTACTCAACGCCTCCAAACTTCCAATCGTATCTGCTTTAACAAGAATGCCCTCCTTATCGGTCGTAATCAAAACTTCCTCAACCTCTTTCTGCACTTCTGTTTCAACCAGCGTAAGTGTAGTCTGCGAAGCTGAACGGAGCGGCATCCCCGCAATTACTCCTTCAACATTCGGCGCAGAGATCCTCACGGCGCTCGCTGCAACAACAGACTGCACTTTTGTGAAATGAGATTTTTTATCACGGATTTCCGCAAGCGGCGCGGGCGTCAGAAGCGCGCGTACTCTCGTCGTGTGTGGTTTTTCTATTCCGCCGATTACGATCAGGTCGTTCGTCTTGAGCGTGCCATCGTAGATAATAACGTCGAGTATTGTACCAAGGCCCTTCTCTTCCTTGACTTCCAGAATTGTTCCTTTTGCTCCACCCTTCACATTGATTCTCAAGCTTGATTCCAAAAATTTTTGTGCAAGCCCCACAAGCACCATCAACAGCTCAGGAATTCCCTCCTGCGTCTTTGCAGAGACCGGAATGATAGCGATCTCTTTGGTGAAGTCGCCCACACGATCAAACCGTTCAGAACTAAAACCGTTTTCTGCAAGTTTGCCGACGATCTCGTACAGCTTTGTCTCGATGTGCGCTGTCACGGTGGGATTTTGTGCATTGATCCTTGCAACGACTGCCCCTTCCTTTTTCTGCCAGCCAGATGTCAAATCAAGCTTATTTGCAGCAACGACAAAAGGAGTCTTGTAGAATTTGAGGATCTCAAGTGCTTCAAGCGTCTGGGGCATGAACCCCTCATTCATGTCAATGACGAGCACTGCAATATCTGCAAGGTTTCCGCCGCGCTTGCGCAGGTTCGTGAATGCTGCGTGGCCAGGAGTATCGATGAAGAGAAGGCCGGGAATTGTGAACTGCATCTTGAGCGTCTCAAGAAGACCGCCGCATCGCTTCTTGATAGTTGCAAGCGGAATGATGGAGGCGCCAATCGCCTGCGTGATCCCGCCAGCCTCTGTCGCGGTGATAGACGTGCCGCGGATCGCATCAAGGATGCTTGATTTTCCATGATCGACATGCCCCAGGCACGTGCAGACCGGACTGCGTATTGTTTGTGGATTTTGAGCCATATAGCTGACCTTGAACTTTCATTTATTGACTTAGAAATTCGAATGCTTTTTAAAGCTTTGCACGTATCTGGCTCTGTCCGGAATTTCGCTTTCAGCGGCCGCTGCACAGCTATCGGTGCTCCGCTCGCTGTGAACCTCTCAAGTAATCTTGTCGCCGAGATGATGTCTAACACAATCTAAATCGTTTCAGCTCGCGGGGTGGCAGCGGCACAATTCCGGGCAGAGCCCATGTATCTGCTGACGCTGTCAAGATACGTGTTGCATTGGTGTTGCATCGTAGTCACATTGAGAACGCCCCTACAACTTCACTACACCGCGCCCCACTTAGCGCACGAGATCATGGTTGAAGAGCATAGTTATTATCAACTCAATATCAACTAAATATCGGCTCAATATCCGCTCAAGGTAGCGGACCTTACTTCGGAAGCACGCTTCCCCATAGGTGGCGCTAATTTTGCTGGATGATTGGGCAGTGTGCTGTTGTTATCTTGAAGGAATCCATTAAACTCACCATGTACAAGACAATCACGGAAGGAAGTGCCAGCATCCATGTGCCAGTCAATGAAAAGATTTCGCACAAGCTTGACGTCTTCTATAATCCCGTCATGAAATTCAATCGCGACATAAGTATCCTGCTGCTCAATTCAATCGAATCAAAAAATCTTACGATCGCAGACCCCCTTGCAGGATCAGGAGTGCGAGGCATCCGATTCATGTGCGAACTCGATCGCGGCAAGATTGCCACAATTGCATTCAACGATCACAGCGCCAAGGCCTGCGCGCTTATCAAGAAAAATATTGAACTCAACCACGATAGCGCGCGAAGCAGACCATACACGATCACAAACCAAGATGCCAATATGTTTTTGCTGCAAAGCAAAGGATTTGATTACATAGACATAGATCCGTTTGGCTCGCCCAATCCATTTCTCAACAATGCAGTCATTCGGCTTTCGCGTACAGGATTACTTGCAGTCACAGCAACCGACACATCATCATTGTGTGGCACCTATGCGCGTGTGTGCAGACGGCGCTATTGGGCTCAACCTCATCATAACCACCTCATGCACGAGCTCGGTCTGCGCATCCTCATTCGAAAGGTTCAACTCGTCGCATCACAATTCGAAAAAGCGCTTGAACCCGTGTTTTCATATTCCAAAGAGCATTACATGCGCGTCTTTTTTGCTGTGCGCAAAAGCAAGAGTGCAGTAGACAAGATCATTGATCAGCACGGCACCTATCAAGATGCGGGGCCGCTGTGGACGGGCCGACTGTGGGACAATGAACTTGTGAAAAGAATGATGAACAGAAGCAAACCGCTTCCTTACCCGTTTGATCGCGAATGCTTGAACAGAATTGCACAAGAAGCGAAAATTTCCACGATCGGATTTTACGACATTCATATGATCTGCAAGGCGCACAAGATGCCGGCTGTACCGAAATTCGCGAGAATCATCGACTCTGTCAAACAGAAGGGGTATCTGATAAGCCCCACACATTTTTCACCGACTGGCTTGCGTACAACTATGCCGCGGGAGGGGTTTGAGGAACTTGTAAGAAATTGTATTTGAGGCGGCGGCTGCAAAAACTGGAACACTCTCCGGGAATAGTGTTAGAGCGGTTTTTCCATAAGCTGATTCTTCACAACTTTCTCGCCAGACTCAGTCACTCCGATAAAGAACCCATCAGACTGCCGCTCTTTCTTAACCAAGTTCAGGCTCGCAAGTTTTGTAATGTATCGTGAGACTGTTCCTGTCATTTTTGACGGCTCTTGGTGTGGATACGCTTCCAGCGCAAGCGAACGCAGCGGAATTGGAGTTGCGCTTTCCGACTGCATCTTGTAACACAGCATGAGCAGCCTCTTTTCAAGCGCCGTCAGTTCATAATTAATCTTAAAAAACTTCTGCTCTTCTTTCTTGTCGAAGAAAATATCACGAAGAATGTCAAATTGCTCTACAAACCGCTTACCCTTATTGCGCAAACTCAGGATCGTCCCGTTTGCATCGCCAGAATCTTCCTTTGTGATCATGTTCGCACCAACCAACAGAACCAGAGATTTTTCCAGGTTCTTCGCTTGTACACCTAGTCTGGCACACAGATTCGCCAGCGAGATAGTGTGCGCGGCCTTTTGAACAAATTCCTGATCGTACAGCGCTTTTAGTATGTTAATCGCGAGGCGCTTCTTGAGAATATCATACATCCTTATGGGGGTCACGAACTCTCGCGGGCTTTGTTCCGTATAAAAAAGTTTTGCTTGCGGTGCGTTGATTTCTGCTTGTCTAATGCGCACAGTACAACATCGGAAGTGGAGGAAGCGCCGGAAAAAGCGGAATATTTAAATAGGAGCATTGCTCATTTAAAAGGTGTTCTGAGCGATTTTCCAGCAGAAAATGCGGGGACTGCATTGAAGAAAGCAACAGCAAGTAAACGCTCGGATACCGGACAGTAACCGGACAGTATGAATTCAGGTGTTTCTCATCACGACCCCAAAAAAATCTTCAATGACCTTCGCCGACGTTCTTCAAAACCCGCTCTACAAAGATCGTGATGTCCTGTACGCGCTTGTCCCTCCAACAGGCCTTCTGCACCGCACCGAACAAAAAAATGAGCTTATCATGGAACTTGCACCGATCCTCATGAACTCTGCAGTAAATTGTGTATTTCTCTATGGCAATCCCGGAACAGGAAAGACGGCAGTAGTAACCGAACTACTTTCAGAACTTGAATCTGAGGCAAAGAAGCGGACACTCAAAATAAAGCGCGTGTACGTCAACTGTTCTGAGAACCGCACAGAGACCACCATTCTAATTGATGCACTCTCACAAATTAATCCTGCAAAGAGTTATCCTCGCGTCGGCTGGACAAGATCAAAAGCAGTGAACGAATTCAACGATGTTCTTGCTGACGAAAAGTCCCACATCATCATGATCCTTGACGAAGTAGATTACGCACTTCGTGAGAGTGGAGATGATATCCTTTATCGCCTCAGCCGTATTACGCCTCGAGGGGAGTCAAGGCTGTCGACCATCTTGATTAGCAATGACATGCGCGTCGTTGATTTCATAAAGCCCAAAACCGCGTCTACTGTTAGCCGTGTAAAGATAATCTTTTCCCCATATACGGCTGAAGAACTCCAAGACATTCTTGCCGACCGCGCTAAGTACGCATTCAACAAGGACGCAGTGAGCAATCAAGTCATCGAGAAGATTGCAGAGATCGAGGCAGGCAGAGGAGGCGATGCGCGCAAAGCACTTGAGTTGCTCGACTCCTGCGCCAAGATCGCACTCTCACAAAACAAGCCAAAGATCAGCCTTGATGTCGTCGACCAGGCAGACAGTAACCTCGAGAAAGACACGGTGCTGCACACGCTCACTACTCTGACGAAGCATCAGAAGCTCCTCTATCTTGCCATCCTGCTATCCAACAAAGATGAATTCAACGGAGGAGAAGTGTACCAACATTACGTTGAGGTATGTGCAAAGAATAATGTTGAACCGCTCTCGGTTCGGCGAGTACGCACGTTCCTTGTCGATTTTTCAGAGCTTGGACTCATTGAATCAGAAGTAACGTGGCTGCGCAACCTCAACAAGAAAAGCCGTGCAATCAAGATCGTCATGGATACAGCAACGCGCAAAAAAGCACGGAAACTGCTTCGTGACATACTTTAATTACTTTAGCATCGTTTTATCCCACGGCTCTACGAACATCAATCACGTCAACAGAACCCACGCCCTTGATCTGCGCAATCTCTTTTTCTAAATCTTCTGTAGAACCAACATTCTCGTCCATTATAAAAATGATGTTAAGCGACTTTAGACCGAATGCAACTGGCACCTCTTCAACCTTCCCGATCGAGCCGCCAAAATGCTTGATGCGCTCTTCTATTTCAGAGCGCGCCTTTTGCAGATTGACTGCCACATTGCTTGGCATCACCTTGAACGTAAGAATAACATCCGCCATAGAACGACATCGCCCCCGGCCTGCTTAATTTGGCCCCACAAAACTGCACTCGGGGCAATTATATTTCACAACAATCTCTCGGCAGTGTCCACAACGAACAATCTCTTGCTTTGCACAGTGTGGGCATTTGAAACGGGTAACCGCCTTCATGTTCGTAATCTTCTTTTTGCAGGAGGAACATCGTGTTTCGTTTTGCATGTCTGTTCACTTCCTCCGTTCACTTCATTCCCGATTTATTCCTTTGATTTTTGCGTTTGAATATAAGTTCCATTCTGTTCCATTCTGAACCGATATTCGCTTTCTTTTGCAAAACAGAGGGTGCTTTATAAAGCTTATTGTTTCAATGGCTCTGTCCCGAATCTCGCTTACGCTCGGCCGCTGCACCGCTCGCTGTGAATGTACTTGTCATCTTGTCACCGAGAGGATGTTTAACAAACCTGTTTATCGTTTCAGCTCGCCGGGTGGCAGCGGCAGATTCGGGACAGAGCCTGTTTCAATGGCCATGTCCCGAATACGTGTCTGAGCTTACAAACAGGATTTTATTACGTGATTTTATTGTTTGTCTGCAATGCGGCTTCAGAAAAGAAGCCACTTTTTGATAGTAATAAAAGTTTATAAGTGTTTGAAATACTCATTTTATGGTGAATATTGGTCGCAACCGAAGTCGCGCCGGCTTCTTTTGTACTGTTTAACAAGAGGCGTTCGAGGAGTTGTATGGGCTTTGACGAACTTGCAAAAGAGATGGACAAGCTCTTCGCAGAACAAGGAAAAATGGCTTCTGGTTCATCCAAAACTACTCGAGGTAGTTTGTTGAAAAGTGTTCTAAAAAGCACGGGCGGCCGCTCATCAAAAATAACCGCTCTGGAAGCGGATGTTTCCCACGTACTTCCGGTGCATACCCGGGAACCCGATTTTCTCGTCCTCGATCCATCAAGGCAACAAAGCAAAACGTTTCCCGATTCACAGCAGCCATTTGACGGGTCTATTGTGGCTTCAGAAACATCCGACGATACTGCGCGATCGAGAGGGTTTTTCTTTCGACTGTTCACAAAGAACAAAACCAAAAACAAACCATTGCCGTCACTTCTTGACGCGCTGAGCCTACCATCTTTTGACAAACCTTCACTGTTAGGTGCAGAACAACAAAAAGCTGCAGTACAACAAAAAAACAAACTATTAGTAGGAATACCATCGCCGACCGACGAGAAGGAACAACGCAATATTTTCAACATTAGGAATGTATCGCTGCGTAGCGCGGCCAAGCCTCTCGTATTAGAGTTCTCTGACCAAAACGTGCGGGAAAAGGCAAAAGTGCTTGAACAGAAACAGCAACTCCTCAACAAACTTTTCTCAACACTCGCGCAAAAACAACAGGAGGTTGAAGAGGCAGAAACGAAACTAACGCTTCAACGAAAGCATTTATCCCTTGCTCAACAAGAATCGTTTAAAGATCGTGATAAACTTCGCAAACAACTGCAGGATACTCAGAAGAACCTCAAATCACTTGAGGAAGAGCGCATCCTGCTCCTTCGTGATGTTACCGCACTTGAAACCAGACGATCAACACTTGAGCGAGAGCGGGAACACAAAGATATGCGCGAGCGCGAATCACGACTGACTGCACAAGCAAAAGAGCTTGACCCCAAAAGCACACGCATCAGCACGCAGTGCGAAAGACTCCAACAGGACACCGAGAAACTACTTACGAAGAAATCGCAGATTGAACTCCAGATCACGCAAGCAAACGAACGGCTTGCAGACGTGACCAACCTTGTGCAGCTCAAAGAGCAGGAATTCAACATCAATGAACGCAAGAAGGAGTTCGAAGCGCTGCGCGCAAAGGTCAACGCGCTCAACGAACAAGTCAATCAGAAAAAACTTGCGTTGCACGCGCACGAGGACGCAGTGATCAACCGCATTGCAGAACTCGAACGCCGTGAACGGGCGCTTGAGGTGCGTAAAGGAGGAGTGCGCAGGGGAGTAGCTGATGCCGCCCGATACCAGTTCGGGGAAGAACAAGAATCACTTGAAGACACAATCGCGGAGCTCAACGACCAGATAGAGAGCCTGCAAAAAACAAAGGCGGAGCTAGAGCAGCAAATTCAGCACGCACGCGCTGAACTGCAGACGCTAGCAAAAGCGAAAACCGACGGCTTAGGCCGGCTCGGAAAAGAACAAAAAGAACTCTTTGAACGCGAACTTGACCTTAAAAAGTCAGAAGAAGATTACCTGCGCAAAAAAGCACTCCTTGCACAAAAAGAAGAAGACCTGCACATGGTCGACAAGCTGCTTGGACAAAAACAATCGTTACTCAAAGAAAAGGAACGCGAGATCGTCAAGCGCATTGAAGAAGCCGATTCTGAACTGCACACTATCCAAAGCAAAAAAGAGAAAGCTATGGAGGATCTTGGCAAGGCACAACAGGCACTTGATGATGTCTCCACCGATAAGGCGACTTTGGCTTCGGAGGTGCGTTCTTTGAAGAATGAGTTTGGCACTCTTGATGTGAGTA
>JACQXV010000197.1 GCA_016208715.1 Candidatus Woesearchaeota archaeon | reverse complement strand
CATCAGCCAGAACAATGACCAGCCCCAAGAAACCCATGTCCTGCCTTTCTTGAGCGAAACCGTCACCATTCCCGCGGTCATCATCCCGGAAAACGGCCAGCCCTTCTCCACCACCTTTGACCGGCCGCGCTATCTAAATATTGATGTCCAAGAACTTGAGGATAGATTGGTCATTCCTGCACGGGAAGAGCAGAGAAGGAAAATAGAAGAAGTTAAAAATCAAATCGAACAAAAATTGCAAGAGAAGACCGCTATCGGCATGACGGTTTATAGGGTGGGCGGCGGGCAATCTTCGTTGTTTTCTCCTGACCATTCGGATCCGTTTCAAGCGCGTTATTGGACAAATCTTGATCCTCGTCTCGGACATTTTATCGTGCCGACAAGGATTGGCCCAAAAAGTTACTATAGAGTCCGAGCGGGACTACCAAACAACAATACGGGGGTTTGTTTGGCTATCGGCGAATTGATAGACGCTGCCGATTTATTCGAAAAACCACATAGAGCCCTACCGGCTACACCTCGGCCCCCTGATCCGGATGATTATAGCTGGCAAGAAGGTGGCTGGCCGGAAATTGAAATACCAAACGCAAGGCTCCGAGTGAAAATTGTTCCCGGCAATGAGTGTATTACAATGAGCCCTCCGTTTTAACCATGATGGAAAGAATGTATTTTATCGGACTTTCAATCCTGGAAATTCAGCCCTGCCGGATTTTAAAGAAGAAAGAAAGTTCAAACCCAGAATTTGAAGCAGATTTCATTCTTGAATTTGCCACTCCAATTCCTGCGGAAATTTACAATAGGCCAAAGGATATTTCCAAAGTAATATTTGCCTCCCATGTTTTAAAGGGACAAAAATCTATATATGGTTCCATAATCTGCCCAAGAAGAGAAGAAAGGATGGATCGGATAGATTTTGATATGCCAGAATTTGAATGGCAAGAGGGAAGTAGTATGCCTATTCTAACTTACAACAACTCCGTCGAAGACCGCGCTATTCTTTGTGTCTCAGAGGAGCAGGCTAAAGAACAGCTTCGGTTTCTCGAAGAAGCCAAAAATCGCCGGCTTCGTCATATCAGTCTGGAAAGATCGGAGGGCGCAGACTGTAGAATTATTCAATGGCTGACTATTGACCACAGGAAGAATTATTGGCTTGCCGAGCTTATCTTTCCGCTTTCTGGAAAAAAATATGGACAGGAAAAAGACATTTCAAAAGTCATTTTACGTTTAAATGATTTCGCTGAATCCAGCCACGGCTTTGATGTTATTGTTTACTCTTTCGACGAAAACTCCCTACGAGGCGATTCCGTTAAATCTACAGATATTAAGTGGATTTATTTGGATCAGGGTTTTCTTACAAGAAAACTTTAGGGGACATGGGGTCAGGTCTTCACTTGCCCCTTCTGCTGAATGGACTGTCATCTGTCATTTTTGTCATGAACAAGTGACAAATGAAGACCTGACCCCATGTCCCCTTGTTGCCAGAAATTTTCGGGTCTTGATTTATGGCAAAATCGAGGAATTCCGGGGACACATCACTTAATTCTGTTCTAAAATAAACCATGGCCAGGTTAGCGAGAGTCGTCGCCCCGGAAATTCCTCATCACGTTACCCAGCGCGGCAACAGGAGACAAAAGACTTTTTTCTGCGATGAAGATTACCGGTTTTATATAGATCTTCTGGCGGATCACTGCCGGCGCTTCGGGGTGGAGATTTGGGCCTATTGCCTGATGCCCAACCATGTGCACCTCATCGCGGTTCCCGACGCCCAGGACAGCCTTGCCCAAGCCGTCGGGGAAACTCACAAATGGTATACGCGCAAAATTAATTTCCGTGAGGGTTGGCGCGGACACCTGTGGCAGGGGAGATTTGCCAGTTACGCCTTAGACGAACAGCATTTACTGGCTTGCGTCCGCTATATCGAGCGAAATCCCGTCGCAGCCAAAATCGCCGTCGAACCCGGGGATTATCCGTGGAGCAGCGCCCGGGCCCATCTCTTGAAGCGCGATGACAAGCTGGTCAAAACAGAGCCGCTCTTATCCATGATTGAAAACTGGCAGGAATTTCTGGAGGAGCCCATTTCCCCGGAACAGGAAAAAATCATGGCGCGGCACGAGCAAACAGGCAGGCCGCTCGGAGAACACGGTTTCATTTCCAGGATTGAAAACATCCTGGGCAGGACGCTGAGAAAAGGAAAGCCGGGCCCCAAACAAAAGACGGCGGCGCTGGTCAATTAAGTGAGGTGTCCCCCGACAATCCAAAAAAAATATTAGATGACCCGTCTATCGCCAGGAGCTTTGTCATCAGCCCTGAAGACTCCCTAATTCTTCGCACTCGCCGCTCGATGTAAATCAGAGCTTTCCGCTAGTTTCCTGATAAACCATTTTTCGCGCTTGCCTTT
>JACQXV010000218.1 GCA_016208715.1 Candidatus Woesearchaeota archaeon | reverse complement strand
CCACGAGGTCAAGCGTGCGTGACTGTTGAGAGTATTCTCATATAGATTAGACCTTAGGCGAAATTAGTTAATGGTCTATTTGGCATTTTGCGTCTTCCTCGCTTTCCGTTTTTCCGATCTTTACATGGTTGTTCCCATTATTCTGAGGTTGACGAGTCCTGAGACTATGTCCGTCGCCCTGTCGTACCATCTAAGCCTGTTCCTGAACTCCTCGCCCATTATCCTGAACTTCTTCATCCGGCTTATCGTATGCTCAACTACCACTCTTTCCTTCGCCAGCTCATGGTTGAAGCTCTTCTGCTCCATAGTGAGCTCTCCCATGCCTCTTCTTCTTTTGTATGGTGTGGTAGGGTTGAGCTCTGGGTAATCGTTCTCCACCCCGTCATAGCCACGGTCGAGGTTGCAGTTTACTTCCGGTGGAACCCTCGGATGGTTGGTCTTGAAGACGTCATAGTCATGCCGTCTCCCTCTAGCGTGGGGTGTCTTGTGTATTATTAGCCCCTTACTGTTCACGGTCAGCTGCGTCTTCACGGTGTGCCTCTTTCTCTTTCCAGAGTAGTGGCTTCTCCTCTTCCTCTTATCTTTGGGTCTAGGTATCTCCTGCTCTGTGGCGTCTATGAAGGCTTTGAAGCCTGGGAAGTACTCTTCAACCTCCTCCACCGTCCTCGCTCTTTTAGCTCTCTCGTACAGCTTCTTTGGGATGGGTATGCACTCCTTCACGAGAGGTTCGAGGATGCGTATGTTCTTCAGCACGTTGCTTTGGTCGAGGTCGAAGAGGAATCCGGTGAGCGTCGAGCTTATGTACAGCCTATAATGGATGAGGAACATGAGAAGCCTGCCTTTGAGCGGTAGCTTGAAAGGTCTCCCAGCACCTATCTTCCTCTTCCTATCCTTTCTCGAAAGCCTCTCCACCTCATACTTCGGGTACAAAGCCTCCATCCTCAAGTATAAGGAGTCGAACTCCGGCACCTCAAGGCCTGTGAAAGACCTGAAAATCAACGGCCTCCTAGACAGCCATTTGTAATTAAGCAATAAAGCACACCCGGCGATAAGCCAGCTTGCACAGGAAAAAAGCCTAATCAACATCCACGAATATCCAAGGCAAATATCTCACTGGAGTAACGCTTACGGACTTTCTCCCTTCATCGAAAATATGTCCACAAAACTGGTTAAACACTCAATTGCGCCTAAGGTCTAATGATTGTGGACGGAAAAATATTGATGGAGAATAGAGATGTCAAGACAATCGATGAAGACTATGTGATAAAAATGGGAGGGAAACCGCTTTAGACCT
>JACQXV010000053.1 GCA_016208715.1 Candidatus Woesearchaeota archaeon | reverse complement strand
TTCCGAAGCAACATTCGAATCCACAAGCGATATATATACAACTACACCCGCTTTATTATAAGGTTTGGGCAATGTGCCGCTTATGGTATACGTTTTACCGGTCCCGTCCAGCAGTTTTGTTTCTGTCTTATCTTCCGAATTTTTTTCATAAGATTTGAGATCATACCGCATTATCCCGTCATTCGGCACCACACCTTTCAATATCCCTTTGTCTTTCCCCTCCACGGGCGTGAATGGAATAATGATCTTTTCTTGGGGCATTTTATCAAGATCGATCGGTTCTTTCTTGAATTCTGCCGGGCTTTTATATGTGCTCGCCTGTATATGCGGCTTTTTGAAATCGATCTTACCTCTTACGGAGCCCTTGAAACGTATCTCGATCCTGTCGACATTCGCCATATTAAATCCGGCGTCTTCCACATATTTATCCGAATAGTTCTTGGAGCCAGGCGCGAGGCTAAAAACATACTCTCCCGGGCTGCCTTCAAAATCCACTTCACGAATCAATCTTTGTTCTCTTCCTTCGGTAACAGTAATAGCCGCTATCTCTATCTTACTCGCCGGAAATTCTACTGTGGGTTTCGCGAAAATAACAAACTGCTTGCGTGTCATATCCTTGAGCTCGCCGCTAAGCTTAAAGATCACTGTTTTTTCATCAGCCGAGAATTCCATCTCTCCCGTTAAGTCCGTTGAAATATATTCTTGAGTTAAAAGATGCAGGAGCTGATCAAGTCCGTTATTCCCGCTAAGCGCTATAAGCCCTGCGCCGAACGACCTTATTTCGTTATCGAACTTTTCCGGTTCACCGCGTAACGTGAATTCTTCCCGCGCTATTTGCTCCCAGATAGCGTACCGCTGGAATATACTTTTCTGCCGGAACTCCAATTCTCCTTTGGTCGCACTGCCAAGCATGCCGATCGTTGTCGACATTTCACCGTATATCCGGTTCTTGATCCCCTCGGACACGGTTACCCGGGCAGACGGATATTCTTTAAGTACCGGTCTGTGATCGGCAAGAATGGCTTTAGCCTGGCTTTCCAGCAATATTTTTTCGGCCGCGTCGAGCGCTTCTTTAGGCAATAGTTGTTCCAGAAGGACA
>JACQXV010000222.1 GCA_016208715.1 Candidatus Woesearchaeota archaeon | reverse complement strand
TTTGTCGGTCAGGTAGAATTGCAATTTAATAGGAATGGGGGGATGGGAGCCTTTCTTGGTTAAAAGGTAACTCCGGCATTTCTGGGCATAATATGCGGCCGCCCTGTCGTGTTTAACCTCCATGCTGTCGGGTTGGGGCCACTCAGGACGAGGGAAGGGTAACAGCACGCATTCATCGCTGTAATGGCCTCCTTTAATAAAAGCCCATTGATAGTCTTCTTCGGTAAAAGAATCTTCGATTACCTTAATCACGGCATCCTCATGAAAAGGCGAGGCCCCGCCTCCTAAGGCATCAAAATTTGGCGGCCTAGGGAAATCTTTAAAATAAAAAACAAGGTAGGCAATGTCTTTGACCCGGCCAAAATAATGGCCTCTAACCGGAGGGCTAATTTTGAGAAGCCAATTGTCCTTGCGGCCGTCAATGGTCAGACCCTTGATCACCTCAGCGCTTCTTGTGCCGAAGAAGTCTAGATAGTAACGCTTCTTTTTGAGCGCTTCTAAATTTTGCAGGAATTCCTGGGCCTGTTTCTCGGAGACGCAGAGCATAGCTCGGTCGACAATAGAGTAATTTCCATCCAGAGCCGCCTTGGAATCATCTCCGAAGCAACCTACGGTTCCCAAAAAAGGTCCTGTTTCTCCATACGGCTGTTTTACAACTCCATTTTTGTCCGATACTCCAGTTGGAAAAAAAAGAAGCTTTGCAACTACGTTGCCTACATTGTCTTGGCCGCCGGCCCAGTAGCCACCCTTATATAATGAGGGACGGATGCGAAAAATAGGTTCATAAAGTTCAAGCAGATAATGGCTCATTCCGGGCCGCCCTGAAGGATTTTCTTCA
The DNA here is from genome assembly GCA_016208715.1 of Candidatus Woesearchaeota archaeon. Taxonomy (GTDB): domain Archaea; phylum Nanobdellota; class Nanobdellia; order Woesearchaeales; family UBA11576; genus JACQX01. The sequence continues at coordinate 702 of JACQXV010000222.1, read as the reverse complement.
TCCAAAGCATGACATCGCATGGGCTTTTGAATTTCAAGACCGATAAAATACAAATCTTTTGACATATTAAAAGTCCACGGGAATGCAAGCCTCGGCTGGCTTAACTCTCACATAAGCCCTGACATTGGCGAACTCGGGAATTACGAGTTCAGGCCAACCACCTTTCTGCCAGGCATAGTTGTGGGGATCAGGATAGGGGGCGTTGCGAAGATTGCTTGCTTTAGGCGCTTGCTGACGTCCAACTCCTTCCGTTCTTTCCAGCGTCCCAATAGCCAAACAATTTCCTGTGTTGGCATTGGGCAATCCAGACAGGATTCTGTACATGGACTTCCATCCTACGTCAGGATTGGTGGGAACAGGCGTCATCGCGTCAAGAGGATTCATGTTGGTCCAGGAACGGCCATACAACTGGGCTTCGCCTCCATAGACCCGATACACGATTTCGCCTTCTTCGACGCCTTCGTCTTCATTGATTGCCGCTTGAGCCTCGGCGTCATGCTTTTTTCTCTCTAATTCCGCAAGAAGTGCCGCCTCCCTTTGCCTCTGTTCCTCCTGGGCAGGGACAACGATCTCATCTTCAATCCTTTGGACATTGATATTTAAATAGCGCGGCCGGTCAAAGGTGGTGGAGAAGGGCTGTCCGTTTTCCGGGATGATGACAGCGGGAATGGTGACGGTTTCGCTCAAGAAAGGCAGGACATG
>JACQXV010000221.1 GCA_016208715.1 Candidatus Woesearchaeota archaeon | reverse complement strand
GAGATTTTCTGACAGAGAAGTTTTTGAAAACATAGAAGGCGTAATTGAAAAGATAGGGGGAAATTTATGATTTATAAAATCTCCCCTAACCCCTCTTTTCCAAAGAGGGGGATCCACAGGAAAGCCAGTAGAACCAAAAAATTAAAGATAGATGATATTGTTTATGGGTTGTATGAGGTGACGGAGGAAGAGGGGAGGATAATTGAAGGAAAGTAAAATAGAGATTACAGTTTCCCCTTTACAATAGTGTCTACTACGGACGGATCTGCGAGAGTTGATGTATCACCGAGGTCTTCGACCTGTCCCCATGCGATCTTCCTGAGGATCCTCCTCATTATCTTACCGCTTCTCGTCTTCGGCAGAGCCGGTGTAAACTGAAGCTTATCCGGTGTAGCTATAGGGCCTATAACCGTTCTGACGTGACCTGTCAATATCTTTTTAAGTTCTTCCGACGGCCTGATCCCATCTTTCAAGGTCACATATACATATATACCCTCACCCTTTATTTCATGAGGGAATCCGACTACGGCAGCCTCGGCAACAGCTTCATGGCTGACGAGCGCAGATTCCACCTCAGCGGTTCCAAGCCTGTGACCGGAAACATTAATAACATCATCTATTCTCCCCATCAGCCAGTAATCGCCATCTTCATCAACCCTTGCACTGTCTCCGGTCAAATATCTGCCCGGGAACCTCGAGAAATAAATCTCTTTAATTCGCTTGTTCTCAGGATCTCCATATGTACCTCTGATCATCCCGGGCCATGGTTTCTCGATTACAAGGTATCCGCCTTCATTGATGCCGGCCTTTGAACCGTCCTCTTTTAAAACTGCAGGCACTACTCCGGGGAATGGTCTGTTTGCAGAACCAGGTTTTAATGTCATAGCACCCGGCAGAGGGGTTATGAGAATCCCTCCCGTCTCTGTCTGCCACCATGTGTCAACAATCGGGAGTTTCCCCTTCCCGATATGGGTGTGATACCACATCCATGCCTCAGGATTGATCGGCTCGCCCACTGTTCCAAGTACTCTCAGAGAAGACAGAGAATGTTTCTTTACCCAGCCTTCTCCCTCTCTCATCAGAGCCCTTATAGCCGTTGGAGCCGTATAAAAAATGCTGACCCTATGTTTATCTACGATGTCCCAGAATCTTCCGGGATTCGGATATGTGGGGATACCCTCGAACATGAGACTTGTTGCACCATACGAAAGAGGGCCGTAAACGATATAAGTATGTCCTGTGACCCATCCGATATCAGCGGTGCAGAAATGTATGTCCCCGTCATGATAGTCGAATATCCATTTAAACGTAAGGTTTGAAAAAAGCAGATATCCACCGGTCGTATGAAGAACTCCCTTGGGCTTTCCGGTAGATCCAGAGGTATAGAGTATAAACAACGGATCTTCGGCGTCCATTTTTTCGGGTTCGCAATAATTAGTAATATCCGCTGCATTAATTTCATCATGCCACCAGAAATCTCTTCCCGGCTCCATATCTATACCGTCGACCCTTTTTACAACTATCATCTTCTCAACGGTAGGACACTCCTGAACGGCAGCATCGGCATTTGCCTTAAGGGGAACAAGCCTTCCGCCCCTGACACCTTTATCCGAGGTGATTACGATCTTTGCCTTACAGTCCTGGGTCCTGTCCCTTAATGCCTGTGCGCTGAACCCGCCAAAAACAATACTGTGTATCGCACCTATCCTCGCGCATGCAAGCATGGCAATAACAAGCTCCGGGATCATGGGAAGATATATTATTATCCTGTCCCCCTTTTTAACCCCGTGCTTTTTCAGGACATTGGCAAACCTATTAACCTCATAATAAAGCTGCTGGTTTGTATATGTCCTGTAAGTGCCGTCATCGGATTCCCAGAT
>JACQXV010000220.1 GCA_016208715.1 Candidatus Woesearchaeota archaeon | reverse complement strand
GGCCCGGGAAACCTTGCTGAGTCCCGACTTTCTGGCCCTGGGCATCATCAACCCCCAGGGGGCCATGGCTTTTCTGGAAGAGCATCGCCGGGGCCGGGCGGATCATAACCGCCTGTTGTGGGCCTGCGTCATGCTGGCCCTGTGGGCGGAGACTTCGTCCCCCGGGTAACACCCCCAGTGGAGGCCTCTCATTTTTTTCCCGGCCAGTGATCATAAAGGAACCGGGCAATCTTAAGCTGGCCGGCATCACTCAGATGCACTATCTCGCCGATAAATAACTTTTTCTTCTCTTCAAGCGGTATCTCATCGAATTCCGCGGCCACATCGGCAATATAGACATTGGGGATGTCTTTTAACTCCCTTATTATGTTATTGAAGCGGTTATAGGTGGCAATAACTGTGGCCACATTCACATGGGTGCCAAGGTTGCCGGCAATCTCCCTGGCATATTCTTTATAACCCATCCGGGGGTTGAGGTAAGTAGGTAATGTCAGGACTATCATCTTCTTACCTGTAAGGGAAACCTCCTGGGCAAATCGCCGCAGGTTTTTTTCAAAATCCGCCACCACCTCGCCGTTTACCTGGGAGATTTCTTTAGTGGAACACAAATAAAATAACCACAATTTCCCATAAACCCGGCGGAAGAGATGGGATGCCTGGAATAAATTTTGGAAACTCTTAACCGCCAAACATGAATGCAAGTCATTCCAGCCACAAAAGACTATAATAACTTCCGGGTCGAATCTGGACACATATCCATGATAATACTTTACCGTATCCGTAAGGGAGCGGGATGGCACCCCCGCATTCAAGACGGCATACTTCGATGGCCCCAGGAAATCTTCCAGTTGGCAGGCAAAGGTGGTTTGATTGCTGGTGGCTCCCCAGCCGAAGGCCACCGACTCCCCCACAATGGCGACCCGGCGCAGTTTCTGCATTTCCTTTCGAGATAATTCCCGGCTGCGGAACCCTAAGGAATTGATGTTAATCCCGGGTATCTTGCACCCGGGTTTCATTTGCGGCTGGGAGAAATCAGCCCCCCTGTTATAACAATGAAGGGGGTTAGAACTTTCAATTGAACGATCTTTGAGACGTAGCAACCCTTCAAGGCTAATGAGAATAAAGCATAGAGAAAGAACAACTAATAATAAATTTTTTAAAAATCCTTTCATTACGGACATCACCTATTATTTAGGATTTATCGGGTTTTTCTAATTTGAGGTTTCGATTGGCGATAACCCTACCAACTTTCTCAAAAAACGTTTCCCTGCTTGAATTTCCTGGGTAGAGAAAAATCCGCCTGCCAGCAATCCCAGGGGTAGGAGGGCCAGC
>JACQXV010000214.1 GCA_016208715.1 Candidatus Woesearchaeota archaeon | reverse complement strand
GTTGTGACCGGACTGGCTGGCACTCAACAACAATTCGCCTGGACTGTTCCTGCTTCGTTTCCAAAAACCAAAGTCGCCCGGGTCAAAATCATCGCCCGTGACGCGGCAACCAACTCTGGAGAAGCTGTCAGCAATTCCTTTGTCGTCAAGTAAATACCAATGAAAAGCAGCATCAAGCTGCCGCACTCCACAGATTGCCCGTGGAAATCAGCTTCCGACGCTGCAGCAGGTAAAAGATCGGGTGAAATCCATGTTTCCCAAGTATTTGCCAGTCTCGATGAGCGGGGGAACATTGATGCACGGAGTCAAAGCCGATCCGAGATGGCAGGGTGATGGCTGGGAACACATGAAAGGCCAGGGGACGATTATCTTGAACCTGGATGGGATTGAACTCCATCAGGTCAATGGTCGTCCAACCGCGATTGGCTTTTTCACGCTGACGGTGCCCTACACAGTGGAACTCGACTGGGACAAACAACCTGACGAGGCCGACTTGATGGGGGTGCTTGGGTCGGTGTGGCATCCACAGAATCTCGAAAGCAAGTTGGCTGGAAAGAAAGAAAAAGAAAAAGTTTCCAAAAAGCCAGCCGCGGAAGTCAAGCCATACGAGGTTCAGCCGAAATACCAGAATGCGTTTGACTTACGGATGATGGTACAACTGCAAATCGCCCCACCTCCGCCTGGAACCATTGAATGGCATATTGGAGCGCCACGGCCAGGGAAACCGGCTCCACCGCCACGAAAAGGTGACTGTGGTCCGTGGTATGTTGAAAAACAGGGAAATGAGGAAGTCGTTGTCAACGCGTGTGGCGGGGTGCTGACTGGAACGTTTACGACAGGCGGAACAGCCTCCCTAGCTGCCAATGCACTCAATGAAGATGATGGCGAAGCATTTGAATCTGCAATAGATGATATAAGCTATCACTCAAATTGTGAGGATATCACAGGCGAGGATTGTCCGATGGTTATCCCTGGTTTTGGAGATAACGACTGGGTTGGGATTGGTGAATATGGCAGCGATGGAACTGATGGGTATGTGGTTTATGAAAATATCCCACCAGGCTCATCAACCCGAAACCTCAAGATCAAAGTCGGAGCGTTTGAGCCAAGATTTCCAATGTACCGTGAGTGGAGCAGTATGCTGACCCGCAAACGCGGACAGTAAAACCTGGTGTCTGGTTCCTGGCACTTAGTTCTTAGTTCTTTTTCTAAAGTATTGATTTCTAAGTACTAAGTACCAGGCGCTAAACACTAAACAGGGTAAGTCAATATCGGCTTACCCTGTATCGTATTTTCAATCCCACCAAATCAAAATCTACTACAGCTATCCTAAAGTGAGCGTGTTTTATGTTTCTATCTCATTTTCAACGCCGCCTGCAATTTGTTTTCCATTCCATCATTCTCATCAGCTTGTTCCTTGGTGGAGGACTAACTCTATTAGCCGCCAAGCAAATTCCACAGGATGAAAATACTCCCTATCACTGGTTTTCAATGGAAGATGTATTGCAACAAGCCGAAATGACAGCTTTGGATGAAATCGAGGTTGATCGCCTTGGATTTGCTCGCTTTTGCCAGCAACATCAAATTTGGGGAAGTTTTGCTGAACGTCGGAAAGCTGTCAGATACCAGGTTCGGGAATTACATCGTATATTGAAAAAGTCTCCATTAGCCAAACAACCAGCCACAGGAACAATCTTCCCACTCCTCTCAGAAGCTGAGTACAACACTTTCCCTGAAATTGACGTCATCAATACTGCGGATGTTGGTCCAGGCAGTTTGAGAGAAGCAGTTGCTAGAGCCGAAATTTTGAACGGTAGTCGCATTGTGTTCAAACTGCATCCAGGTGATGCCAATTACAATCCACAAACAGGGGTCTGGACAATTAGAATGAACTCCAGGCTGTTTATTCGATCAAATCGAACATTGATTGATGGCTTTTCCCAGACACGATTTGGTGGTGACACAAATCCCAATGGCCCAGAAATCATGATCTTAAGTGGAACAGTTGCTAGAGAATTTTTTCCAACCAGCGATGG
>JACQXV010000213.1 GCA_016208715.1 Candidatus Woesearchaeota archaeon | reverse complement strand
TTGGCGAGGTTCGTGGCTGCTGTGTTAATGTTTGACCTCGTACAAATGCCGCGATTATTCGTTCTCTATCGTAATGGAAATAATGGAAATTGTCAAGAGTTGCAGAAAAATACAATGCACACGAGAGTGCCGCCATGGATCCAATTCGCGCAGCCATGCGCGGCCAATCAGCCGCAGTAACGTGTATGGTTTTGCTTCTTGGTGTAGTTTTGCTTCTTCTGTTGTGTGTTATGAGTGTTTCAAGTCCCATGATGCGGCGGCTCAAGAAATACATTATAAATCTTTCGTTTTTCACTTCCTAGCAGTAGTAACTGTTGGAGGAGTGTTTGGCGGCAAGATAGTAATGATTAATGTCGGGATTAATGTCGGTACAGGGTTTGCTGGTCCTTTCCTTCAGAAAAGGCAGCGCGGCCCCACAGTCCACTTTTTGGTGTTTTTTATGCTTAATTAAGTTCGCCGTGGTGTTCAGTCACCTTGGCGAAGAGCGTGAGCGGATATGACTGCTGTCCGTACAGTCTGTGCGGTTCTACAACGTTGAGGCATAACGTTTCAAGATGCTGAGGGATTTCGTGGTAGTCTAGGATGTCCAACGCTTCACGAACGTGTGATAGCGCATACCCGAGGCATTCCGTGTGTTGCGGATTGCGGAGTTTTTTTGCGAGTGACAAAGTCGACTCAAGCAAGCTGCGCGGGAAATGCTTCCTTGCACGTTCGTATGCAGCGATGGTTGTTTTCACGCTGTTCTTTATGTGCGAGTTTCTTTTGAATGCTTCAAGCTTGCGCATATAAACATTGTGCATGTAGCCACTCCATTCATCGATGAATTCTTGAACGAACGAATTGCGGCGATCCGCCTGAAGTGCTGCGTAGGATTCTACGCACGCTGCCGCTTCATCAATCGCGATCGCCTGATCCAAAGCGATGATTGTTTCGACACACTTCTCGATTTCTCTGCGCTTGCAGTGGAAAACTTCTTTTTGATATGCTTCCCTGCGCATACCGTTGGGAAGATGGAAGCTTTTCACGTGGGCTGTTTCGTGCAATGTGACGAACGTGTCCTCACGCTCTGTCTGCTGTTGTGCCTGTAGAATGACGCAGCCGGCCAGCGCGTTATGATCGGGTCGCAAAAGGTTATCATGTTTTCCTACAACTCGACTTCGCGTTGTTCCAATGGCTGAGTCGGCAAAGAATGTAATCATATCTCGCGGATCAAGGATGTAGTGCAGTGCTGTGCTTGGAAATAAAGAACGTCCGATGACATTCCCGCGAAACGTTGGGATGATATCTGAGAGTTCTTCCGTAAGCTCGTCACTGGTGAGCCGTTTAAGCGGGAATGCTTTTTCTTTTTCGCAAAATGACTTGAGAGTTTCTTGTCGTCTGAAATGCTCTCCGATGACGAGAGTCCTGTATGTTGAAAAACGGTCTTCAAGAGAAAGTTTATAATAGTCCTTGTAATAGTCCTGTGATTGCTGCAGCAGGTCCGATGCGCCCAGAGGTTTCTCTTTGCTATCTTTGTGCATGATACCAGGAAAATGCCTGCGCTTTATAAGAGTTGTTGCAGGGAGGCGTTTGAGCATAGTAACGACTGGTGGAATTTCAGTGCATTAAACATCATCTGGTCGACAAGATGACCAGCATATTCACGAAGAGCGATGCAGCGGCCGAGCGTAAGCGAGATTCGGGACAGAGCCGTCCAGAAAAGCAGTTTTAGTATTTGTTTAGCTACTCACATCGCAGCGTCGCCACGACGCTCGCTGTGTAAGTTAAGCTGCTTACCGAACCGAGAGTCGTGCGAGACGATGTGAAAGCCGTTAGCTCGCGGGTCGGTGGCGACGCTGCTAAACAAATACCAGTTTTATTAACTTCCTGTCGTCGAGGCAATATCGTCGAGGTACCATTATGGAAGAGATTATAGTTCTACAGAGGTTTCTTGTGGCGTTCTTACTCTCGTTAGTGTTTGGTTTAGAGCGCCAGCGTTCGCATAAGCCGATCGGTTTTGGCACATTTACATTTGTTACTGTCGGCTCCTGCGGCCTTGCGATCACCGCACTCACCCTGGCGCCAGAAAACCCTCTTCCGTTGCTCAGCGCCATTGTGTCTGGCATCGGCTTTCTTGGCGCCGGCGCGCTTCTAAAGACGACGGACAAGATTTTTGGATTCACTACTGCAGCAAGCATCTGGGTCTTCGCAATTTTCGGTCTTCTTATCGGAGTCGGCGAGTATATCATCGGAATGGTGCTCTACAGCTTGATCTGGTTCGTGATCTTCTTCGACCGCTACCTTGAGCGCAGCGGCATAGGCTCCTACCAGCGTAAAATAATCATTAGCACCAACAAGGTTATCCCTCGCAGAGAGATTAGAAATTTGTTTGAGGCGAGCGGGATTCATCGGCATAAATTATTCAGTCACGAAGTTGACGTGAAGAATAACAAAGTGGTCGTTACGTATGTGATAGAAGGCAGAAAGGAGCGCATCAACAAGATGCAGGAGAAGCTGTTGAAAAAGGACTGGTTTGAGTCCTGTAAAATTGAATAGAAATTGAATAGAATGATGAGAAGTGGCGTAGTTAGAATGCGCTAAAATTCCACCAGTCGTTTGAGCTATACTCGAACCTACGAACGTAAGTGAGTGTGTGGGACTGGTGGAATTCGCTGAGTCAAAAGCTCGCTCTTTGTAAGGCGAGCGACCCGAGCCCCGTAGGGCGAGCATGCCACTGGTCGTTTGAGCTATGCTCGAACCTACGAACGTAAGTGAGTATGTCTGACCGGTGGTGGTCGCGAGCTTTTGACGAAGTCCCAAATATTTGAACGTGAAATTTTCCAGATACTTACATCTGAAGAAGCAAAAAAGTTTTTGAACCTGTTTGCAGAGAACTGAAACTGAAAAGAAAATGAAAAGGTCTCAAACGAACGGTCTTGCAGGTACACTAACATGTCCTCTGTGCGGCCATGCGCAGAAGCTGCCGATCCCGAACGATCGCTGCGTCGCAGCCTATGTGTGCGAAGGATGTAAGAAGAGAATCTCTGCAAATGAAAGCTGTTGCGTCTTCTGTGACTACGGGGACAAGAAGTGTCCTGTGGGTGCTGCGGCCCATCGGATTCAGTGACAAAATCTGGCTTCAAGATTATGCACAAAAACTTCGCCAGATGTTTTTGTGTGGGGTTCAAAACCCCGCCCTTCAGGGCGAAGTTTTTGGCATCCTAAATGTCAGAAATGCAAAGCATTTCTGAGCATGCTCAGAAACCAAAGGTTTCTGACAAATCGGTCTATATATGCGGGTGTCCGTTCAAACTCCGCACTTTAGT
>JACQXV010000212.1 GCA_016208715.1 Candidatus Woesearchaeota archaeon | reverse complement strand
GATGGGTTGCGCTTCGCTCCACCCATCCTACCGAATTTACCATCAATATTATTGTAGGATGGGTGAAACCCATCGATTGGCTTTCATGATAATGAACCACAGCATCTTGCGATTTTCAAACAAGTTCCTTGGAAGTCCATTTTCGGCGTTGCGTTTCATCCCTCGTCTAAGTGGTCTGGGTCATAAATTTGGTGACGTATTTTATGCTGCCATTTTTTGCGTGTCATCGAATTTGGCCAATACTTTTTTTAAATCCTCTCGTGTGAATTTCCACTCGAAAGGTTTTGCGATCGTTTCGTATAATTCCTGAAAACCAATGATTCTATTTTTGAGATCGGAAAGGTTTTCAAAATCGTTGGGGGAAAGAACTTTTCTTTGTAACACGGAAAAGTAAATTTCAACCTGATTGAGCCAACTGGCGTGGATCGGCGTGTGAACTTGAACCGCATTGGAATACCAGCTTTTAAGACGATCGACGGACGATTGTCCTCTGTGAGAGGAGCCATTGTCGGTCACCCAAAACACCCGGTCCGCCGATCGATACGGCTCCTGGCGCATGACCAGATCGACCAACTCATGGAAGCTGTCGATGCCCGTGCTGGTCTTGCACAAACCAAAAATTTTGGCTCGTCGCACATCCCATGCCGCCATGTAAGCCAGCGCCCCCATTCGTTCATATTCATGCTCAACCCGGCCATATCGTCCAGCCGTTGGTGCGGTTGTGCCTTTCAGCCGGCACCGAGCTTGAATGCTGGTTTTTTCATCGGAAGAAATAATAAAATCCTTCTTACCCAAGGGGTTCCCTTCCCAGACCCCATGATACAAATCAAGAACCCTCGCGGCTTTTTGTTCGAAATCCGGATCTCGGGGCCAAATCCAGCTTCGGTAACACCAAGGCCGAATGGCATCTTTGCTCAGCCAGCGCCAAATTGTTTTCCCGCTGATGGAAGCGACAAGCCCCTGCTTTTCCGCCTGCCGGGCGATTTCAGCGTGGGTGAATTTGGAAAAGGGAAGCCCGAGGTCCTTGGGCAATTGGCAAGCGAGGGCTTTTATGGAAACAATGATTTCAGGGGGGAAAAGCGCCGGGTCTCCCGCACCGTGGCATTTCCTGAAGGCCTGCCAGGCGCTGGTCGAAGAAGCGTTTACGCCATTTTGAAACAATCTGCCGCGGCAAATCGAGCCGCTGGCCGATCTGCTTGTTTGAGAGCCCCTCTGAGGCGAGGAGGACGATCTTGGCGCGCATGACATAACAATACGGTGACGTATATTTTCGCGCGGTGTTCTGTAGTTGCCTCTTCTCATCAGCGGTTAGAAATACCTTATATGCGCTTTTCCTTGGCATAATTACCTCCAGTTTTGGAGAAATTATGCCATGCCATTGTTAAATATAGCAATAAAAATACGTCATCGTATTTATGCCATTATGTACTTAGGGCCAGGGTTTCTATACCGGACTAAATAAAAACGCACTTATTAGTAAAACCCATCCCTGTTCAAGACGGCAAGCCGTGTGCGTTTCCACAGGAACTCGAAAATCATGAAAATGATAATG
>JACQXV010000207.1 GCA_016208715.1 Candidatus Woesearchaeota archaeon | reverse complement strand
CGCCACCGGAACCGCAGTTAAAAGTCGAGCTTCTCCAGCCATACATTCAGGCATACGAATATTTTGAAGCCACCGGCGATGCGAAGATAACGAATGTAGGTAATGCGGCAGCAGAGGTTTTGCTTAGAGGCACGCGCTACAGCAAAGGTGGTATGTATCTTGGCACATGGGCTAAGTTTGTTGATGCCACAGAACCTGTTTTACTTAATCCATCGGAAAGTTGTACCGTGCGCCATGGTATAAGACCCTTGCCTGATACTGCTGGCACAGAAGATTCAACAGACGGCTGGCTGATTGATAAATACACTGGCGAGAAACTTGCAGATGTTCAGATGCCGTTTAAGGTTGGGAAGACAGAAGCGTTTATTGATTGCCAGAGTTCGTTATTGCTAAAAGCAGGGCAGTGGAATGATGTGCAATTTACGGTTACGAATAAAGGCGAGAGCAAATTAAAACTCAAAGTTGGAATTTCGCATCCAAGTATGAATTATGGGTATACGTATGAGTGGTACGTGGATGGACTAACGAATGGAGATACTACGAAAGAGCTGAGTCCTGGTGAGTTTGAAGCAGGCACGCTGCATATCAAGCCGCCCGCGACGCCCATAGATGTAGGGGATTATCTAGTGATTTGGGCGGACGAGGTTACGATTGCACAGAATCTCTTTAATCGACTGGTGGCGTTCTGGATTGTAAAGTGAAATTTGAAGATATCAAGAGGTAGAATGACAGAGCAAATGAAACAAGTAGGAACAAAGGATTGTCTTGGTTTTTGCACCAAGATAAAGAGAAGGTATCGTATTCGAGACTTTAAGCGCCCTCCGGATTTTTATCCTGTTATACGGCCTCGGCCAAAACCATTACCCAAGCCAAAAGTCCAGCCTCTTTACAGTCGCACCGCTGTGGTTGGCTATGCAGATAAATTCTGGGATGTTTACAATACTGCGTATCATGATTACTCGAGCTCAGGCGGCGATGACTGTAATTTTGTATCCCAGTGTATGATTGCAGGCGGATTGAGTTTGTGGAAAGGCTATGATGGTGCAGGCGGCGGAGTCGATAGTAAAGGCGCAATACCTTTTTCTGATAATCTTCATTCGTTCCTTGTAAATCAATTAGGCGCTGATCATAGCTATATAGAGTACTCAGTATCAGCACCAGATTGGCTCGCCCCAGGTGATATTATTATCTACGGCGATGCTCGTGATCAAATCAATCCTGATTACTGGCGGCACGCAGTTATTGTAGTTGAAGGCTGTGGCAATAATGCAAAAGTTAGCGCTCACACATCAGATCGTTATCATGAGCCTTGGAATTATGCATTTCCGAGCTGTTTTAATAGGGCTAATTTTTATCATATACCAGATGGTAAGATTACTGAATACACGCAATTTAGAGTAAATGTTACAGCGCTCAGTGTAAGAGTAGGTCCGAGCACAAGTTATGGAACTATAGGGCAGGTAAATCTTAATGAAAAATACATTGCCTATGAATATGTGATTGATGCAGCCGGTGCAAAATGGTGGCATTTCTGGTTTGACAACAGAAGCGCTTGGTGCCGTGCGGATTACACTGAGATTGTGAATGAAAATATCAAATTCAAAGTTGTGTCAGAAAATTATCTAAATGTACGTGCCGGCCCCGGCACTACCAACTCGAATGTAGGCAGTATATTCTATGCCCAAGCGTTTACTGCGTTTGAAACGGCAATTGCTGCAGATAACTCTACTTGGTATCGCTTTTACTGCCAGGGCAGATCGGATTTGTGGTGCTGTGCTGATTACACTGTAGTGATCGAATAATCTTTTTAACAGGCTGGTGGCGTTCTGGAT
>JACQXV010000219.1 GCA_016208715.1 Candidatus Woesearchaeota archaeon | reverse complement strand
TATTCTTTACCAGGTGGAGCGTTGGGAAACGCCGTCCGGGAGCTATGTGGAGGTTAAGCTGCCGGCCGAAGTCAACGGCCATTTCGGCTCCTCGCTGGTCAGTTATATTCTTTATCAATATTATCAATGCCATGTAACAGAAGCCTCTGTTGCTGGAGGAGTTGCATGAGTTTGGCATAGAAATATCAACGGGTCAGATTAGTGATATCCTGACGGCCGGTCATGAGAGTTTTCATGCTGAAAAGGCTGAAATTTTATCCACCGGGCTGGAAATCAGCCCCTATATCAATGTGGATGACACCGGTGCCCGCCATAATGGGACTAATGGGTATTGCACCCATATCGGCAATGAACTGTTCGCCTGGTTTGAAAGTACCGAAAGCAAGAGCCGGATTAACTTCCTGGAGCTTTTGTGCGCCGGGCATGTCGATTATGTGATTAACGTGGATGCCCTTTTGTACATGCAGGAGCACAAGCTTCCTCAAACAGAGCTGAAAATTTTGGAGTCCGGCTTAAACTTGTCCCCGAACGCCTTAATCGGGGATCAAACGTTTACCGACAAGGTATGTTGGCAGAAGTATCTTTTGGAAGCCGGAGTTTGCCAGGAACGGCATGTGAGAATTGCTACCGAGGGGGCATTGATGGGAAGTCTTATGGCTCACGGTTTTAGCCGGGAGTTGGCAATTTTAAGCGACGATGCCGGACAATTTGCTATCTTCCTGCACGCCCTGTGCTGGGTGCATGCCGAACGCGCAATCAATAAACTGGTTCCAGCCAGTTACGCCCAGCGGCTGGAATTAGAGTCAAAGCGCAAGCAAATCTGGGACTTGTATGCCCGGTTAAAGGATTACAAACGCCAACCGGAAGAAAAGCTGGCGGTGGCGTTAGAAACCCAATTTGAAGAGATTTTTAACACCCCCACCGCTTATTCGACCCTAAATCATGCCCTGGCGCGACTTTATAAAAACAAAAACGAACTCCTGCTGGTGCTAAAACGCCCGGAAATACCCCTCCACAATAATGCC
>JACQXV010000191.1 GCA_016208715.1 Candidatus Woesearchaeota archaeon | reverse complement strand
GGTCTCCACACTATATTTCAAGACAGCACCTTCAGCATCTCCGGCGGAGAGCGCCTCGGCCTGATCGGTCCGAACGGTTGCGGCAAGACCACCCTCTTGCGCATCCTGGCTGGATTAGATAAGCCGGATTCCGGAACGGTGACGCACACGCGCCCCAGTCTGCGGATCGGCTACCTGCCCCAGGGCTTTGACCTCGATCCGTCTCTCACCCTGGCCGAAGCGTGTGCGCCCGCTCCAGCGCGGGACCCGGAGTCTGCGCTCGTTGAATTGGCCGCTGCCCTCGCTGCGAATCCCTCCGATAAGACCCTCCAGGCTGAATATGACGACAGAAATTCCCGTTATGAGTTAGTTTGGATGGATGTTGAACTCAGGCCAGGCAAAAGCGAAGCGATTGACCGCTTTTTTGGTTAGGCAGTGTGGAAAAATATAGCCTGGATGAGCGTTCTTCTTGGTGTGAGCCTCGAAAAACAACAACCACAGGCGCATTAATCCGAACACTTCTTCGGGAAACAGGCAGTGCTATTGGATGAGTAATCGGGACAGGTCTTTTACAAAGTCTGGACAGTCTGGATGTCATGGCGGACCCAAGATAACCATTTGTGCGCGAAAGCCATACAACAAAGCTCTGAAAATGTCTTCCATGCAGGTGAATTCAAAACTATAAAACAAGGCGCGCATATGTTCCCACAACCGGATGCGGCTGCCTTCTTTCTTCAAAACGGCCTGGAACAGGTTGCAGGCAAGTTGTTGGGCCTGATCCACCAGAAAAGCCAACATCATCAGCGAGGCAAACACCACCGAGAGGTTCTTGTTCCCATGTCCGAAGTTGTGTTCAAAATGATAACCCTGGTTCTTCAGGGTATTGAAGGTCTCATTCTCAATTTTCCAGCGTGCCCGGCCCCCGCGCATGATCTTAAAGACGTTGGCGGTGGTCACGGTAAAATCGGTCACCCAACTGAAATGCTGTGTCTTCCCCGGCTTGATTTCCCAATACTCAACAAAATTGATCAATTCGTCTGGATTAGATTCATTCAAGGGTACCTGGTTGATGAAACGAAAACGATGCAGCACCCCTTTGCTTTCACATTCGAATTCGGTGGTCTGCCCAGCCTGGCAAGCCTTGTCCACATATTCAAACAAAAACTTGTGGTCACCTTCTTTGACCCCCAGAATAAAATGTAAACCGTGCTTTCGTAGCTCGGAGATATGCGGCGCATTGGAACTCAACCCATCTTCGATGATGATCAGCGGCAGGTGCGGATGATCTTGGCGCAATTTCTCTAGAAAACGCTTGGCTGCATTGCGCTCACAGTCATTTTTGGTCTCCCCATCCTGCTTGATAATCGCTTCAGGCGCAAAAGGTACCACTTCCGCAAAATCCGGATGCACGATTGCCCCTCCCAACAGTTGATGAGCATAGCGGATTTCGCCAGTCTTGCTACTCTTCTTCTCCAAACAAGACGGGCAATGCACCTGAGTTGACACAAAGTATCCAGTCCCATCTAAACTAAGCAGGTAGCTGCCTTCCATGAACACCATCTTTTCAATGACCTTGCCTCGCTGGAGTTCTCGAAAAACATCCTTGTAGCATGGTCGAATTCCTTCCGGGTCAACTTCATCGAGAATCGTCCGCATCTGCGTGTCACAAGGAACCGTCTTGATCTCGTACAAACGCTTCAAGTTCTCATCTGTAGCTGTGTGTTCATCAAATTCCAGCAAGGAAGAATCCTTGAGCGAAAATATCGCAAAAGCTGACATCATGGCATCCGCCAGAGAAATCTTTTGGTTGTCTGCCCGAATGTCCTTTATCTTTTCCAGTCCAGCATGAACTATCTTGAACAATCCACTTGCTGATAATTTCTTCCGTATATTCATTGGTCACGACCGATTGAAAGGTGTCCATGCCACAAAGCGTTGCCCTGAGTTTACCGAAGGGGTGGGCTATCCAAGACTCTGTAACCCACAGCATGTTTACGAAAAGTATATCCGAAAATTCATCCGCTATCACTGAAATCCATAACGGGAATTGCTGGTCAAAGGCTGAAAGAAGAGAATGAAAATCTCCAGGTTTGTCATGTTTTAGACCGGCAATTTGATGGTTTGTCCTATTTTCAGTT
>JACQXV010000190.1 GCA_016208715.1 Candidatus Woesearchaeota archaeon | reverse complement strand
TTATTCAAGCCTTAGGCAGTGGCAACAGAAATTTACCACGTCCAATAAAAATTTCGTACAGTGATCCCGAACGTGGAGACATAACGATTATCTGGACGATCAATAACAATCGGTCCCAAGATTCCATAAAAACTGGAATGCAAATGGATATGATAAATATCCTGAAAGCCATTGATCAGAGCAAGTTTGCCTATATTTTTGTTGTTCTTTCTGGGACTTTTTCAATACAAGATGAGCATGGTAATATAGTTGAAACACAAGTGGTAAATCTTGGATTTAATAAATCAGCCGTCGACAAGGTCAATTGGGAAAACTTCCAGCATTCAGATATTTATGACCTGGCAGATACGCAGATTATTCATCCACTATTCCGATGACCAGTCGCTGAGCGCAACAAATCCGTTGGCTTGGTGACAGTATCTTTTTTAGTCAACAAAGCGCGCACCCGAGATGGGGAGTCTGGCAGCCTCCCAGGCAGTTTTCTACGCCTCAGCCTTTTTCTGGTTGAACGGCTTTGCCGTCCCCACCCTGGTGGTTGAGCCTGTCGAGACACTGGCTTCGAGTTTCTCTGCTCTCGAATCTTTAAAGGTAAATCTTAAATGTCCAAACCGATCTTCACACCCGCAAATTTTAGAGCTTGGGGAATTGGTATCGCCATGGTACAGTTGGCTGATATCGTCATTCACGCTGCCACAGATCAGTTGGAGATACTTCGAGTCTCTTCAAATGGTATCGTGCTCATATGGCTGGCGGTTGTGATGACGGGAAAATTCAATGTGAAATTTTTACAAACAGCCGTCGCTTCCATCAGCGCCTATCTGATACTCAACCTTATTTTTCTCGCCCGTGAAGGCACAACCAATGTTGAGCAGGGCGGGGAGTTGCGGACAATGCTTTTTCTGTTGATGTTCCTGACCATAACCTTATCAATTTGGCTAACATATTTGCTTCGTAACACAAAACAGTGAAGAGTTTTCTGTTTATTTGGAAACCACTTTAATTGTCACTACTTCGCTTTTCATCACTTCCCCATTCGTGTTTATACCTTCCGCCCAGAAGAGGTGCTCGCCAGCAGACAGAGTCCACCAGGTTTGGTAGGGTGGGGAAGATAATATTGCGAACAAATTTCCATCCACCCAGATCGTGATTTGGGAGATTCCCACTCCCGCCGCGACTTCGATTTGCAGTTGCTGGGAGGAAAGGTCGAAGTTCGGGTCGATGCGATAGGTTGTATTCGGTTGCGGGGCAAGTAAGATCAATTGATTTTCATTTTTCGGCGGTAAGACGCTTGGGTTTAAAGATTGAGAAAAATCGGCGAGTAAAGCAAGTCTCTGCGCGCGTGCCCAGGCTTGCGCTTCCACGGGCAGATTCAAAACCGTGATGGATTTGCGCCGTTCGATGGGAGTCGAATCGTTTGCAAAGGAATTTGTGAGTGGGTCGATCCAAACTTGTTGAT
>JACQXV010000189.1 GCA_016208715.1 Candidatus Woesearchaeota archaeon | reverse complement strand
TTTATAAATCACCCTCAAATTTCCGTGTTTGTTGTGTGATTACTGAATGAAGCGTTCATCCCGTCGTTGGAAAAAGAAAAGGCAGATGCGCTGGAAGTGGCAGCGCAAAAGGATAAAGAAAGAAAGAAGGCTAAGGAAGCAGCATAGGTCAAGGTAAGTTGATTCTGATTACGAGGTTTTATTTTCATACGGCGATTAAAAAGCTTTAAATATAACTTCATCTTACTAATTTGAACATCGCCACCAACCTATTTTAGATATACAAATTCTAAAACATAAGGCGAAACCATTTTGAGTACTTGATATAGTTATCAGGTACGTGAAAACGTGAAATTCCATTAAGTTTTAGCTTTGTGACCAATAAAGCATATGAATTCCTGTTGATCCTGCAGGAGGTTGCTGCTATTGGGGTTCGACTAAGCCATGCAAGTCTTCTCGCAAGAGAGGCAAACTGCTCAGTAACACGTCGATAATCTAACCTTAGATTGGGGATAACCTCGGGAAACTGAGGCTAATACCCTATAGAGGAATTCAACTGGAAGGTGTTTTCCTTTAAACGCAAGGTCTAAGGATGAGTTGGCGGCGGATTAGGTAGTTGGCGAGGTAAAGGCTCACCAAGCCAAAGATCCGTAGGGGCCCTGAGAGGGGGAGCCCCGAGAAGGGCACTGAGATACTGGCCCTAGCCCTACGGGGTGCAGCAGGCGCGAAAACTTTACAATACACGCAAGTGTGATAAGGGAACCCCAAGTGCCAATACTTTGTATTGGCTTTTGCCAAGAGCAAATATCTTGGAGAATAAGTGGTGGGCAATACCTGTGCCAGCCGCCGCGGTAACCCAGGAGCCACAAGTGGCAACCGCTTTTATTGGGCCTAAAGCGTCCGTAGCCGGTTTTGTAAATCTTCTGTGAAATTGTTGCGCTTAACGTAACAGCGAGCAGAAGACACTGCAAAGCTTGGGACCGGGAGGGGTTAGAGGTATTTCAGGGGGAGCGGTAAAATATCCTCACTAGTGTTGCAAGAAACGCTAGGAGGTTTTACAGTGCTATAATCCCTGAAGGACCACCTGTGGCAAAGGCGTCTAACCAGAACGGATCCGACGGTGAGGGACGAAAGCTAGGGGAGCAATCCGGATTAGATACGAGAAATCATGTCTGATTTCTGGAGTTAGCTCGTAAATTGCTCAACAAGACTATTACGTGCAAACAAAAGAAGTCGCTATATGATGGTTTACTCGCTAACTACCCGAGTAGTCCTAGCTGTAAACTCTGCGAGCTAGGTGTTGCATAATCTTAGGGATTATGCAGTGTCGTAGTGAAGATGTTAAGCTCGCCGCCTGGGGAGTACGGTCGCAAGGCTGAAACTTAAAGGAATTGGCGGGGGAGCACTACAAGGGGTGCGGCGTGCGGTTTAATCCAATTCAACACGGAGAATCTCACCAGGAGCGACGGCAGGATGAAGGACAGTCTAAAGGGCTTTCCTGACGAGCCGAGAGGTAGTGCATGGCCGTCGTCAGCTCGTGCCGTAAGGTGTCCTGTTAAGTCAGGCAACGAGCGAGACCTGTACTTACAATTGCTAACGGGTCCAGCAATGGATGACTGAGCACATTGTAAGGACTGCCTTCGAAAGGAGGAGGAAGGTGCAGGCAACGGTAGGTCTGTACGCTCCGAATCTTCTGGGCTACACGCGCGCAACAATGGTAGGGACAATGGGATGCAACACCGAAAGGTGAAGCCAATCCTCGAAACCCTATCTTAGTTCAGATTGTGGATTGTAACTCATCCACATGACGTCGGAATCCCTAGTAATCAGACTTTATCAGAGTCCGGTGAATACGTCCCTGCTCCTTGCACACACCGCCCGTCAAACCACCCGAGCAGGGTTTAGATGAGGCTTAATTTTCAATTAAGTCAAATCTAAGCTCAGCGAGGAGGGTTAAGTCGTCACAAGGTAACCGTAGGGGAACCTGCGGTTGGATCACCTCCTTTTTTATTTATTAAAGGCCAGCAAACATGATGTGCGTTTCAGCGCCTTTAATTTTTTAATTTTTCATGTTCATTGGGCCTGTAGCTCAGCCTGGTAGAGCATCGCCCTTGCATAGATTAAGGAAAGGCGGGGGCCTCGGGTTCAAAAACGGGCCAATAACTGACCCGTATGAAAGTCCCGACGGGTCCATTACAATCATTGAATATAAGAAAATAAAATCATGAAAAGAGAAGATTCATTCCGTCGCCTTTGAGGCGACAAAAGAGACACTCGGCGAAGATTTTACTGCCAAGAAATTTTCGCCTCGAATCATTGCAATGGATTGCGAGGCTTTTTTTAGTGGCAGTCAAAAAAAGCCGAGCACAAATTACTGTTGCGAAGCAGCGGAAGGAAAATGCAAGAGACAAAGAAATTTCCTAGTGAGTTGGAAGATGCAGTTCTATTATTATTTATGTATGTTACTGCTATACGTCAGGCAAAAGGTAATTTTAAATTGAATATAGGTGAGTCAAGAGCTTTTGTTGTAAGTCAATTAAATCAAGAGTACCAGAATAGAATGCGGGTGTCAGATGTACGAGAAGTTTCAGCAAGGCCATTTAGGAGAATGCTTTGGGCTATTGTTGAA
>JACQXV010000188.1 GCA_016208715.1 Candidatus Woesearchaeota archaeon | reverse complement strand
TTTTGTACCGCATAGTTGTTTGCCGTCCAAGTCCAACCAGGTGCTAAGGCACTTGCTTTTTCCAAAAACCTCAAAGCTAGTTCATCAACCAAAGGCCCTCTTTGATAGGAGAGCATTGCTTGGCCCATCTGGTGAAGCATCGCAGGATCATTGATCTTATTGAGTGTTTCTTGAGTTTTTAGCAACCAATCGCCAAGGTCAAAACCTTCCTTTGCTTGCGAAGAGATGTCTGTGTCAAAAGAAGTTTCCACGTAAGCCCCTAAAGCACCCGAACTAGATTGCAAGTAATTGGTCTGGTAGGGAATTGGGGTATCTGGTGTTAAGCCGCTTCCATCTTCATAGGGAAAGTAATATCCGGGAGGTGCTTCCTCCAGCATAGAGCTACTGGAAATTGTCCCGGCTGTACTGGCACTGTTCCCACTGACTACGGATGCCGGATGTTGGGTGAAAAAAACCGCCATCAGCATCAAGACGCATAAGACGGGTTTCAAGCTTTTTGAGAATTTCACAATGTTAGAGTTCCTTTCTTGCAGGTGTTACTGGTTTGAGTTGAAGGTAGTTTTTTCAACCATTGGATTTCTGTGGTTTTTCCAACGAGCTAAAAAGAACGGACGTTTGTACCCGTAAATCAAAGTTGGGTATTTCCCAATATAGGTACCAAAACTCTCATAGCGGGTACTAAACACATTTGCCGGAAAACTTCAGTTGGAAAAGTCCATTTTTATCAATTACTTGTGGGAAAGCGGGTTTTCCAGTCAAGGTAAATTACCCATGTTGAATTAAGCCTGACTTACCTAGAGCAATTCCTGTACCAGAAAGTGATTTAAATTCAAGCAACCACTGCTTTTGTCTAAGTAATTCTTTACATTAGCTTTATAGAAAATTAAATGAATTTAATTCGCTGTTTTAAATTAAATTATTCACTTTTTGGATAAAAGCTTTAACCAAAAGGTGAAACAGGCTAAAGCTTTGATCTGTTAGGAGCTTACTGTTCCCGACGACCCAAGCCGTTAACCATATGGTGAAAATCCTCTACTGAAATGAGCTAACGATTCATTGAAGTGAGGTCTAGCCTTATACTATCCCTATTCCAAACCGGCCTTGATATTGTCCGCATCCTGCACGGAGCACGGGACATCCCCAACCTGTTTGGCGAAGGAACGGAATAGCCCCTTTTGGCCATCCCATCCCCCTACTCCCCTATCACATCCTTGATCTGTTCATAGACCAGCCATCGGTTTTCTTCGGTGAGCTTTTGAAACCGTGTGACGAAACTTTCCACAACATCCAGCCCTTCGTCTACCCCGCCACCGTCCTCACTCTCCCCATCCCCACCCGATTTTTCCTTTTTCACTTCTTCTACCAGCGGCACATACGCGCCGAGGAAGTAATCCAAGGGACGAACGTTGAACGGCCAGTAGGCACACGAGGGAAGGTCTTTGTCTTTTCCGCGAGCTTTGGCGACCCGCACTTTGTCTAACCCCAGCACTTCCCCGATTTCATTGCACTTGCCCGCGAAGGCCGGGCCGTGACCTTTGTAGGAAATTTCCGGCTGGTTGAGCACTTCATTCTGAAACTGATGGATCATTTCGTGAAGCATTATATCTGAAACGAAACGGATCCGCCCTTCCATCGGAGCATCCGGGTTGATGTTGGGATGCTTGCCGGTCAGGATCGAGGGCCTGATTCTGATTTGACTCCGTGAGCCAAAAGCGGAGAAATTACTGCAATCAGCCAGCGCCCGTGGTGTATGGGGTTCGGTGACGAAGATGCACGGAACGACCATTTCCGAATTGAAAAACTGATCATTCCATTTCTCCCAGGCATCGTAGAGCCGCACCAACTGCAATTTGTACCAGAGTTCAGCATCCTTGAGCGCAAAATCACGGATGGCTTGGCGGATGGCTTTGTGAGATTCTGGTACGACCGCAGGTGTGATGTCAGGAGCTTTATGTTTCATTGGGGTGTGGGTTAAAAGGACAAGCGTCTCCGTTGGCAGAGACAGTCTTGATATACCGTGATATGCTCTTTCGCGCAAGTCGAATAATTGACGTTTCGGGCCGGAGCGGTATGATGAGACAGGAACACACTTTAGGTCATTACCCATTCAAGCCTTTATGATTGAAGATAAAGCACCAGCGGTGACCAGACGACCGGAAAGGAGACTTAGACAGATGCCACACGTCAAACTGGACTATTCCCAGCCGGAGACGCTTTTTGAAGTGCTGAAAGCAATGGATTTACCCGAAGGCGGAGAGCTTGAAATTGAACGGGTGAAAGACGGGGTGTTGCTGAAACCGGTCACGACCACCGTTGACGATCTTTTTGCCATTCCCAAAGGCGTTTTACCCCCCGCGCCTTCCTATGAAGAACGGATGCGGATTTTTGAGACGTTGCAGGGAAACGCGACCGACGATAGCGAAGATATAGACATTGATTTCATCGTAGCGTCACGAACGAGCAAAGAGACCACCATTTCCTTTGACGAATAAACCCCGTTTATGCCCGCTTACCTTTTGGACACCAATCATTGTTCATACCTGATGAACGGAAAACAAAAGCAGCCGCAGTACCGCAAACCCCAGGAAACAAACGCCATCGCCCGGTATCAGGGAATCACCACCGACCCGGTGTATATGTGTGAAGTGAGCTTGAGTGAGCTTTGTCTAGGAGCGGAAAAATCCCCGCATTTCGTGAGCATTTATCAGCGTATTTCGGCCTTCCGATCTATTACCCCGTGTTTGCCGGTCAGTAGCGATTGTTGGGAGCTCCACGGCAAGGTAAAATGGGAAATTCTGAAAAGCGGCCGAAAAATGGGGGATTTTGACCTTCTGATAGCCTGTGTTGCCAAAAAATACGGCTGTATCTTGGTCACGAACGATGGGAACTTTAGCAACCTACCGGCAGGGTTCGTACCAATCGAAAACTGGTCAGTAGCCAGTACCCCATAAATTCCTGGATTATGAACCACACTCCCAACCATACCGACCGCTTGCTTGACGTTGACACGTTGGGTCAGATGGAGATTTTCCGCTTTCGCGGAAAGACCGGCGTGCCGGCCACCTGTGGTGTCACGATTGAGCAGGACGGTAACCAGGTGACGGTCACGTTGACCGAGCTTCCCGACAATCTCGGAATGAGCGTCACCAACCAGTTTGACTTCATCGCCAATCTGATCTACCGCAAACGCCTGAAAGGGTACGATGCAAACCGGATAAGCTGGATTGAGCATTACCTGGAGACGGTCAGATCCACCGAATACGGAGAGAACACGAAATGCCAGACGTGGGACAGGGTGAAACTTCAGTTTGACGGGAATGAGTTTTATTTCCCACAATGGCAATACTGGAAGGTTGAACCTATTCAATCGTAGTCACCCCATCCAGTTTTATTTTCTTCCCCTTTTCAAATGGAGCGTCAGGCAGATGATTTCAATTCCCCAGAAAACTATTCAGATGCGAGCTTGGAAGCAATCAAACGAAACAGCCGCTTGCGTCGCTTTATTCTTGAACACGCCAGGCAGCATTACACGCCGACGGAGCGCCCTGTTTTCTTCCGCCGGTTATGGCGGCAAGGCATAAAAGATGACTTGATTCCTTCCCTTGCGACCTTGGAACTGATACATGCTTTTTTTGACCAGCACTATTCAGAAATAGAGACATGTCGCATTGAGTGGGAGCGGCAGACCCAGCAAGGAATGAAACTTGGTGATGATCTGAAAACGACGTTGGTGGTGTTTACCCTAAAAGTTGAGGCATTTGCCATTTTCACCGAACTGGACGGAAGACTGGTTGTGAAATAACAATGGTCAGATTCAACACCCAGACCTGAAACTGGAAAACTGGTCAATCGGCCCGATACCTTGAATTTCTTACCACATGAGGAGACCAAACCGAAAAAGCCGAAAGCATAGCTCTCAATTCCAACCATGTTACCAAGGTCTCACGACCGTCAAACCTTCTATCCCCACCCGTTATTGATCTTTGACCATAGCCAAAAGGGGCAATTTGCGCTTGTATTCACGATAATCGCCCAACTCAAGATTTAGGAAAAATGTAGATTTCCCATCCATTTGCATTATCGGAAGTATATCTTGAGGATGATAACCTATTGAAAAACAAGTGGTTTGCCTACTGAGCGATTTTGTCATTTCTCTGGCAACTACCACCCAGACCGGTACAATATTCAGGTATCTTCACTCCATAACCCTCACGATGGATGGTGAATTCTGATGCCAGACTTGATCCACAATCCCTAAAACCCCACCCGCGCAACATCACTATTTACGGTGAAGAAACCCTTGATGAACTGATTGAGCACATCCAGACTTCGGGCTGGATCAAGCCAATAGTGGTCACGCGGGAGAACAGAATCATTTCCGGCCACCGCCGCTGGAGAGCAGCACTGGTGTTGAAGCTGCAGACCGTTCCGGTTGAGTACCGCGATTTCTCCGACGAAACCGCCGAACTGGAAGCCTTGTTGCTGGAAAACGCGACCCGATCCAAAACGATTGAGCAGAAAGTCCGGGAAGCCGAACTCTGGAAAGAGATCGAACAGGCCAAAGCCCGCGCCAGGCAGACAGCTTTCTTAAAGCACGGTACACACTCCCCCGTTCGGGAAAATTTTCCACAACGGGAAGAACCAGGCAGAACCCGTGACATCGTAGCCCAGCGTGTCGGTTTCGGCAGCGGACGCACCTATGAGAAGGCCAGCAAGGTTGTTCATCTGATTGACCAGGCACGGGCTACGGGGAACATCGAGCACGCCGAAGCCCTGCAATCAATCCTCAACCGACAAAGCGTAGATGCAGCCGCACGATTGATCGAGAAGCCCGAAGCGGAACGACGAGCCATCCTGGACTATCTGGCACAGGGAACGGCACGGGACGTTCAGGAAGCGGAAACCAGGCTGGCACGAGATGCCCAGCGTGCCGCCCTTGCGGATATGGCGGCGAAGAACCAGCCGTTGACCGGAGGTTTGGGGAAATTCAACGTGATTTTGGCGGATCCGCCGTGGCCATATAACTCACGTGCCCATCACAAGACACGGTTTCGCGGAGGAGCTTGGGGGCACTACCCGTTGATGACGATGGATGCCATCCGGGAATTAGGATCCACTGTCAGGGAATTAGCCGCCGAGGATGCCGTGCTGTATCTGTGGTGTACCGGCCCGTTGCTGCAGGAGCAGCTTACGGTGTTTGAATCTTGGGGTTTTGAGTATGTCACGCTTGGTTTCGTGTGGGTGAAGCTGAACCCGAAGAACCAGCGCCCATTTCACGGTGTCGGATTTTACACCAAGTCGAACGCGGAATTGTGCCTGTTCGGGAAGCGCGGAAGGACGCTTCGACCAGCAACCGACCAGGTTTCCCAGATTATCTACCCCGACGACGGCCAAGCCGATTCTACCAGCTCCCCAGCCATTCTGTCCGAACGCCGCGAACACAGCCGCAAGCCGGATGAAGTCTATGAAGCGGTAGAGGCAATGTACCCGGATTTGCCTAAACTGGAGTTATTCGCCCGCAATCCACGGGAAGGATGGAAACAGTGGGGAAATCAGATGCCCAGGTGACGGTTTTCTCTGTTATAGCTGAAGTTTATTGAGAACCAATTACTTCAAATTTTTACAGGAGTTTTTTGGCCTGTTTAGGCGTGTTTTTTCGCTTTTACTGTATAGAGATCAGTGTTTTTATGAATAAAGTTTTGGATTTGAAGAGGTTATATTATGAATTTTGGGCAGTTAGGGGCTCCTCTCAAATTGAGATGGCTTGCCTTGTTAATGGAGGCAGGAGAATTCCTCAGTCGTGAAATGCCAAGAGGTGTTTATTGTGAATAAATTGCGAGAATCCGTAAAGAAGAGGATTTACAGTGTTTTAGACGCGTCTTATTTCACTTTTGGGAGCTTTGATACTCAATTTGAGATGAGTTCAAAGAAACCTCCGATTGTCTTTGCTGTCACATTTAGGCCCAAAAGAACTTACAGCTATATTGTTGGTCAAAAAGAAACTGGTAGATTGGTTATAACCAGATCTCCTGGAGTGTATAAAGAAACAGAAACTGTTGGAGCACTTACATTTGATGACTGTATAGATGGGCTTGAGCGTTGGTGTATTTGTTTGAAAGAAGAGCTCCAAAGCGGCAATCCTTTCTATGATGAACTACAGGAGCTTCGGAGAAAACTAGAGCAACGCATAGAAGAGCATATCAAGGATAAAGATGCGCATTTTACCCCGGAGGAGAAAACTGACATTCAAACCAAGATTGATGCCTTATGTAAGCAATTCGAAGACCTGAAAGCCAAAAGCGCCATCACAGAACAAGAACTGAAGAAGGTCAAAGAGGAGCTTGCCAACATTCGGAAAGATACCGAAGTGTTCTCACGTAAGGTTTGGTATCACACTGCGGGAAACAAGCTCCTGAATATCATGAGTCGGATTCTAAATTCAGAAACTGCTAAGTCTATTGCCGAAAAAGCTTTCAATCAGTTTTTGCTAGGGGACGGAAGCAGCCCACCAGAGTCTTGATCAGGACTAACTTATGTATGAACTGGTTGCCTGCAGGGATAGGGAGGAGGCCAGATATGTCAGGGTTTTTTGATCCAGGACAAGGGATGTTCGATGAAAACGTCCGTTTTTATCGAACGGTGTTTATCCCCACACCAAGAATTGGAGGAGTTGCCCAACTTGATTGATGCGGTGTAAGCAGGCATCCAGTTCATCTTGTGCTCTTCCATTGATAATCGAGACGACCAGAACCCACAAAAACGATGCAGTACCACTGCCCACCAGCATTATGTGAGCAATACGCCACCACCACGATTCTGATTTGTACTCAGATGACATAAATGGTATCAGCAATAACCCCGTTAGGCCGAAAAATGCAAACAGCCCACAGCCAATAACGAGCAGGAACTGATCCAGCAGGTAGAAGGTCATCCCCATTATCATCATAAGACCAAGCAGCGAAAGCCCAAACAAAAACCAAAGTGTGAGCGTTTCAATGACTTTTTTCACGATTTGAGCCGAACGTTGAAGTATATTTTCCAGCATTGCAACACCTCCATTTCCTTGAAATAAAAGGCGACATTCCATCGCCATTATTTTGCCTTTTTGACGTTTTTGACAGGTTGTTTTTCAATTCCGGTTGAAGCTTTGACCGGTGTTGGCGTGTTTATGGAGTGGAAAATTTTGCCGTAGGCTGCAATGCCCAATGTTACGAGCAGGAATGCTCCGGCCAGAGTAACGGCAAACCGTCGCTTTTCGTGAATTGACACCGCGACGAATGCTATAGGGATGATAAGGATAAACAAGCACAGCGTAATGATGAACTCTTGGCCGGTTTCTTTGGACAATTGCCGTGCGGATTTTCGTACTTCATCGCGTTCAAAACCAGCACCAACGCATTCATTGTAAAGCGTTTCCAGAATGCCAGGATTTAAAGTTGGAATTGCCGCGCCAAGCAAATGAGTCAAGTATGCCAGTGAAATGAGCCAGAAAATGATGACAAGGGCTGAAGGGTTAATATAGGCAATCGCCGGAATGCTTTTCTCAAGTCCAGACCACAACAGATACGACAAATGGGTAATGTAGCCAATTGCCACCATACCAAGAACTTCAGACTGAGACGGGAAACGTCCTGGAAATCTCTTGGGATTTGGGAGGAAAGCTCTTTGTCTGCCAATCAGAAACCCTGTCACGCCTGAGATGGTAAACAGAGAGCACACAACAACGACATAGCTTGGTCTGAGTACCCATAAAAGCCCTACCCACAGTCCCACAACATCGAGAACGATACCTTGACCGGCCAGAAAAACCATTCCCCAGCCTAAAATCCGAAACTTCCATTTATTCCTTGAGTAACGCAGCATAGCTACACCTCATTTTCGTAACCCGGACTATTTGGGGTTTACCAAAATTTAAGCAGAAATGGTTGTTTGAATAGTCTGTTCCAGGTGTTCAATGACATCAGCAATGTTGCTTTTCCATACCCACCTAAGCAGCCAATTTTTGCTTTCTTCATCCGGAAAGTCGGCTGTCTTAGAGACCAAAAACGGGTGATCCAAAAGACTTTTGATGTAGGTGTTTTCTGTCAACACCTGGACCTCATAGCAAAAGCTCTCATCCAGTGCCACGCTTATCAATCTGTTATAAAAGCTTGGCATACCTTCCTCCTTTTTTAGCGGCTTGGTTTGGTTAGTCGTTGGAAAATAAAAATCGAGCCGTGGAGGAGAGTACTAGAGATTTAGTATAATTCAATAATAAAAAGGTAAGAAAAGGTATAAAACCACTAGAAAAACAAGCTATTCAAAGTACTTATAAAAATCCGGTTAGAACTTGAATTGATGTATTTTGGGGACTTTTAGAGTGCGTGATTTTTGATTGACTGGTGTAAATTTTATAACCTGTGATGGAGGATGGCTTGGAATTCCTTCTTTACACTTCCGGCGGCAGTTAGAATTGGTGCATTTCCACCAACCTCGGTTCTCAACTGTAAAATCCCCTGTTTGCAGCACCCCTTGCAATGTAAGTCTATCAACCCCTTTAGCTTCAAAGAAGGCAGTCATTTTCTCTATTTTCATAGCCACATCCAATATGTTTTCCCCTCGTATAGTGCGTGTGCCATCGGCGCGAACGCGAACATTGCCTTGTTGTTCCAGTGTACTAACAGAAGTGGAGGTCTCTAGTATCCGTTGGGCGGTTTGATTTTGTGGAGAAGGTGTTTGGAGAGCTACTTGAATCTGTTGGCCCGTGGAAGCGGTCAGCCGGCTCACCAGCAAGGCTATGCCTTCTGGCGGCAGTTCGGTTCTGGCCTGTTGTTCAAGTTTTGTGACAACAGACTCTATTTCTTGACTCATTTTTTTTAAGTTATTGCTATCGTTGAGTTTACTTCGTTTTTCTAGTCGAGACAAGTCATAAGTTTGAAGTTGCTCAAACGGCAATCGGCCCAATGCCTTAAACTGTGGCAAGGTGAGAGGAATTACTATTGTGCTGACGGTTGAGCATAATACTTTTCCGTTGCTTGAGTAGTGTGTTTTGTTGTTGATTCGGATCAAACAGCGGTCTCTATACTGGGAATCACTGGACTTCTTAGTGTTGTCGAGCAAAAACCTAAACTCTGGAAGTTCTTTACCTTCCAGCACCATTTGGAATCGTTCCTGTTGCGCTACTGTTACCTGCTCTTGGTGTGGTTGCGGTATCCGACGTTCACAAAAGCCGACAAAAAGCATAATCGGCCAGCCGATGAGTTCAGAAGCTTTATTTTCATTCTCCAGATAAACCCGCACTCTATCGTGGATACCGACAATGGTAGAGTGCCAGACCAGGTGCGTTGCCGTGTCAGGACTACTTTCAAGTACCAGAGCAATTTCTTGAATGGCGGAGGGAACTTCTTTTTCTAATTGAGCCAACCATTTTCTTTCATCCAACTTCCAGCCCTGGTTGCGAAGTCTGACCAGAATTTCCCGTTTGTTGCGTTTCTCTTGCTGTCTTTTAAGTTTCCGTAGCCGAATTCTTTCTTCTGCTTCAGCAGCATCCGCGTCATATAGCTTTTGATCCTGAGCATATTGGTCGTTATCGGCAAGCTCTCTCTGTGCTGCTTCGTTATTTCTTAGTAAATCACTGGGGATACGGTTTAGTTTTTCTGTTCCCATTTTATGTTATTTCTTTTTCCATTCATTTAATTGAATAATTTTTGCCCCATTTGAGTTTGTATCTACTAATCCCAAGTTGTACTGTAGTTGTGTAGTTATTTTCTTCATAAGACGAGTCGTTTGTGTAGGATTTCTTTCCATTTTTACTAGCAGTATCTGTAAGGCTTGTTGTTTGGCTCCCCAGAGTTTCTGGTTTCCTTCCAGTTGCGTGAATGGAAGATACAAAGTATCGCGGATTTCATCCCGTTCCCGCCGCAGCAATCGAAAAAGGTGAAATATCCGGTTGAAATCAAACTTTTCCTGTTTAAGCACTTTTTCAATCAGTCCATCTGATGTATGTAATGCACCTTGTATTTTGTCATTAACGTAATCCTGTTCGTCAATATTAGTACTATATTTATTGCTTTCCAGTAAACGATATAAGTTTGTAGTATTCTGAAGAAAAAGAGAGACAATATGGTTATACGCCAGTACTTCATATTTTTTAAAATCATCGGGGTAGAAAATGTCAACAAGGGTATCTTTTGAGCTTAGAAGAACATCGGCTGTGCGAGTTGGTGTTGCAACAGGTTGATTTGAAAGTAGTAGAATTGGCGTATCCCCTATGATTTCGCCCTCACTGAAGCGAAGCAATAACTTACTGTCCAGATCATTTCCAATGCGAACCTCAACGCCGCCGCGTCGAATTACTAAAAAAGTTTCCGCTGGACTTCCTCTTGCCCATAGAAGCTTTGTCCCTAATGTATTGAAGTCTAAAGGCATTCCTTTCGGTTCATCATCCCGCATTGTGGTGCTCCTTATTTTTTGACGTGAAAAGAAGACTTTCCGGATGGTGTTAAGTATATCGTTGAACTTACTGAGTGACCAAGATGAATCTTGATGAATAGTAGTAAACCGAAAACGCTCCTTTATTCTTTCCGGGAAATTCGCTGTAAATCATTGGTATTCCAGTACATTTCCGTATGCAGAAAATCGGTTTACGAGGTTTTCAGTAAACCGTGTTGTCGGAAATAGCAAACTTTGACAATCTTGGCTATGGCGGGTATGCTGAAACCAGATACCCCATAACACAGGAGCGTATGCCTATGAACGTGTCATTGACCCCCCAACTGGAAGAACTGGTAAAGCGGAAGGTGGATACCGGCCTGTACAACTCCGCGAGCGAGGTAGTCCGGGAAGCCTTGCGGTTGCTGGACGAGCACGACCGCATCCGGGAAATGCGGTTGGAGGAATTGCGTCAGGAAATCCGTAAAGGATTGGAAAGCGGAGAAGCCAGGCCGTTTGATCTTGAAGATACCATCCAGCGCGGATACGAACGCCACGCCCGTCAAACCCAGCAAGTATGAAACCATTCACCATCCGACCCCAGGCCCAAGATGATCTGGACGGCATCTTTGACTATATCGCCCAGGACAACCCGCAAAGGGCCGAGCAGTTCATCCGAGCATTGCACGAAAAGTTTGTGATGCTGTCAACGACCCCGGAAGCGGGAACGGCCCGGCCAGAGCTTGTGCCGGAGATACGCGGCTTTCCGTTCAAACGGTATGTGATTTTTTACCGATCCACCCCGGACGGTCTTGAGATTGTGCGGGTGTTGCACGGAGCGCGGGACATCCCCACCGTGTTTGACCAGACCTGAGAACCCGGCCCGTCACGATCCAGACCCACCCCCACGTTATTTTTCCTTTTTCAGTGTTTGAAATCTCTATTGCGCCCAGGCCGATGGCTTAGATTTTTTTGAAGAGCAGCCCGGTCACCGGAGTGGGAAAGACGGCATCCGGGAAACAATATCTTACAATTTACCACACGAAAGGTATCTTTCGGGTGGTGTTATGTTCCAAACCTTATCGTTTAACCCGGAACCATGCCCAAGAAATCCACTCAAATCGCCACACGAAACAATTTCCGGCCGGAAAACGACCAAACTTCCGCCCTGATCCGGATTCCCGACGACACGCCCGACGGTCTGGTTTGGTGGGCCGAGCAGTATTTCCGGCACGAAGTCACCACCAGCCAGGCTTCCCAAAAAGTTCAGCGCCGCGACCTGGATTTGTTCATCCGGTATATGGTCAGCGAAGAAAAAACGGATGATAGGCCCGCCTGGACACCCCGACTTTCCCGTGATTTTCAGCAGCACTTGAGAACCACGCTGGAAAGTGACGGTCAGCGCCGATGGAACGACAAAACCGTGGTGCGTGTCTTGGCGCATTTGAAAACGTTTGCCAAGTGGGTTCACCAGTGGCGTCCATTTCCGCTTGACAATCCAATGGACAGGTTAAAGCTTCCGGCGGTGGGCGTGGGTTTGGATGTGGAGAAGGCATTGACCCCCGCCGAGCGAAGAAGGGTTTTGGACGCGGCGGATATGCTCACGGCCACCGGCGGCAAGAGCAAAGACCGCAAACGGTTCAAAGGCAAAGAGCGGCCGACCCGCAAGGGATACCGGCCGTACCGCAACCGCGCCATTGTCTACACCCTGATAGAAACCGGGATGCGACGAGCCGCGATCATTCGCTTGAACGTGACCGACATTGATTTTCAGCGCCGCACCATCGCGGTGGAGGAAAAAGGCGGTTATGTCCACACGTACCAGATTAGCCGTGAGGGAGCGCACGCGATCCGGGATTACATCGAAACCGAACGCGACCAGGACGCCGCACGATGGCAGTCCGGAGCGGTATTCTTGCCCGCCGCGACCGTGCCCAAAAGCACCGGACGGTTGGACGTATGGACGGTCAACCAAGTATGGAATGCCGTGTGTCAAACAGCCAACGTCAAAGGCAAGACGCCCCACTCTGCCAGGCACACAATGGGCAAACACATAATGGAAAAAACCGGCAACATCGCGGCGGTACAACGACAATTAGGCCATCGGAACGCCGCCTACTCTATGCAATATGCACGGGTGACACACGAGGAGATGGATGGCGTGTTGAACGAAAGATAAACGTTCAACTTCCAATTTGTCCTGTAATGAGACCCTTCAAGGTTTCGACAATCACTTGTTGTCCGGTTTCCATTGCAAACTTCGTAGCTGACTCAAAAAAGGATTTCAATCTGCCTACCCGTGGTTGCGGACGCTGGATTTCCTCTTCAATGCCATCAATGACCTCGATAGCTTCAATGCGATTCCCTTCTGGAAGTGACTGAAAATTCTGCCGAAGTTGACTTAAAAGTTGAACAACCTCTGGTGCTGTTGCCCCGAAGTACTGTGTTATGGTTGCTGTGGCGTTTGAACCTGTTTGAACAGTCCCGACAGGGGCATTGAAGTTCTGAATAACAGGAGCAGGGAAATGTTCTGTGCCCTCTTTGGGGTTCTTAATCGAGTTTTCCATTTCAACAATTCCTCTGTGAGTCAAATGAATATGGCCTTGATGCGTTGCAAATTTGATAAGTTTCTCATCTGCCAAATATTGGCAAATATCGCGTACTTCCTGTTTGACGAAACCTAGTTTTTGCCCAAGTTGAGAGTTTTCAACCCATCTATGAATATCGAAAGCTTCTGCTTCATATAATGCCATTAAAAATTGATACCGCTTTTTTTGCCGATCCAGAAGTTTTTCTTCAATGCTACTCATCATTTTTCCTCAGTTTTTTATCGTTTAGTTGTTGGAAATGTGAATGTTGATGAACATCAGCACGGCTGTTATCGCCTGTTTGGAGCGCGCCCAACGGAGAATTGATATTATATGTAACCTGTTGAGATAGATGGTGTTCCTTTGGTTTGATGGAGGTGACGGTTTCAGAGACAAGGCGTACAGCCTCAAGACGCTCAAATTCAGTGGAAATTCTTTGGCGGATAGAACGTGAACCAATTTTCCACAGCGCTATTAACATTATAAGAAAGAAACCAGAGACTAAGGAAAACCCAAATGAATTAAAAATCAATCCACCAAGTACTATAAGAAACAGTGGAAACAACAATAAGCATCCCTGGTTTTCTCTAAGCGATTTTTCTACGACTTCAAATGGAGGTCGTATGAGGTTATTCCTGTCTATGTTCTTGTAAGCTGTGACGTGCAGGATGTCCCCGTTGTATTTGCCAGCGACGACGAGCCTATCTCCCTCATCAAAATGAAATTTTTCGGCATCCTCATACCAAGCCTGTTGTTGTGCAATGACAAAATCACAGGTGTGGATTTTTTTCTGACTAATGACGTTTCCGTTTGTGTCCTTTTTTTCGGGCACAAAATAGGAATCGGGTTTTACGTGTTTAACGATGCCGCCTAAAACCTTAAAATCGGACATACTATAATCTCACAATCGTCTGCTATCTCACTTTCTCAATACACAGCCTAAATTTTCTTTTCTGCTTCGTCAACCGGTGAAAAGCCAATACGTTGACTTCGACCCGTTCCCCGTTCAGAGGTATGCTGAACCCAGGTTTATATCCTCACTTTTGCCAGAATATGATTGAAAACGACCCCAAGACCACCCTGGAACAATTCGATTAAAGAAGCCTGTACTATGCCCACAGTATAAGCCTTTTTGGTCTTAACTGTCTCCACCAGCAGAGACGTTTTTTCTTTTTCATTTCTTCCAACCAATTCACCCAGATGGTTGAAACGTTACCCCGTTAAGCTCTACAATTGTCCTGGGTTGGCAGACAACTGGCTGTTTTGTATTTGCTTATGATCGACTTCCGCCAAAAGCGGAAAAGCAAACGAAAACAGTTCTTTTTTCTGATGCTTGCGCTTTACGGCCCCCACTGGGCTGCATTGCAGAAAGTGACCTTACCGAGCGGAAAGGACACCAACTCAACTTTACTTTCTCACCATCCATTTATGTTTGGATACCAGGCGGCTATATCCAATCGGCGGCTTGACCGGCTCAAGAGAGGCAACGCCCTCAGAGAATATGTTATTGAGAAGTTTGTTCGGAAACACTCTCCACAGTGGCGAGTGAATGCGATCAAGAACTTACTGGATGACGATCTGTATGCGTTGATGGATACACGGAGTATGGAAGCGTTCTTTGACCGATTCTATGCCGAAATCAACGATCTGTGCCGGGAATGGACACGCTCTACACGGATGCCAGTTATCATATATGACGATGTGAAGAGTAGTGTGGCGGATTTTGCTTTCCGACAGACCTTGCTTGAAGTAGTAGGTGAGCTTGGCTGTCGGTGAAAGTTCCCATTTTAGTTCATCATTAAGCCTTCCGTATGGTTATAACCAACGAGCGGTTGGACGCGCTCAGGACAGGTGACGCGCTTCGTGAATCTGTCATTGACTACATCAAGGGATACGACCCGGATGAACGGGAAGCATTCATCCAAGATGTGTTGTGGGACACCAGTCAAAGCTGGCTTGGAACGGAGTTGATTTACTACCGTGACACGCACACTTTCTTTGATAGCTTCTATGAGGAGATTGAAGAACTGCGGCAGCTTCACGACATC
>JACQXV010000187.1 GCA_016208715.1 Candidatus Woesearchaeota archaeon | reverse complement strand
TATTCAATGGCAGATGCCCGCCGGGGCGTTTATAAACCGGCCGTCACGCCGACCGTTCTGGGCGGCGAACCCGAAGCCGTGCCCCAATATGCGCAATCGGCAATTATGAGAAAAGAGGAATTAACCGTCCGGAAAGCGGAAAATTTGCCGGCCCAGGTGGATAAGTTTCTGAACGGGTTGCCGGACAGGTTGATGACCGATGAATTTATATCACTGATTGATAAACTGGTGGAAATCAAGGCGGACGCCAACATTAAAAAACTGACTGCTAAATTTATGGAGAATTTCAGAAGCAGCCAGCCCAAAATCCGCACGCAGGCAAATACTTTCTATACCCAGTTGCTCAACAAAGCCAAGGTTCCGGCCAGACCGGTCATAATGAATGAGGCATTAACGGTTTTAGTTGAAGGGATTAGAACTGAACAGGATGGCAAAATATATACCCTGCTGATTGAATCCCTGTTAAGGAATGCTCTTTTCTATTTGGAGACGAGTAATTATGAAGAGTTGCTTAAGCCCATCTCGGCGATAAATAACCGGCTGGAAGGCAAGATGCTCACCACTACTGAAATGACGCAAAAGTCCGAGTTTTTCTTCCACGAGTTGAAGCAGAGTCCGGCATTCCAGTCCGTGCTGGCCAATCTCAAAAGCAAAGACCTGCATCTGCATAATCTCTCAAGGCAGATTCTGAACGGATTGGGGATTCTGGCGGTTCCCGAGTTACTTACGTTTATCAAGGAAACAGAAGAAACCTCATTCCGTGAAGAAATGCTCGGTTTCATCAATTCGCACGGCCGGGCAGCCCAGGAATTCTTCCTGCGCGAGTTAACCAAATCGGACGAAAATGGCGAAATACGGCCTTTACAACGGCTGATAGAGATTGCGCCGTTGGTTCCATTGCACGAGGTGGAAACTTCATTGATGGGGTTCCTGAAACATCGCAATACCGCGGTCCGTGATTCGGCGTTAAGGGCAGTCAGGCGATTCAGCAAAGACAGCGCCCTTAAGATATTGTTACCGCTGATTGACGGGAAAGACAAAGGACTGGCTGTAGCAGCGGTAGAGACCGTGGCTGATTTGGGCTACAAAGAGGCAACCGCTGAAATAGTTAATCTTCTGGAGACAAGCCGCGATGATTCAATTCGCAAGAAGTGTTGTCTGGCATTAGGTAAATTAAAGGATGAAAATACTGTTCCGGTTTTAACCGGCCTGCTGTTCAAGAAAAAGTTCTTAGGCCTGTTTGGCGGCGTGGCGGACGAGGTGCGCAGTTCGGCCGTCTGGGCGCTGGGCCAGTTCCGGACGCCAGAATCAATAGAATCACTTAAACTGGCGCTTAACGATAAGAGCCCGCTGGTCCGTTCCGCCGCTAAAATAGGGTTAAAAGAAGATAAATAGATTCTTATCCGGACAATTCATTGATAAACCCGCAGGCCTCGCATCCCTCGTAACCCTTCTTGCAGAAGTCGTTATAAATCTGGAACAATCCCTGCTGTGTGACGGTATTGTTTATAATCTTGTCATACCTGAGACTGTCAGTGCGGAACATCCGGTATTTCATAAAGTTTGTAATATAATTCTCCGAAAGAGGCGGCAGGCGGTTGTAAAACGCCAGAACAGAATCAAATAGCGCTTTATCCTTGTTGTTATGAGCATATAGCGAGAGTAACGGGATTATGACATTCGTAACAATTTCGTTTACCCGTGCGGCACCGATTAGCGCCACCGGTTTCCTGAATGGGGTGGACGTAAAACTGCTCCGGGTGGCCCAGTAACCCAGCGGTGGAATATAAAACATACGTTTGAGGTCTTCGCCAAGGCGCTCAGGCGCTGTTCCCGGATGGAATATTCCTGTTAATCCGCTCACTATTGATTTATCGGAATTCAAGTATTTTGCCAGGAAATAACTTATGCCGGCCAGGCGCCGGTGCGGTGAATTTGCCGGACGGACACCGGCCAGATTCCACCTGGGCGGCTCAGCCGCTGGCGATAAAGATAATTTCAATTTATCAACTATCTCAAAATATTGGGTCGCCGTTTGGCTGTCTTTAGATTCTACCGTAAGGAATCCCGCTTGGGTGAACAGATATGCCTGCAGTAACAAAGGATGGTTCCGGTCAGAAGATAAGCCGCAAAGTTTCCTCAAATCCCGCAAAGGGACTATTCCGGCAAGTTGTCTAAAGGCGGTTTGGTTGTTCTTATAACCGAGCGCTATCATCAAACCGTAATACAACAGTTCGTCGTAGTCATTGGATAACCGGTCTAACTGATTGCCGAATTTCTCTATCTTGTTGAGTATGCGGGCATGCGCGGCGTTTCCCAGGAACGTCCTGATTTTCTCGCTATTGGTTGTCCGGCAGAGGTGATAACACTTGCCAACGCCGCCGAAACGGCTTCCGGCTGGCGGCATCGGGTCAAGTTCTATGAGTTTATCAATTTCCTCCCATTTCTCTTTAAGGAACGAAGAAAGGATTAATTGAGGTTTATTTTGCTTATTATGAGAGCGAATTACGTCATCGTTATCTTTCCAGAATGCGATATGCAGAATAACGTTATTGTAATTGGCGTCCAGATGGTGTTTATGCTCGTACCAGTCTGATGAATACAGATGTATTTCAATATCGCCGGTTTTCAATTCGTCGCCGATGCGAAGCCGCGCCGCGGTAAAATCCGGCCCGCCCTGCAGGTTCCAGTAGCCGGGGAAAATCACCTCTATTTTACGGCCGTCAACGGTTTGGTATGGAATTCCCTCAGGCATCTGCTCAGACCAGAGATACTGTATGAATTTCTCGCTTATACCCGGCAGCCCGTGTTCCGGCGCTTTATCGCGGATTATTATGTTTGCTTTCAATGCGTGCTTGGCTTTTATCTGTTGATAGCGATGCGCTAAGGGGAATTGACGATATAAATCGTTCATAAGGGAATGTAGCCCTGTTCCGTGAGTATGCGTACGATTTCCTCAACTACTGAATCAACCGGTTTAGAAGTTGTATTAACGGTGAAATCAGCCGCCCGGTGATAATAAGGGGCGCGGAAATCCATCAACTCTTTTATCTCGTCATAGAGGTCGTGATTGGTTAATCTGGGTCGGCGGGTTGCAGTTTTATCATCTTTCCTGATGCGCTTGTAAACAGCGTCGCAATCGGCCTCCAGCAGAATCATCACCCCGTGTCTTTTCAGGTTCTTGATATTTTTGTATTTAAGTATCGCGCCGCCGCCGGCCGCGATAACATAGGAATTCATCTTGGATAACTCGCTGATTACGTCTGATTCCATCATTCTGAATAGCGACTCGCCTTTTCGTTCAAACAACTCGGTAATCATAAATCCGTAACGCCGTTCAATAAAATCATCCGCATCCACAAAACCCATTCCGATTTTCTTGGCCAGGGCTTTGCCGACCGTGGTTTTGCCAGTGCCCCTGAATCCGACTAAGACGATATTCATTTTGTATCCTTGCCGCCGAATAATTTTCTGAGTTGAACGGCCTGACTGTTATTGATGCTCCGTTTGGCTCGCGCAATATCAACCGTATAATTACCAAATATCCGATAGAAATGCAAGTGGGAAGGCAGTTTCTTGCGGATGATGGCCAGATGATTCCGGATTGTAGAAATATCGCCGCGGGCGACCGGTCCGGTCAGGGATTTCGGGACGCCGACGGCTTTTATATTGTCAAACGTGGCATTAATCAGCGGCTGGAGCGCTTTAATGCTCTCGTTATCCTTAAAGCCGGCCGCTTTCAGGAATTGCCTGCCGATATTAATTAAAGTAACCAGATAATTAGATACGATAACGCCGGCGCAATGGTAAAGGGGTTTGTTTGCAGGGTTAATCCTTATCGGCCGGCCGCCCAGGACACTAATAATTAACTTTATTTCCCGCAATGCGTCTGGCTCGCCTTCATAAACGCAATATATGCCCTTAAGAGTCCGGCGCGGGCCGGTAAAGGTTTGCAATGGATGCAAAGAACCCAATGAAATATTCTTGGACCTGTTAATATGCTTGAATATCTGATGCGAGAAATTGCCGCTGCAATGAATCACCGTGGTTTTGTCCTGGAATGCGTTTGCCCTGGCCAGCCGTTCATAAGTGGATTTAATGGCATCGTCCGGGGTCGTAATCAGGACTATTTGGCCGTAACGGGCGGCATCTTCAGGGGTTCTGGAAATCATCACCCCGCGGCCGATAAACCTTACGGCCTGGCCGGATTTACGGCGGCTCCAAACGGCTTTGATGCGGTAACGACCTGAACGATGAAGTATCCGCCCGATGGTTTGACCGACTTTACCAGCGCCGATAATGGCGACGGATTTCACCCCGTTAGAGATGTTCATATTGACATCCGTTAGTTAATCATTCCTGCAACCGATAATTAACCGGATTACTATAAAATCCCATATAAGACGCCCAGCACCTATTTTGGCGGGATACCTTTTGCCTATTTATTACGCCCCTATGCCAAAATGGGTGCTGGGCTATCTCTAACGGGATTTCACTGATGTGTAATTATTCTTCCTCTTCTATCTTACTTAGTAATTCTTCCCTGGTGATGACCTTCTTTTCTATAAGCAATCTGACCAGCGGGTCATTCAATGATTGTTCGGCTAATTAGGGTTTATTCTTGGATTTGCCTTCCAGTTCCTGGAGGACATCTTCTTTATTCTTGGGTTGTTTCTTCTTGCGTTTGAGTATTTCGTTGATGGCTTCTTTAATTTCGGTCGGCGTGGCCAGGACAATCTCCACCTGCCAGTTGGTCACCAATTGGATTTCTTCTATGGCCTCGTAATTAGTCGGGTCGCTCATCGCCACGGTCAGCACGCCGTTCTTAAACCCGACTGGCAGGACTAAATGTTTTTCTATCAGCGTGAGCGGTATTTTCTTAACCAGGTTTTCCGGCAGTATAATCTTGCTGAGTTTGATGATTTTCAATTCCTGCTGGTTGGCCAGGAATTCAACCATGATGTCTTCTTTAATAAATCCCAGTTTGGCAATAATCTCGGCCAGCCGGCCGCTGGTGGTTTTCTGGTAATTCAATGCGGTCTGGAGTTGTTCCGTGGTCAATAATTTGGCTTTGACCAGCATTTCGCCTAATTTCGGTGTAGCCATTGGTTCCATAGTGTTTCCCCTACTCCGGCTCAGACCGGCCTGAAATATTTTATATCAAGGATACTTCCTTTACGGTGTTTATAATCATTGAAAACCGGTTCAACCTGGGTTCCGATGGTGACCTCCTCCGGCAGCACCTCGTCAATTTTATGGATGATGCCGCCGTGGAATCCCTTGAAGGTAATAAAAGCCGCAATGATGGGTTTTTCGGCCGGCTTGCCGTTGAGGTCAACCCGGGTGACGGTAAAACTGTAAATTGTGCCTTTCTTGGGCGCTGTTTTCCACTGTTCCAACTTGCTGAAACAGCGTTCGCAGAATAATCGGGGCGGCAGATAAACCAGCCGGCATTTAGGGCAGTGGGTCCCGGAGATTCTCGCCTTCTCTTTCAGTTCCTTGAAGAACTTCTCGCCCGCGATACCGGTGGTATAGATATAACTCACCGGCATCTTACCCGGCCAGCGGATGCAGTCCTGGTTGGCTAATTTCTTTTCCAGCATATCAATTCTCCTGTTACTCGCTGTTAGGGACTCCGACCCCGGCGGGGGCGGAGGACCGTTACAGCGAGTTACCCAGCACCTATCCAGCACCTATCCTTTCGGGATGGGTGCTGGATAGGTGCTGGGTTTCGCTCCGCTCATATTGGCTTAAAATATTTAATATCGGTAATTGCGCCCTGACGTTCGTGCGGTTCT
>JACQXV010000226.1 GCA_016208715.1 Candidatus Woesearchaeota archaeon | reverse complement strand
GTCTGAGCGGTGCTGGTCGTACATATGTGGTGAAGTTCGCTTACCGACAAAGCTTTCCACGTACGACTTTTCTCTCCATGCCGCTTTTATTTTCGGCAATACATTAAAGGCGCTGGGGCTCTGTCCCGAATCTCGCTTACGCTCGGCCGCTGCACCGCTCGCTGTGGAGGTTTGAAGCGATGTTGTCGCCGAGAGGATGTCTAACACAATGTAAATCGTTTCAGCTCGCAGGGTGGCAGCGGCACATTCGGGACAGAGCCGGCATCTTCATAAGATTTATAAAAGCTTCTTTTCGATCGAAACACATGAAAATTCTCGCATTTGCAGACATCCACACTTCTGCCACCGCAATCAAAAACATCAAGGACAAAGCAATTGCGCACGATGTTGATTACATAGTGTGCGTTGGCGACTTCACTATATTCGGAAGCGGGCTTCTTGGCATGCTTAAGAAATTTAACGAGTTTGAAAAACTATGCCTGATTGTCCACGGTAATCACGAAGAAGAACGAAAACTGCGAACTGCATGCAGCCAATTTCGGAATCTTCGCTACATCCACGCCACAACGTATCGCGACGGAAACTGCGTCTTTATCGGATGGGGCGGCGGAGGATTCTCCTTCTTCGACAAGGCATTTGAAGCACACTCGACCCATCTCGTACGCCAAGTGAAACCGGGAGACACTGTCGTGTTCGTGACGCACCAACCACCGTACAACACGAAAGTAGACCAGATTATGGGACAGCCCGTAGGCAATAAATCATTTCGGAAATTCATCGACAAGGAAAAACCGGCGCTTGTGCTTTGCGGGCATCTCCACGAGAATTTCAACAAGGAAGACATGGTGGGACCAACACGCATCATAAATCCGGGAAAGACCGGCACTCTTATTGATTTGTAGAATCCAGCAGAATCTGCACAAATTATGATTCTAGCGCTTCGGGACTCGAATCATCGCGATCATCTCAGATATCTGTGCATCATGCGTTACGCACCGCGAGTCTGATGCGCAACAGCCATTTTCCGTATGCTCACGTACGTCAGTCCGTACAGGTCGTGTACGGTTTGGTTTCTGACTTGCATGAACGATTGCCGGCGCTTCACTTAAGGCAGCACCTGAAAAGTCCATCTTGCGCCAAGGGGCATCTTCTTTCATCAATAAAGTTACTCGTGAAGCAGGTTGCTCGTCGATCAACTTGTATCCGCATTCTTTAGATATATCTTGTGAAAACTGTACGACTTCAGAATGAAGGGGCATGTTCTTGATCGCGAGCCGCTCTCTAGATGCGCCAATAAACATGTACCCCTTCACTTCAACAAAATCCGGCTTCGCGCGCTCAATCAATCGCGCATACCCGGCAGGATCAATCATGTTCATCCCTTTTATGCACGTGATGCGCACCACAGTGCGTGTTTTTCCCTTTAATTCACGAACAATGTCAAGTGATCGCAGCAGTCTCTCCCAGCTATCAGGGTGAAGCGCGCGTGTAATCTCTTTTTGTAACTTCGAATTTGGCGCGTCGATCGAGATGTAGAGTTGTGTTGGCATCTCAAGTTTTGCAAGAACATCCGGAAGCTGACCATTCGTCACCAAGAATGAAGAACCACCGCGCCGTCGGATCTCTGCAATCAATTCACTGAGCCGCGGATAATATAAATTTTCTCCATTGAGAGAGATCGCAAAGTGCATGGGAAATCTTGACTCTTCCAATTTTCTGGTTCCATTTGCATCTTTATTTCCGCCAAAACCAGATAATTGTTTCCGCTGCGCCCGAATTGCATTGTCAATCAACGCTTTCGGATCGTCGATCGTCGTAAAGGGACTGTTGTTTCTCTCACGCCAGCAGTACACGCAATCCATATCACAGAAGTTCACTGCAACAGTCATCTGAACGCACTGGTGCGAACGGATGCCGTAGAACTTCTGTTTGTAACAATGACCTCCTGCACGCAACGACTTCTTGGTCCACTCACAGACTTTGACTGCACTATGATCCCCGATGAACTCATAATGCTGCTTTTGGAGAAGTTTCTTGTACTGCGCGTCCACATGTTGAACTGCCGGGGCGGTTTATTTAATCTTTTTGGATACGTTGCGTACACCCCGAGCGCGGCCGACGTCTAATAGGTCGACTGCGACGACGCCGAAGAAGCCGACGCCGCCGATGCCGACGGGCCGGACTAGTGCACTCTGTGCATCAACGTGCCTATCCAATATTTTGGGCGCGAGCAGGTAAACAAGTCCAGTCTGGTATTCATGCTTGTGAAGCATTCTTGCATATGGTTCTGCAACATCGCCGAACAATGCCTGAACTGTATCATTGCTTCCAAATTCAGAACTGAGCGTGCTTGCTTTTGTCATGAGCTCGAGAAGACTCTCAACAACAGGTATGACTCTGTCGCTTTTTTCTGCGCGCTTCAAAATCTGAGCGATATGTCTGTCTGTTTTGGGAAGTATCCATTCGCGACCGTTGAAGCTAGCGTCGTAACCTTCCCGCACGCGTTCCAGAATGATGTTCTGTGAGGATTTAGGAGCATCGTCGAAAGCAACATAGAAATTGCTGTCGTCCTTGAAGTAAACGGCGCTGGTGCGGGTCGCTTGATAGTAATCCGCGTTATCCTTTCTTTCAGCCTCGATGCGGAACGCGCCTGCTTCACGAACGCTTTGCAAGACAGCGTTCTGGTCGGCAGCAAACTTCACAGCAGCCGGCCAGATAAGAACTTCTTTGGAGCTTTCTGTAAACTCAACACCTTCAAAACCAGGAAGATCCAATTCATACTTGACAATGTGCGTTTCCTTAAGAGCCATAGTCTGTTACCTTCCAGCGGGAAACAGGAGTTATTTATAACACTTCCCATCTCAGTCTCTGTCCGGAATTTCGCTTTCAGTGGTAAATTCTGGACAGAGCCTCCAGCTCCGGCGTTATTGAAAAGCTCTGAAGTAGAATGTTCGAGCTTTCCAATAACGCTCCAGCTCCCAAATTTTTATAAACCCCCTGCAAACCAAAGGCATCTACGGGCTTGTAGCTCACCCTGGTAGAGCGCACCGTTCGCAACGGTGAGGCCGCGGGTTCAAATCCCGCCAAGTCCATTAAGAGACAGCTCTTATCAGATCAAGAACGGATTCCCTGATGCGAATCCACTTACTATGGCTTACCTCGGTACACATGAAAGCTGACCCGGTAATGGCTGGCGGGTTCATCATGGAAAGTCAAACGCTCGTGAGCACCACCGGGCGTATATACTCGCTGACTACTTGCTGACGTTCATGGGTTTGAGCACAGCAGCGACCGGTGGAATCTTAGCGCATTCAAGCATTTCCGGAACCTCGCGTTCAATTAGTGAAATACTCACTGACACCTAAAAAGTAATGATGCAACATGCAACTGAAACAATTAATTTCTTTTGTTAGCGAACAGAAAAGTTATCATGACTGGAAAAGCCGCAACCCTGACGCCCGGCTCGTGCACGTGTTTGTCATGATGGAACCAGCGCGTGCAGAACAATACGATGTAGGATATTATGATCACAAGACAAAACACATGGCATCATTCACTGTTACCCCTGCTAAGGATTGCGTCGACATCCGCGAAGCCGATGAGATTCTCAAGGACCCGCGGCACGAAATCCAACCACTTGCTATCGAAGAGGTGCGTGTCGAATTTGCCGAAGCATTGTCAATCGCTGTGAAACTCCAGCAGCACAAATACAAAAAAGACATTGCACTTAAGCACGTTCTGATCCTGCAGAAACTGCCCATCGGACAAGTGTGGAATATCACGTTTGTCACACAACAATTCAAGACACTGAACATAAAAATTGATGCGAAGACAGGAAACGTGGTCGAAGATTCGCTGCAATCCCTG
This sequence comes from Candidatus Woesearchaeota archaeon, assembly GCA_016208715.1. Taxonomy (GTDB): domain Archaea; phylum Nanobdellota; class Nanobdellia; order Woesearchaeales; family UBA11576; genus JACQX01. Next base: position 18,734 of record JACQXV010000226.1, on the reverse strand, counting down.
TTCCAGTTTGAATCTGGCAAGGGATGATCTTTTTCTATCATTCTTCTATCATTCTTCTACCATTCTTCTCATGTGCTTTCAGTCGTCCTTTTCAATTGACAACACAACTAATAAATAAAAAGCACATTCTCCCGACAAATGATGGATGGTAGATTGGGGGTGGCAGTTTGATAATTGGATTAACAGGCATGTACGCATCTGGAAAAGATTCTGTCGCAGAATACTTAGTAGCGAAAGGTTTCAAACACATCTCACTTTCTGACATGCTGCGCGAAGAGCTAAATAAACGCGGCACGGAGATAACAAGAGACAACTTGATCAACGTCGGAAACGAACTACGAGAAAAGTGTGGACATGGGATCCTCGGAGAGCGCGCTCTTGAGAGCATCGAGGCAAAAGAAGGAGACTATATAGTAACATCCATAAGGACGCCGGCAGAGGCAAAAGCTCTCAAGAAACACGGTCATTTCTTTTTGGTCGAAGTAAGGAGCCCAATCAATGTCCGATTTGTAAGAATAAAACAACGCAACAGAGAAAGCGACCCGAAAACACTCCAAGAACTTAAGGAAAAAGAGAAGATGGAAAGCCAGGAAAGCGGTCCAGGGCAGCAATTGACAAATGTCATTAAGCTTGCAGAGATTGTCGTGATGAACGACAAGACAATTAAAGAACTCCGCAAGAAGATTGACAAGCTAACCGATGCCTTACGAAATAAAGCTGAGAAATTGCCAGTCTACGTAAGGCCAAGCTGGGACGAGTATTTTATGGGAATAGTTGACGCTGTCTCAAAAAGGGCGACGTGTGACAGAGGAAGGACCGCAGTAGTCCTTGTGAAAGACAAAATTATAATCTCTACGGGCTATGTCGGCAGCCCAATCGGGGCGCTGCATTGTGATGACGTGGGCCACCTCATGAAAAAAGTGATACACGAAGACGGGAGTGTGTCACAGCACTGTATGCGAACTAACCATGCCGAGATGAATGCTGTTGCGCTCGCAGCAAAAAACGGCGTCTCGATAGATGAAGCCACGCTCTACTGCAAACTCGCGCCATGCTACACTTGTGCAAAAATGGTGGTCAATGCAGGAATAAGAAGAGTAGTCTGCCAAAAGAGATACCATGCTGATAAGGAGAGCATGGAACTTTTCAGGAACGCACGCGTAGTGGTCGAGGTGCTTGACAACACAGTCGAAGCGTACAAGAACCAGTGAAACAGCGAATTTCCCAGCGCGAGCCGCATTCTCCGCCACATTTATAAATTAAATGAGTTCATTCTTTCTTCATGATAATCGGGATCACCGGACCGATCAGTTCTGGAAAAGGCAAAGTCGCTGAATTTTTCATGAGAAAAAAATTCACCCACCATTCATTTTCTGCCGAGATACGCGAAATTGCAAAAGAAAGAGGAATCGAGATTAATCGAAAGAATCTCAGCAAGCTAGGCGGAGACTTGAGGGTAGAGAGCCCCAAAAAATCAATCCTCGGGCAAAGGTTGCTTGAAACAATAAGAAAAGAAGTTAAGCTTGGGAAAAAAAGGTTTGTTCTCGAAGGAATAAGAGACGTCAGCGAGATCAAGCTGTTTCAAGATTACGAAAAAGAGAACAAGAAAATGCCGTTTGTGCTGATTGGCGTGAATGCGCCACAGAAGACAAGATTTGAACGGCTGAGATCTCGGGCAAGGCAGGGGGACCCGAAGACGTTCGCAGCATTCAAGAGAATCGACGACAAAGAGACCTTTGGCAGCGGTGGGCAGGAAGTAGGGAAGTGCATGAGGGTGGCGGATTACTTGATTAATAACGATGGGACCATGGAAGAGTTAGAGCGAAAAATTGAGAACATAATGAAAAAGATGGCATAATTGCTATAACTTGCTATAACGCCGAACGTAAATAATTAATGGGTTTTGTTATGTTCGGCGAATATAAAAATTTAGGGTCTTCATTATATATTGTCACGAAAGTTCAATCAACTTCTCACGAGATTTGTGGCCGGAAAATAATGTACACTTTTTTCCAGTCAACTTCTTCAAGAACTTCAAAAGCTCAACATTTGCCCTGTCCTTTTCAGGGACTGCGGCGATAGCAATGCGAAGGGCTTTTCTTGATTCGTCCCAGGACATGACCTCATTTTGCTTTGCGTTGGGCTTCACGATTACTCGCAGGCGATCGTTCGAGACGAATGAAGAGATGTCAGCTTTCATTTTAGAACTTCTTCAGCGATTCAGCATACTTCTCTTCCAGGCGGCCCGGCAGAACTTCACCCTTCATTCATAATTTTCATTTATAATCACGCCACGTGTGATTGCATTTGGTGCAGCGCAAGAATTTGGTCTCAGCTTCATCCCCTGATCGCGTCTGCTGCAGCCAATAATACGCAGAATCATTGCCGCATTTGGGACAATACTCAGTCGTCGTTGGCAAAGTCTCAAAATCCTTGTCCGCAACTTCAACCTTCATGTCGTGCTTCTTGCTTACGTTCTCAGTGAGTTTCGTAGCGCTAATAGTAGAGCTGTACCCGCACGAACACACAAGGACGCGCTTGCCTTCCAGTGTTTTTGGCAGCAATAGTGACCTACATTTTTGACAAAACATCAGAGCCCCATAGCATTAGTCAATCACATTAATAATTAGTTAATCATGCACAAAAATGTCGCCAAAGATTTTTGTGTGGGGTTTGAAACCCCGCCCTTTTGGGCGACATTTTTATGATATTAATAATATGTACTTGTTTAGCTACTCACATCGCAGCGTCGCCACGACGCTCGCTGTGTAAGTTAAGCCGCTTACCGAACCGAGAATCGTGCGAGGCGATGTGAAAGCCGTTAGCTCGCAGGTCGGTGGCGACGCTGCTAAACAAATACAATAATATTAGTCGATGACATTTATAATTTATACAATCAACTGAAACAATCCAATCAACTTCACAAAAACGATCTTGATATATCCCAAATACGGCACCCGCCATACTGCGCGGCCGAGGTAAACTTCCTCCGGAATGTAACTTTCAAAGGCTAATGATGCAGAATTGTGATCTCCCTTCGTAGTAAAAAATACTTCGCCACTCTTTTCTTTTATCTTGATCACACGATGAATAATTGGATCCGTGTTGGATGAACGAAACACAATCACATTTCCTACACGAATATCTTCAGGTTTTGTGCCGTATAAGATCATGATGTCGCCAATATTAAAACCATTTTTGTAGGGGAACTCTTGAAAATCTTCCTTGGCGATTCCCGCTTGTTGGTAATGCTCTGCCTGCGAACAAGAGTTCTGACCGCAAAGTGCCTTGGACGACCACCAACTCTCGAACGACCCATCATGCTCCATACTTCCTGAAACGACAGCGACGATAGGGTAGGGTGTATGCAGGATCAACCCCAAACCAGGATACACGATAAACTTGATGATTACAAATGCAAGAATGATATTCACAAACAAGCTTGCCCAAGAGTCTTCTTCCCAGATGAATTTCCAAATCCTGCGCGCTGTGCGTTGGATGTTTGTACGCTTCATACCGCTTTGCCGACAAATGAGGCATATAAAGGTTTCGTTTAAAAAGGTTTAAATATCTAACGAGATGGCATTCGGCTATGAAAAAACTCGAACGATTTTGTCCACTGTGCGGAACAAAAGAAATCCTTCATGGAAATACCTTGTGCAGTGCGTGCGCCGCATTAAAGGCAGGGTTTGCCTTCAAAGACATCGTCGTAACAATCTGCGCCTGCTGCGGCAAATTTCTGTTGCGGCACAAATGGGTCGAGAGCGAAACCGTAGAAGGCGCAGTGGCGAGCATTGCTTTGGAAAAAATCAAATGTGAAATCAAGCACTATGAAATCAAGCATGAAGAATATCCTCGCTTGGAGATTCTACCACGCATCCCAGACAAAACAATCAATCCCGGTCTTGACAGTGAGTTTAACATTGATGTGTCTGTTGGCGAAGAACGATACAGCGTTCCCGCAACAATTAGAGGAACCGTTTGCCCGTATTGTTCCAAGCAAGAGACGCCCTACTTCGAAGGAGTTCTGCAGCTGCGCAATCCAACCAGGGAACTCCTTTCCTATGTGCGGAAGGATATCGCAGAAAACCAATCCAGAGGAATCTTCATCAGCAAAGAAATTCAGCAGCCAGACGGAGTTGACTTTCAGATATCATCAAACAAATATTTACGTGCCCTCGGTAAACGACTTCAAGTGCGCTTCATGGGCGAATTTAAGGAGTCGCCACGTCTTTTCACCCGCAGCCGCCAAACAAGCAAGGATGTCTACCGACTTAGCGTATACTTTCGACTAAGACCTTACGCGATCGGACAGGTTGTTAAAAAAGGCGAACGCGAAATCAAGATCACGAGTATAGGAAAACGCGTGCACGGCAGTGATAGGAAGACAGGGAAGAAAGTATTTCTCGAATAAATGCCTGCTTGCGCGCCTGCTTGTGCTTTATGGCGTGACCGTTGCTGCCGCTGTCACGGTGCCGATGATCGTCCGGATTCCCCAATACAAAAGCAACCCTGCAAAGATCATTGCCGCATAATTCGTCCAGTCTTTGAAGTCGACATTAAAAAACCAGCGCAGCGACTCTTTCAGCGACCCTTTAGTAGATTCATTCATGGCGATTGCGTGTTCGTGTTTTTAGTGATCTATTTTTTTCTAAACGCGATAAGCGCGATTTTAATTGTAGTGATCGCCGCTTTGCAAGGAGACGTTTTACCCTGGCAAAGATAGGTCGCGGCTCGATCAAGTGCCTGAGTTTATTCTCGCGCTGAGTAAAGTAGTCTGCTTTCTTCTTTACCGCTGCCTGCGACAGCAAACCTATCTTCTTGTCCTCTTTCTCGAGTTTCTTGATAAGTCTTGGATTTGGTCGAATCCTAACCATAGTACGTTTTTGGCGTGTAAGATATATAAAACTTTTGGGAACGAAGACGCGGGTGGCGATGGATATTCTACATTAAGGGCAATGCTCCCGTCAGTTGATCGATCACTTTCTCGTTGTCAGGTCCGATGGCTGCGCACGTGATTGTTCCAGGCTCGACCACAGTATGACCGCCATCAGTAATGACTGCGGTCGTCAAGTGGTTATCCTTTGCCATCTGTACATACTTGAACAACGCTTGCTGATCGGCCACTTTGAGCACAACCTTCTTTTGCCCCTGCGAGTGCCATACCTTAAGATGCTCTTTGGGAGCGCGAAGAGTCGCTTCCACTGCAGCATGTGCTGTCTGTGCTGCCATCTTTCCTTTGGGCAGTTTCAGGTCCTGTCGTACCAGAATGACCATCTTATATTCAACTGTGGAAGATGCCATGATCTTTTTATGAGGCATTATGTTATTTAAACTCTTCTTTCTTAATTCCGTGTTTGCTTTGCTCCTTCTTAGAAACGCGTCAGATCCGCAAACCCCTGATTCTTTGGAAGGAATCGCGGACGGGACAATCCAGTCACTTCTGCAAGCAAGGGCACATGATCCACGCCAATCTTGCCATAATAGAGGTCCTGCATTGTGCCATTGTCTTTACCATTGTCTTCCAGAAATTTCTTTACAGCAAGATATCCTTCGAGATACACAAAGTCTTTAGGAAAACCGCCTCGCTTAGAAGTATCCGCAAGGCCTCGTTTCACCCGAAGTGCGAGTTTGAATGCTGCATCATCGCCAAGCCGCCCCCGAAAATACTTGTATGTCTTCGAGAATGAGCGATCTTGGCCCATCTTGACTGCAATTGCACGCGCAGCATACAAGCGCATCGTTCCTGCAGTGAGCAAGCCAAACCGTTCTTCGTTAAACACAGCAAGACCCTCTTCAGTGGCCAAGTACTGGGGAAAACCTGAAAAGAATATCCAAAATGGCTGTGCGCGGCCGTTCTCCGCGCGAAGTACGTGCGTACCAATCTCATGCACGATCAATCTCTGAATGTATCGGTGGGAGAAGGTGGCGTCTTTGCGGACAAAAACACACTGATCCGCAACAGATACCGCAGCAAGAGAGCTCATCTCCTTCTGCTTCACCATATAAGGAAAACCATAATGGATCAACTCTGCTCTGATCAGGTTCACTGCTTGAGCTGTGCTTACGGCGCTTTCTTCATTTTGCGGCTCAAACGACATCAGCTCCGCGGCTCGCGCAAGCGTCGAGGCTTTTGGAAACCCGCATACCTTTTTTGCAAACACGTTAAACTTGGACGTTCCAATACGACGCATCATCTCGCACTTGTCGATGAAAACGTCGCGCTTTTGCGCAAGCAAAGAGCCTAACACCGAATCATGATCGTCAACTGCATTGAGTTCCTCTTCGACTTTATCCGGATCGTGCGGAAGATTTCCATATCGGAACTGTGGATTATAGTTCTCATCGGCGAACACTTTTTGTTTTTCTTCAGTAATATTGTTCGGGTTAATCGCGAGAAATGAAATTTTGCGTGTTGCTTCGTGCAATGCGAGATCAATGCTTTTCAGTACGAAGAACTCACTCACTATCTACACCTCTGAGTACCACGAATTCTACTCTCGTTACTCTCTTGTTACTATAAATACCTTCTGAAGAGCAGGGGTGGGTGCGAAATGTCTCTACAGCGCTGCCGGCGGCCCGTTAATTAACGAAAGTCATTTTCGCACCAACCCAAACTCTTTCGGCTCTGTCCCGAATCTCGCTTACGCTCGGCCGCTGCACCGCTCGCTGTGGAGGTTTGAAGCGACGTTATCGCCGAGGGGATGTCTAACGTAATGTAACTCGTTTCAGCTCGCAGGGTGGCAGCGGCAGATTCGGGACAGAGCCAACTCTCTCGAAAAATATATAAAGTGTCCAGGAACACGCGCATAGTGATTTTTCATGGTGAGCACTAGCACAGTCATAGTCACGTTTCCTGATGGCAGTGAAAAAGAGTATCCCAAAGGAACTACTTGTCTTGAAGTGGCAAAAAGCATTTCTGAAGGACTCGCGCGAGCGGCCATCGCAGCAAAACTTGGCGAGAACATAGTTGATCTTTCCACGCCGATCAACCACGACGCGCCACTGCGCCTCTTAAAATTCGAAGACGACGAAGGGCTTAAGGTCTTCCGGCACTCAAGTGCGCACGTACTTGCGCACGCCGTCCGTGAGCTCTTCCCGTACGCAAAGCCCACTATCGGTCCTGTCGTCGAGGAAGGCTTCTATTACGATTTCGATCACGAGCCCTTTTCACCTGAAGATCTCTTGAAAATCGAGAAGAGGATGGAAGAAATAGTTGCACGGCAACTTCCTATAGAACGTAAGGTACTTAACAAGAAGCAGGCGTGCGAGCTCTTCAAAGATAACCCGTACAAAATCGAGATCATCGAATCCAAGGACACGAGCGAGGTTGGCGGCGTACAAATTACTGCTTACAAGCAAGGAGACTTCATCGACCTGTGCAGAGGGCCCCACGTCCCGAACACCGGAGTTCTTAAAGCAATAAAACTCATCAAGCTCGCAGGAGCATACTGGCGTGCAAACCAGAAAAACAAGCAACTCCAACGCATCTACGGCATCAGTTTTCCCGACAAAAAACAGTTGGCAGATTATCTGAAGATGCTTGAGGAGGCAAAAAAGCGCGATCACCGCATTCTCGGAAAACAACTCGACCTATTCGAAGTATCAGAAGATGTCGGACCGGGGCTCATTTTTTGGTTGCCTAAAGGAAATATCATCAAAGAAGAACTTGAAGATTGGGCAAAAGAAACCGAGAAAAAATGGGGTTACCAGCGCGTCACCACGCCGCTAATCACCAAAGAAGGAATCTTTTACACGTCAGAGCATCTGCCACACTACAAGGAAAGCATGTACGCTCCAATGAAGATCGATAACGACAATTACTACATCAAACCAATGAATTGCCCCTTCCACCACACGATTTACGCGTGCCGCAAACGCAGCTATCGCGAGCTTCCATTGCGGCTTGCCGAGTATGGCTGGTGCCACCGTTTTGAAGACAGTGGAGCGCTCATGGGCATGATGCGAGTGCGCGGCATGCAGATGAACGATGCGCACATCTACTGCACAAAACAGCAAGCGATCCAGGAGTTTGTCGACGTGATACGATTGCACCAATACTATTATGAAGTCCTCGGCATCGCTGAATACTGGATGGAATTGTGTTTGCGCAATACTACGAGCACAAAATATCACGGAGATGACGCCATGTGGAAAGAAGCCGAAGACCTAATGAAAAAAGCCATGGACCTTTCCGGCGTTAAATACGTGGTGCAAAATGACGGAGCAGCATTCTACGGACCAAAGATTGACTTTCAAATAAAATCAGCGACTGGAAGAATATTTACTGCATCCACCAATCAGATCGACCTTTTCATGCCAAAGAAGTTCAGGTTGGTCTATACGGCTGAAGATGGGAAAGAGCATACACCAGCAGTCATTCATCGTGCACCGCTCGGAACACACGAGCGCTTTGTCGGCTTTTTGATTGAGCATTTCGCTGGAAAATTCCCTCTCTGGTTGAATCCTGTGCACGTTAAGCTTCTCACTGTCGCAGACCGCCACATCCCGTATGCTGAGATCCTCGACGAGAAATTTGTTGAAGCAGGAATCCGCGTTGAAGTCGATTCACGAGCGGAGTCGATCCCTAAAAAGATCCGCGAGGCGCAGCTCTCGCAAGCAAACTACATCCTCGTTGTCGGAGATGCTGACGAGAAGGACGGAACCGTTACCGTGCGTACTAGGGACAATGTTGTCCACGGCCCGAAGAATCCCGACGCGTTCTTGAAGCAACTGCTTGAAGAGATCAGGACGAAGAAGAAATGAGCGAAGACTCTTAGTACTGATAAGTATTAAGAGATAAGTATGATCTGTCAGTTATCGAAAGAATTTCTTCACATTAAATCGTGGTGCGTTTTCTGCAGTGTTTGGCGCTGGTTTGTATGCTGTCATCAATTCTGTTGGTTTTGTTGCCGGCGCTGCTTTTGGCTGTTCTGCTGCCGCGTTTTTTGCTGCTTTGAGGACCGCGTTCACTTGTTGTGAGTCTGCCTGTTGTAAACCTGCCAAACCTGGTTGTTTTGTCGCCGTCAACGCTACCTTTGCATTTTTCGCTTCACCGAACTGGAAGCTCCAAAAATGCATGAATGAGATGCGACGAAGCACGTTCTGCAGTAGAATCAGCATAACAAACATCCCCGATCCGTAACCTGCCAGGATGAACACTTGTTTTGCCATCGTCTTGATGCCAAGAGAGAAGAGCACTGTCTGCTTCAGCAACCCTTCACTGATCACGAACGGATTGAATGACGCGATGCCCTTGAGTGCGACAGGCAGGCTTTCAAGGGGAATCACGGTATTCGAGAACAGAAGAAACAGTGTCATCAGTGTGAGTGCCGCCAGTGTTACGATCTCTTCGCTTCGAAACAAAAAGCCAACAAGCATCCCGATCAAGATGAATAACGACATCGTCAGGAATAACAGGATGGCGATATCTGCACTATTTGTCAGGACCTGCGCTTTGAAAAACAGCGCGCTAACGCTCACAAAAAGCAAGAGCTGAAGAAGCAGGACCAAAAACGCCGTAAGATACGTCGCTACAGCGAATGTTGCGAACGTCGTCGGCGTGATTGAGTTGCGGAAAAACGAGCGCGATTTCTTCTCGCTTACCACCAGTATCGCCGCAAACAGGATGCCTGTGGTCATTATAATAAGCACAAGCAGTGTCGGGAAGAGTGAATTGAAGTGTGACGGCGGAGCGACGATCGGCGAGATTTTAGTAGTGAGGGGGCTAGCGATCTGGGCAGCATTCTTGATTTTTACCGATGAGATCTGTGCAAGCGCCTCATCAATGAGTTTTTCCGCCTCGCCAAGTTTTACGCTGATGCCATCGATAGCCATCGTGACCGTATCAAAACTTACAAGAAGATCGTCACGACTCTTCTTGACGCCCGCAATCCTGCTCTGGGCTGCAGTCAGTTTTTCACTGATCGTATCGAAATTATTTTTGATGCTGATGATAGATGCATTGGCAAGCACGAGGTCGGAGCTTGCCGTTGACTTCGCACTATTCATAAGAAGTTCCGCAGAGTTCAACTCCCCGATGATCGAGTCGATCTGCGACTGAACCGCGCCGCTCGCATTACTCTTGACGTTCTGCAAGTCCGAACGAATTTTTGTCGTCTTATTGAGCGCGCTTATGATGGAATTGAGAACCGAAGCTCGCATGGAAACATACTGGGCGAGCACACCGTCTGCCTGTGACTTGCCGCCGGCAATGTCGAGGCCACTGAAGTCCACGCCGATGTCGAGGGCCGCCACTTTGCCCTTGACGTCAACGATACTGGCACGCAAGTTGCCATGATCAGTCACGATCTGGGCAAACTTTGCCTTTTCAAGTCTGAGATTGTCTTCAACGGCGGTCATCTTGTTCAAAACGTCCGTCGTCAGATCTTTGGAAATCTCTTTTGATTTTTCAGACACGCCTGTGCTCATCGCATCAAGCATAAGCCATACTAGGGTGATCTGCGAATAATCAACGTAGAAGGCGATCTCATTTGCCGCCCCTTCCTCGATCTTCATATTGTTAGGGAACTGGATGCAAGCCTTTGCGTCGCCCCGCTTGACCGCCTGTGTGCATTCTTCAATGTTCGGGTATCGTGTCACATCAAATTTCTGTGCCTTGAGCTTGTCCAACAATGAGTACGTTAGGTTCGTGTACTCGTTTGAGTACACTGCAACGGTTGGCGTATAGTCGCTTGAATTGCTGTATGCCATTCCAAGCAGGGAAACAAGCAACAGGGGACCGAGAAAGATAACGAGCGCCGATGTCTTTGCACGGACCAGCAGCTTGAAGTTCTTTGCGATGATCGTGAAGACCTTTTTCACGAAGCACCCCCTTCTTCTGATGGCTTTTTTTGCGTCAGCATCTCAAAGATCTCTGAAAGCGTTGTTTCGTTCACGTCAAGGGAGGTTACATGTTCTTTCGCTTTAGCTATCGCAGCAGCCACTTTTGGCAGCACATCTTCTTCTTTCGGTGTGAACAGGACTAGCGCACCGTCCTTCTCCATTGAGCTCTGGATCGTCACCTTCTCTTTCTTGAGATGAAGAAGGATATTCTGGAAGTTTCCCGGACGCGAGCGGATGTGAACTTCCTGCTTTCTTGCAAACAAGGATTTGAGCTCATCGAGTGTTCCGTATCCCATCACCTTGCGGTCGTGCAGGATTGCGATCTTAGTGCATAATTGCTCAACCTCTTCAAGGATGTGGGAGGAAACGATAATAGTCGTGCCTTGCTCATTGATCTTGCGGATCATACTCCAGATCTGGCGGCGAATGATCGGGTCAAGGTCTGATGTCGGCTCGTCGAGCAGCAGTATTCGCGGGTTATGAACAAGTGCGCACGCGATGTCAAGGCGGCGCTGCATGCCGCCGGAAAGGTGAGATGCGAGCGTGTCCCGCTCAGCACCAAGACAGGTCAACTCTAAAAGCCGTTGTTTATTTTCCTCCCTGATTCTTGTTGGCATACCATACAGCTGCGCATAGAAATCAATGTTTTCCTCAACAGTCAAGTGATCGTAAAATGAAGGAAGTTGGGCGGCAAAACCAAACCGCGTCTGAACCTGCATCGGGTACTTGAACACCGACATTTTTCCTACTGCTGGCGAAACAGATTTTTTGTGCCGTTTTGCAAGGACTGCTTGCTGTACTTGGATATCTCCCTCGTCAGGATGGTCGAATCCGATAAGCATTCTAAAAAGAGTGGTCTTTCCCGAACCGCTCATTCCGATGATGCCAAAAATATCGCGTGGATATACGTCAAATGAGATGCTTTTGAGGACTTCTTTTTTCTTGAAGCGTTTTGAGATGTCTTTGACTTGCAGTATGGGTTGTGTAGCATCAAGGTCACTTGTCCAAGAAGATCGCGCAAGAAAATCGGCAGGCGTTTCTCGCGAAGAGCTCTGGTCTGGTTTAGATGGCGCAGAGGGCACACTTTGTGCAGCCGCGCGTGTGGTCGGTGCTCCTTTTTTACATGGAATCATCGTTGTCAACATCCGCAATTTTCTTTATAAACTTGATTCACTATTAAAGAGGAGAAACAGCGCGTTTATTTTGTACCATTTTTGGGCAACTTTTATATATGTAAGAAGGGTTTTTGGGTGCTCTTATCGTTAAAACTCTTGGAGAGACGGCTTTGCATGGTGCTGGAAAAACTAGGAAATTCGCTCCGTGATACATTCACGAAGATAAGCAAGACGCTTTTCGTTGATGAAGCACTTGTCAACGAGCTTGTCAAGGACATCCAACGCGCACTCTTGGGCGCAGATGTCAACGTCAAGATGGTCTTTGACCTGACAAACGAGATCAGGGAACGCGTCAAAAAAGATGAGCTTCCGGCAGGCTTGACCAAAAAGGAACATCTCATCAAGGTAGTGTATGAAGAACTTGTAAAGTTCCTCGGTGAAACCGAGTCCAAGATCGAAATCAGCAAAAAACCCACTAAGATCATGCTTGTAGGTCTTTTTGGAAATGGAAAGACCACCACCGCAGGCAAACTCTGCAAGTACTTCCAGAAACGCGGGCATCGCATCGCGCTTCTTTCAACTGACACATGGAGACCCGCAGCGTACGAACAATTACGCCAGCTTGGAACGCAGCTCTCTGTTCCAGTCTATGGAAATCCGAAAGCAACGGATCCCATCGCGATCTACAAACAATACGAAAAAGAACTCCTCACGTACGATATCGTCATCATCGACACGGCCGGGCGCGACGCACTTTCCACAGACTTGATCGATGAACTTAACGCGATCAACTCAGTCGTTATGCCAGATGAGTCTCTTCTTGTCATCGGTGCAGATGTAGGACAGGCTGCAGAGAAACAAGCACGCGCATTCTCACAAGCATGCCAGATCACCGGCGTTATCATCACCAAACTAGACGGGACCGCTAAAGGAGGAGGAGCGCTCATCGCGTGCTCGATTACCGGAGCAAAGGTCAAATTTATCGGTGTCGGCGAAAAAATAGATGCGCTCGAACCATTTGTTCCCGAACGTTTCGTAGGAAAACTCCTCGGTATGGGAGACATCGAAACGCTTCTCGAGAAGGCACGCGAAGCGATCAGCGAAGAAGAAGCGGCGGATCTGAGCAAGAAAATCATCAAAGGAGAATTTAACCTTATCGACCTCTACGAGCAGATGAACGCAATGAGTAAGATGGGACCACTGGGCAAGGTCCTTGAGATGGTTCCCGGATTCGGGCAACTTAAGATGCCAAAAGAAATGATCACCGTCCAGGAAGGGAAACTCGATAAATGGAAGCACATCATGGATAGCTGCACGAAAGAAGAGCTTGAAGACCCCGACCGGGTAATGAACACTACACGCATCGAACGCATCGCAAAAGGGTCAGGCATACAAGTGCAAGAAGTACGCGAGCTTCTCAAACAATACCGTCAAAGCAAAAAAATGATGAAGATGTTCAAAGGCATGGACACGGCGTCTCCACAATCCATGCAGAAGCTGATGCAAAAGATAGGAGTCGGCGGTGGAAATGCACGTGGCATGGCGAATGTGAAGCCCCGTTAGTGTGCGTGCGCATCATGTGCGGCATTATCGGTCTCTTCAACGCATCGCAGGACGTTCTTGCACGGGTGCCCCGTGCCTACCACCTGCAGGAAAACCGCGGTAGAGACGCATTCGGACTCGTGCAAGAAAAGAACAAATCGGAAAGGAACATTTTCGTTACGAAAAACTCCTCAGAATTCTCGCAACAGCTTACGCTCCTCTCAAGCTCTGGCGCGTCTCATGTACTTCTTCACCATCTGCACGCAATCATTGGCTCAGTGCCCCAACCTCTGTCAGGAAAAGGGTTGCTTGTCTATAATGGAGAGATATACAACTGGAAACAACTTGCACAAAAAAACAAGATCAAGGCGCGCAATGATGCAGACGTCCTTTTCTTTTTGCTGGAAAAAATACATACCATCAACGCAGCAGCGCTGAACACGCTTGTCACGTCGCTGGACGGCGTATTCGTCTTTGCTTACCAACGCGAAAATTATGTTGTTGTCTGCCGCGATCGTATAGGAGAACGGCCATTGGCATGGCACTTCAACCCTTCAACAGGACTGTTCGCATTCGCGTCCGAAGGAAAAACACTTGCCTCTCTTGGACTCCAACACCAAATCTTGGAGCCACGAACCATTCTCGTGTACGACACTGTGCAAAAGCAATTGAAAGAATGGCATCAGCAGTTTTTTCATCTTCCTGCACCAGGAATCGTCCGCAAGACGCGGGACGCAACGACCGCCGCCTCTTTGACTGAACAACAACTCATCAAGGACATCCTGGCCAGGCTTACTGAAGCTTGCAGGAAACGTCTTGCGGATATCGACAACATCGGCATCCTTTTCTCCGGAGGACTCGACTCAACAATCCTCGCATGCCTCTGCAAGAAACTAAACAAGAAATTCACGTGCTACACTGCGGGATATTGCGATGGAGACATGAATTTGCCCAAGGATGTCGTTTGGGCAAAACGCGTCTGCGAAGGGCTCGGCTTTCCGCTCAAGATCACAATCATCAAAACCGGAGCACTTGATTCCATATTTACACAAGTCATAAGCATAATTGAGAGCACCGATGTAGTGAAAATCGGCGTTGCTGCGCCATTTTTTGTTTGCGCCCAGATGGCACGCAAGGATGGCAAGCGCGTCATGCTTTCAGGACTGGGCGCTGAAGAACTCTTTGCAGGATACGAACGACACGCGCGGGTCCTTTCAGTGCAAGGCCCCGCTGGAATCAATAGCGAATGTCTTGCAGGGCTTTATGATCTCTGGCAGCGCGACCTGTACCGTGACGATCTTCTGATGATGCATTACTCTCTTGAACTGCGGCTTCCATTTCTTGATCACGAACTTATTGATTATGCCCTCGGCATCCCTGGCGAGTTTAAGATAGATACCGTGCAAAAGAAGATTATACTGCGCAAGGTCGCGATCGCGTTGGGCATCCCGTACGATATCGCCAGCAGAAAAAAACAGGCGGCGCAGTACGGCAGCAATTTCGATAAAGGCATTGCGAAGATGGCAAAGCGGAAAGAATTTTCAACGAAAGCAGCCTATCTTGCATCGCTTTCAGATACGCAAATGCAGCATATGCGATCGACAGAAATTCCCGGCCAAACATAGGGCAAGAAGGTCAATGCGCTAAGATTCCACCAGTCGTTGCTGTGCTCAAACCTATGAACGTCAGCAAGTAGTCAGCGAGTATATACGCCCGGTGGTGCTCACGAGCGTTTGACAAACGCTAACTTTAAATAAGATATGTTGCGTTAAATGAATTTCAGTATCCTCATCGCGATGATTTTACCCATTCATGATTCAATATCATTCGTTCAAAACATTGTTAGCTCAAAGAGGTAGCGCATGCGAGAGATTCTCTTCAAAAAACCCAACTACAAAGAACTCAAGGCCGAGGGACTTCTTGGCGTAGATATGCATTTTCACACGCAATATTCCCTTGATGCTGTCTCAAAACTTGACAATGTCCTTCGCAAAGCGAAGAAACTTGGAATTGGCATTGCCGTGACCGACCATAACGCCATCCGTGGTGCGGTTCTTGCAAACAAAAACAAACTGGGCGTCTTTGTCGTACCGGGCGTCGAAGTCACGTGCGCCAAAGGCACCCACATCCTGTGCTACTTCTACTCTGTAGACGAACTGAAGGAATTCTACACCAAAAAACTGTCCCCGCTGATGGAACGAAACCCCTTCTTTGTCAATGCAGATCCACAGCACTTCATTGAAAGCACGATTGACGAATACAACTGCGTCATCGGCGCGCCACACCCCTTCGCCCCCGGCGCAATCGGTCTCCAAAAAATTAAGATCCCGCCCAAAGTCGAGAAAAACATCAAGCTTATTGAAGCGCTCAATGGCTACGAGTTTCACAAATCAAATCTTAAAAGCATCGACTGGGCGACAGTGACGAACAAAGGAGTTACCGGAGGATCTGATGGGCACACTACACGCGAGCTTGGACGCGTGCTCACGTGCGCCTACGAGCAAGACCTCGAATCATTTTATAAATCGCTGCAGAGACGGAAATCCTTTGTTGTTGGTCGAGAGGACAATTTGCTCCTCCGGGCACTGTACCTCCTCAGCAAGGAAACGACGTACATCAACAAAAGCAAACACCAGCATATGGCACGCGTGTTGATCAAATCGCAGCTTGGATCCGAGCTTAAGTATTTTAAAGAAAAATTCAAACGAACCCGCTTCTACCATCGTTTCAAGCAAAATCACGCTGGAAGTCTTGAACAATGAGGGAGTCCCGTGGCCGAACAAAAATTAAACAAGAAGCAACGAAAGAAGAGCAACATCGAAGATGAAATTGAAGAGACTTTTGAAATAGATCTCAACAGTGATTACCCTGTTCACGAAAAATACGTCAAGGAGAAAAAGATCCGCAAGATGAATAAACGCTCTTGAATAGTATATTCTTATGAAAGTCTCCACAAGCAAGCCTCCAACGAGCGATGAACTTGCCAACAAACGCTTCTGGATGGTAGAATCGCAGCTACGCGCACGTGACATCAGCGATGAGCGAGTTCTTGCAGCATTCGAAAGGGTCCCACGCCACGAATTTGTCGACAAGGAATTCCGGGACAGCGCCTATGGCGACTTTCCGCTGCCGATCGGGCAAGACCAGACTATCTCGCAGCCGTACATCGTCGCGCTCATGACGCAGGCACTGGAGTTGAAAGGACAGGAAGTAGTCCTAGAGGTCGGAACAGGCTCTGGCTATCAAGCAGCAATTCTTTCCCTATTATGCAAGAAAGTCTATACGATAGAACGTATCCCTCAGATTGTACGAAGAGCAAAAACCGTTCTTGCAAAACTCAAGTACAATAACGTCGAAGTCATCGAAGGGGATGGAACACTTGGATATCAGTCTGCTGCGCCGTACGATCGCCTCATCGTCACCGCATCAAGCTATAAAATTCCGCAGCCTCTAGCGGATCAGCTCAAGGACGGCGGCATCATGGTGATTCCTATTGGAAACCCCTGGGGACAGACGTTGATCAAGGTCCGCAAACGCGACGGCAAACTCGAACATGAGGATTTGTGCGGCTGCCTCTTCGTCCCACTTGTAGGAAAAGAAGGATGGGACACAAAGAATGCGCTGTAACACGCTAATTAATGAAGCTCCCAACCGCAGCAAGCTGCGGGGTATTAGACCCACACTGGATAAAATTACTTATTTAGTTTCTCAAAATAAGTCATTATCACAAATCAGAGATTCATTACTGCCAAGATTAATGTCTGGAAAGATAAGAGTTCCTGTTGAGGTTAGAGCATGATTTTTATTGGTAGAGCAGTTAGAGAAAATGAGCAATTCGATTATTCAAAAGAAACCATTGCCAAAGGTAGAGAGAAAATCAAAGAGTTTTCTACTCTAAGCTCCATATTGGATAATTTTAACAAGGCTGATAGGCAAAACTACAATAAAAACCACTTTTTAATGCTAGCACGAGATGCTGTATCAAACCCATTTATTGATGGGCAACCTGATAACAACGCTGAAGCAAAATTAAAACGATATGAAATATTATTAAATTTTCTTATTCCAAGATTGAGCAAAGATTCTAAGGAAAAGTTAATATCTAGGCTTAAAGACTTTGGAGAGAATCATTTTAAGACAATATTAGAGCTTGAACTTCTTTTAGAGTTAATAGTGAATAAGTCAGTTTCTGATGTTCATTATGAGAATCCCAAAAAGGGAAACCACGATTTTTGCGTAGATATGGGAAATGCTGAATTAAATATTGAACTTACAAGTTTAGGAGAAGGAACTATCCAGAAAATATTGGAAACTGCTTTTGACATGGCTTCTAATGATATTATTGAGCATATTCAAGAAGGCACTTTATTAAAATTAAATGTCAATACAGATTTAATTTTAAACCAAGGTGGAAAAAATGAGCCAGCTAATATAAAAGATATTCTTGTACAGGACTTCTTAAAGATTAAACCTATTGTTAATGTGATTAGAAATAACCATTGTATTCTTGAGAAAAATCTTGGAGATCCAGATAAATCTCTTTATGATTTCAAGGATTTGTATAAATATTATAATGAGTTTGGACAGCGATTATTAAAATTACTCGAAACTCAGGAAGGTTTAGAATTTCTTAAAAAAACAAAGAATAAAGATATTAGTGCTATCCCAATCTCTAGCTTTATTATTGGAGATGCAAAAACAAAATTAGTTGAAATTCACTCCCATAGTTTTTGGCCATCCAAAGCTGAAAGCCTAAGAAAAGAGTCTATCCTAAGACAATTTAGAAATAGAATTACTGAAAAAATAAATGATGGGCAATTGAAAGGAAAAGTTAACTCTTTTATAGCAATTAACTTTTTTGATGTGATATTCCATGATTATTCATCTAATACGGATATATTTGGACAGGAAAATTTTGACGAGTTAAGAAGCATAGTTGAGGAAATCTTCAATCAGAAAGAAGAAAATGAGATATTTGGGGTTTTATTATACGAAGGAACACTTAAAAAGTCCAAGTTTGTAAGAAACCCAAGAATTGATATACCTCAAGAGATACTTTCAAAAATAAATTTATTAATGGAAGATAAAAAAGGCTATCCGGAAACCCTCTGTAATTGGGTAATTCTTGGTTTTTAATGTGTATACGCTTGTTTGGTTGTTTTTTTTCTTCGACGAAGGTAGGGTGATAGAAATTTCTTTAAGAGGAAGGGGTTTCCCACCCTTTTCATTAAG
>JACQXV010000225.1 GCA_016208715.1 Candidatus Woesearchaeota archaeon | reverse complement strand
GCGTCCGCAACCTGCATCCGTTCCAACACCTCCAGCACCCTCTGTTCCTCCTGTACACATTCCTCCTGCACAAGTTCCGGTGCCGCCTGCGTCAACTGTTTCGCCGACAGCTGTCCCTCCACCAGTTCCTCCGGAATCAGATCCGCGGCCCCCGAAAAAGAAGGCCTTGTTGCGACCAGCGGAGAGCCTGACTGCGGGATTCACTCAGACACGGGCAGACTACCATGATGGCGATGATGTTGTTTCAATGAAGGATTCTGCGCTTGAAGCTGCCGTCAAGTTTCAGATACGCAAACCACAATGGAGTGCATTTCTGCGCGGGCGTATTACTGGCAGTGCCACACTTTCTGGGCACATCAATTATCAGAATAAGACAATCGGAGAGTACCGGCGATTCAAGGGTGCCGGAGACATCACGGCGGCGATTCCTTTTGGAAAAGGCAACACCGTTGAGTTTGGTCCGTACGTCAGTCAGACAACGCGCTACGTGAAATTCAACCTTGGCGAAGTTCAACGCGAAGAAGAAACGGTGAACTATGGATTACTTCTGCGAGGAAACTTTGAAGGAGTTGATCTAGGAGATCTCCATGTTGATCTGCGTGTCATGTTCGGCTTCGGATGGCAGAATGAATCAGCCAAAAGTTCAGACATAACAACCGAGTTCGCAACGCTCGATTCATTTCTTGGCGTTCCTATAATTGTCGACCCTGCAGAAATTAATAGCACAGCAAAGAATTGCGAACTTGAAAACTCAGAGCATTTAGAGGATCATCGCTGCTACTTGTTTTCCATGATGCCGTATGTTGGCAGCAGAGGGTACGTGGCCCGCACAGGAGAGGCATTTGACCATGACCAGAGAACAGTTGACTTTACGCGCAGCTTTTTCGGATTCGACGTAGATGTTCGCTTGTATGGACCACTCCTATGGCTGATTAATTTCCAGTATTCAGAGGAAACGTACCCTACGGGAAAGAATGGACCAAGCCACTCTGTACAGGAAAATCGTGTGATGACCGGGCCCAGAGTCCAGTTTTAACGATTTTTTGATTAGTTTTAATCATTATTTTTGATCATTATTCATGAATAATTGTAAACATGACGGGTGATTATGAATGATAAAAAATATCCTAGCAATAATCGTTGCCCTTGTAGTAATGTTAACGACAGTTGCACCTAATGTATTTGCAGACAACGCAATTATTGACGTGAAGCCAGACAGTCCTAAAGATAATGACGATCTTAACTGTTATGTGAATGGCGCACAGCCCGGCGCATACCAGTACTGGTGGTTCAAGAATGGCTTCTATCAACCGACGCATTATGATAATCCTACAATTTCTGCATTAGCAACAAGTCCTGGTGACGTGTGGACTTGCTCCGTTAAAATACCTGGCAGTTCTGTTCCTGTTGGTGAAGACTCAGTAACGGTCGAAGCATCAAAACCATCCATTGTGGTGTTCCTACAGCCGGTTAATCACGCGCCCGTCCTTGATGATATTGGTAACAAGGCAGTCGATGAGAATCAGCTTCTTTCATTCAAAGTATCTGCAAGCGACCCTGATGGTGGCGCATTGAGTTTTTCTGCATCGGGCCTTCCAAAAGGTGCATCATTCAATTCCGCTGCGCACACGTTCAGCTGGACTCCTTCATACGATCAGGCAGGAGTATACAGCAGCATTACAATCAGCGTTAGTGACGGAAAAGGCGGGTCAGATTCAGAAACAATTACGATTACAGTTCATAATAAGAATAGGCCCCCGGTACTTGATGCAATTAATGACAAGTCCGGCTCGGTGAATGCGCTGTTAACATTCGATGTGGCAGGAAGCGATCCCGATAAAGATATATTAGCATTCTCTGCATCAAATCTTCCAGCCGGTGCGACTTTTTCTGACGTTTGCACCGCCTCATGGAAATGGATTTGCTTCTCCTATGCACACCGCTTCAGTTGGACTCCCGCAGTTTTGCAAGCAGGATCGTATGATGTGACATTCAAGGTTGCTGATAACAAAGGAGCGTCTGATACTCAAGTTGTGAAGATCACGATTAAAAAAGTGAAGATCCTGATTGAAAAGACAAACGCCGCTCCGGCTGCCGATTTCTTTTTTGTTCCCTTAACGCCTATTGTCGGTAAACCTGTAACATTCACGTCGGCATCAGCCGATCCGGATGGCGAAGCGCTTTCTCTCGCGTGGGACTTCAATAATGATGGCCTCACGGACGCAACAGGTGTTGTTGCAACGTATACGTTCACAAAGTCAGGAAGCCAACCGGTGAAGTTGACTGCTAATGATGGAAGCCTATCAAACGCGGTCACGAAGAATGTTCCTGTGGGAGCTGACCCCGGAGCTGCACAATGTCAAGATAAGACGGATAATGATGGTGACGGTTTAGTTGATTTAGCTGACCCTGGTTGTTCTCGCCCTCTTGATAACGACGAGAGCGACGGTACATCCCAATGCCAGGATGGCAAAGATAATGATGGGGATGGTTTGATTGATTTCCCTGTTGATTCTGGTTGCTCAAGCAAGCAGGATAACGATGAATACAACGCGCCCGATGTTCCCATTAGCAATATTGAGAGAAACATTGAGAATATCGAGTGCTTCTCAAAGGTTGTTGAAGGAAAAACTCAAGCGTGCACGGTCAAAGTAGTGTCCGATGGCTCTCCAGTTTCAGGCGCAAATGTCTACCTCTTCTCGCTGAGTGGACAATATTTTGGAAATTGTATAACTAGTGCCGTTACCGGAGATTGTGTCGTCGCCTATCCAGCAGGAAGCGTTGGCACGTACACAGTTTATGCAATTGCTTCATTGTTTGGAGACGTTTTGGACGAGGACAAAAACCCACAGTTTACATATGCTGTTGTGAAGAATGCTGTGAAGAAAACGCTTAACATCAATGATCTTGCGGTGTACGCTGATGAAGATTTCAGCGTTGAGGATTATGACTTCTTCCGGCAAGAAACAATGTACGTGAAGTTCAGCGTCACAGATAACTTTGGAGTTCCATACGATGCGGCAGTTGCGGGTGTGAGCCTGATAAGTCCGTCGGGCGTACGCGCTGACTTTGTTTCAGCCAAGCAGTCAGAGGGTGGAACATACTATTACAAACTGCAGATTCCGACGACGCACGACTTTTTGGGCGACAGCCAAGTATTTACCTTCGCGTTCAGGTTTGATGACGGAACCGGAGACCAGCGAGTCGCGATGGTCAAGATTCGCAATAATCCTCCCATGATTCTTTCCGGGGTGGGCGAGCAGTTTGAAAGACAGGCATTTAGCGCGCCAATCACAATCAGCTTGACGCCGTACGAGTCAGATGTTGAGGATTCTGGCGATGGGTTGCGGTGGTTTGTCTCAGGCATCGACCCAACAATCTTTGAGGCATCAGTTGACGCAGATGATCGGCTCGCGATTACTCCCGTAGGTGAACCTGTGGGCGACGGCGCTGATATGATAACCTTAACGCTCATGGATCTCGAAGGTGATTCTGATTCAGTTGACGTGCGCGTGCGCGTGAAGGTAATTGGGACGCCTGCTGTTCCGGCGTGTCACGACTATTTCGATAACGATTTTGACGGGTATATTGATATCGATGACCCTGGCTGCGCGGCACGGGATGATAATGATGAGTTCAATGCGGTCGTTCAGCCACAATGCAATGATAGACTTGACAATGACCACGATGGCAAGATAGATTATCCTGCCGATGCTGGATGTATCGGCATTACAGATGACAGCGAAGCTGACGATAAAGCTGATGATGTAAGACCGCAATGTTCTGACGGC
This sequence comes from Candidatus Woesearchaeota archaeon, assembly GCA_016208715.1. Taxonomy (GTDB): domain Archaea; phylum Nanobdellota; class Nanobdellia; order Woesearchaeales; family UBA11576; genus JACQX01. Next base: position 12,788 of record JACQXV010000225.1, on the reverse strand, counting down.
ATCGATAACGATGGCGACAGGAAAGTTGATTTGTCGGACCCTGATTGTGTTGCACCAGAAGACAATCGTGAAGGCCCGAATCCCCTGCCAGAGCCAATACATTCACGTCTCGATGTGAAGGAAATCATTGTTTCACGCATCATGCTGAACGGTCTTGACATTACTGAAGGATACGCTTTTGCGGGAGATGTTGCGGCGTTGTCAGTCTCGCTTGAGAATAAGCTCGGACACAGTGCAAACCGTGTACGCGTGGAAGCATCAGTTGATGAGCTCGGCATTCGCGACGCAGACGTCATCGATTCTGTGAGAAACGGCCAAATGGTCACCGCTCACCTAGAACTTGAGATTCCTGATGGCGCGCCTCCTGGGCTCTACGATGTTCGCATAGTGGTCAGCAACGACGATGAAAGGCGTGTTAAATACCGTGCCATGGCCATCGCCTAAATTATTTTTATACTATTCATATACTATTTATTAACCGCGAAAAAGTCTAGGGATATTAACTACTTCAGAATAACAAAAAAAGAGAAAAATTTATATATGGGAGCATGTTTCACCGCTTATTCCATATATAAATAATGCTCTTCATCAATGAATGATTTTGGAGGATGAAAAGAATGATGAAACAGAAATTAAAAACAGTAAGCATGTTGGTACTGATGCTTGTCAGTATCATTGCAGTGAGTGGCTCTGCCTCAGCGCTCAATGGTGGAATTGAGCTTGTGAAGCTGGACGGGGACGAATTGACCCCTGGCACGAACACTGTTCGCGACATTGAGCGCGACAACACTTTTGAAGTGCGTGTCCAAGTGACCGCATTTGAAGATCTCAAGAACGTTGAGATCGAAGTTGCATTGTCAGGATATGATCATAATGATCGCGTCACTGACGTAACAGACGTGTTTGACATGAAGGCAAACGTCTCCTATGTCAAGAAGCTATCGTTGCACTTCCCTGGCAAACTTGACCAGGACAAGTACAAGTTGCGCGTCGAAGTCCGTGACCGCGATTCACAAGAATTGCAGCAGGATTATGAACTCTTGATCGACACTGCACGACATAATGTCGTTATCAAGGATGTCGATGTCGACCCTGCAGATGAAGTGCAGGCCGGCCGTTCAGTCCGTGCAATCGTGAACCTCAAGAACTATGGTCAGATGGATGAGGATGATGTGAAAGTCGAGTTCAGCATCCCTGAGCTTGGTGTTTCCGCCCTCCCAGATTACCTTGATCTTGAATCTGAGAAGACTACTGCATCAGAGGAACTCTACCTGCGTGTCCCTGCCTGTGCAAAGCCAGGCCAATACACAGGCCAAGTGACCGTCACTTATGATGATGGTGATGAAAAAGAAGTTCAGGCTGTAGCCCTTAAGGTTGTCGAGTCACCTGCAGGTTGCGAGGCAAAGTCCTCAACCACAAGTGGTTCAAGCCAGAGCTCAAGCAACAACAATAACCAAGGCAGCACGCAAGGCAGTACGCCTGCTTCAGTAGAGAAGACCGTGATTACTGTTGGCGCACAAAGCCAAGAAGTCAAGCGTGGCGAAGGTGGAGCAATCTACCCAGTCACGTTCTCCAACACAGGCTCTGAGACAAAGACGTATGTGGTTGGCGTGACCGGCGCTGATGACTGGGCAAATGTCAAAGTCAGCCCGTTGCAGACCGTCACACTTGGTAGTGGCGAATCCAAATCAGTCTACGTCTATGTTTCCGCAAAGGAGACAGCGACTGCTGGGGACCATATGTTCTCGGTGGACGTCAAGGACTCAACAGGAGCGCTTGTCAAGCAGATTCCGATGACTTCCAAAGTCAGTGAGCCGCAAGGTGAACAGGCAGGCAGTTGGGATAAGCTCAAGCGAGGCCTCGAGATTGGCTTGATCGTGCTTGTTGTGCTGTTGATCGTCGTTGGCTTGATCGTTGCCTTCAACCGCAAGAAGGATGAAGAAGACGAGGAAGCTGAGGACGAGATAAGCGGCCAGACCTACTACTAAGCCGGTCTAAATTTTTTCTTTTCATCCTCCTCTTTTTTTTCTTTTTCTATTTTTTGATATTTGTTTAGCTGATTCTATCGCCACGGCACTCGCCGCCACTCTGCAAGCCTGCGCGATCCTAAGCTCGATCATAAGTTGTAAAGCTGCCCTCGCTGAAACAGCGGGCCGCAGATCAGTTGTGCCACGATCTGTGTAGCCGCCTGATCTTAGCGAGATTCGGGGGACAGAGCATTTAACTGCGGCTCTGTAGAAAGTCTTGACAAGCCGGCAACGCAAGGCTCGACGCCTTGCTCACTCACCACCACGCCAAGCTCGTGATAGCAAGCTCGTGATAGTGAACGTGCACTCGACGAGCCGACATTCCCCGGATGGGGCGTCCCCCTTGTCGGCGTGTTTGTGTGTCTTTCTATCTCTCGCAAAGGGGCGGTGGTGGTGAGTGTGCCGGCACTATTTTCTACAGAGCCTTTAACTGCAAAACGTTTTTAAACCCGGCACCCTCTTATTTCCGGCAACGGCAAAGAGGTTTGAGGCATGCAAAAAAAATTGGTGATTTTGCTAGTTTTCTGCCTCTTTGCATCCCTCGCCAGCGCTTCGGCGGCGTACGCATTGTCAGATGCTTTTGAGCCAGACAACAACCACACGCATGCAACGTTCATAAACACGAATGGCGTACCGCAGACTCACAATTTCTCTTCTTCAACGGATGCAGATTACGTTAAGTTCAACACCACTGCGGGCTTGGTATATTTCATAAAAGCATTGAACCTCACAGCCACCTCAACGACCGACACAGTCCTCGCGCTGTACGATACAGACGGAACAACCAGGCTTGTCGAGAATGACGATATCGAGCCAGGCGTAGTCCGTTTCTCTCAGATTGCCTGGAAGGCACCGACAAGCGGCACGTACTTCGTGAATATCAGCGAATTCTCTGGCAATGTTGATGGAAATTATAACATTTCGGTGCAAGAGTACGGATATCTTGAGGCATACGCGCTGACGCCAAACGTGAGCACGAACGTGACGAGGTATCGTTTTTTCAATTTTTCTGCTGGCGTGAAGTGTGTCGGAGGCTCCTGCTTGAATATCCGGGCGACTTTGGACCCTTTCGAAGCAATTGCAAAACCAGCGACTGCGGCAGTACACCATTCTGACAAGGTTGACAAGCGCTTGTTCGCGATCTTGCAGAATCAATCAAAAGCTGCCGTGATCATCAAGTTGCGCGACGATGATATTGCTGCAGGCGAAAAGGCATACCTCCAGGCGAAAACAAAACAAATCCAGCAAAGTCAACGGAAAGGGAAGAAGCTATTAGGCGCTGCAAAGGATGCAGGAGTATCACTAGAAGAACGTCAGGCGTTACGCAAATCATTGATAAAATCACAGCAGGAGGAGGTATTGGACGCGCTGCAGGCTACGCGTCTCGATATTCGAGAATTTATGAGGCAGCGTGAGCAACGAATCAAGAGTGAAGCGGCAGAGAGCAAAGAAGGCGGCATGGTGCAAGCCCCACCAGAGCAGGACGATGATTCTGAGTTTGACCTCAAGTTCCAGTACTCGACAGTTAATCAGCTTGCTGGAGATGTTTCCTGGGAAGGCATTGAAAAATTGGTTACAAATCCTGACGTTGAGTTCGTGTATCTTGATGGAGAAGTGAAAGCGGCACTGTCGGATTCGGTGCCGTTGATCAATGCAGATGATGTACGCGCCGTGGTTGTCACGAATAACATCACGGGTGCAGGACAGACCGTGTGTGTGATCGACACGGGAATCAATTTCACTCATCCTGATTTCGGATCGTGCAACTTTACGAGCAACATCAATGATCGTTCGTGTTCCAAGGTAATCGGCGGTTACGATTTCGTCAATAGCGACGAGAATCCTGCCGACGATAACAGCCACGGATCCCATGTCGCAGGAATCGTCGCTTCTGAAGATTCTACGTACAAGGGTGTTGCGCCTGGCGCAAATCTTGTCGCGATAAAGGTATTGAATGCGGCAGGAAGCGGATCGTTTTCGGATGTTATCGCTGGCATTGACTGGTGCGTGAATAATGCATCGCGGCTAAATATTACCGTCATAACCATGAGCCTTGGAGATTCTGGGCGCCAGAGCGCTCACTGCGACGCTCATTCGAGCGGACCATCCATCCTTAACGCAGTTGCGAATGGAATCTTTGTAGCCATCGCTTCCGGAAATGATGGGTACGGATTGTCGAGCGGGAATACTGCGGGCATTTCGGCTCCGGCGTGTGTGTCGAATGCTACAAGCGTTGGCGCATCATCAAAAGCTGACGCGATCACCTCGTATTCGAATCGTGGTTTGCTCCTCGACCTTCTTGCTCCTGGAGGAATATCGGGCAGTTCGATTGTGGCAACGTCCCACACAGGAGGCCACACAGGAAAATTAGGCACATCTATGGCTACACCGCACGTCGCCGGCGCTGCAGCCCTTATCCAGCAGCACTATCGCGAGAAATTCAACCAGAACGCTTCACCTCTATTGATCGAGCATGCTCTCAAGTTCAATGGCGTTCCTCTTGCTGACGCTGGAACCGGGCTGACGTTCACCCGCATTAATGCACTTGATGCGGTGACTTCAAAGGGCGATATTTCCACCGTGGCAGGCGCGTTACCTTTCTATACGATTTCGCCTAATCCAGGCAACGCATCGTGCCTGCGAAACCTCGCCGTGAACGCTACGTGCAATGTAACTTGGACCGTGAACGCTACTGGCAATTTCACGAATTATGAGTTCTTTGCGATCTTTGAAATGGATTATGGAAGCAACAGTTCTCCGAAATTCAATGTCACAATATTCAATAATGTTCCGACGTTGACGATGGGCGCCGTTTCTCCCGGATCAGGAAACAACTCAACGCTTTTTAATTTTACCGTTAATTACACTGATGCGGATAACGAAACCCCTTTGTTCGTGAACGTGACAGTGCTCGCGAATACATTCTCGCTTGCCGCGGCAGACAGCGCCGATGTGGATGTTGTAGATGGAAAGATATTCTTTGTTAACCGCACCATTAGAAAGGGGAATAACTATTTTTTCTTCAGCACTGGAGATGGAGTTAACACTACCGTAACAACAAATCAGTCCGGGCCAAATATCACGAATGTCGCCCCGCAGCTTAATACGTCAAATCCGGTATCAAACGCCACTTGGCTTGAGGACACTGTGAATATCTCAACCAATCTCACCCGACATTTCTTCGACCTTGATAATGATGCTCTAAACTTTACGGCAACGCCTGTTGCTGGCATCGCGGTGGTTATTGATAACGACACCGGCATTGTGACGCTCACGCCTGCCGCAAACTTCACGGGCATTCGTACGGTGAACTTCACTGCAACCGATGGTATAAACTCCACGCAGAGTAATGAAGTTACACTGACTGTTGTGGCGGTCAACGACGCGCCAAGCTTGAATGCTTCAAATCTCGTTCGTAATATCACCTGGCCGCAGGACACGTCAAATACCACCATTAATCTTTCAGCAAACTTTTTTGATGTTGATGGTGATGACCTGAATTTTACTGCAGCAAGTGTCGACAGCATTACAGTAACGGTCAATAATGATTCCGGCCTTGTGAACCTTACGCCCGCGGCAGGTTTTGTGGGTCTCCGTTCAGTGATCTTTACCGCATCAGATCCTTCTGGGTTATCAACTCAAGGCAATAATGTGACGTTGAACGTAACCGACGCGAGGCCTCCCGCTATTACGCTCAACACCCCTGTTGACAAGTTTAATACGTCAACTTCACGACAAGAGTTCAATTTTACTCCGCAGGATAACTTTGATTTGTCATTGCTATGCAACCTGACTATTGATGGAGTTTCACTGAATTCAACAGCAACTGCAGCGAATGGTTCGGTAAATTTGTTGTCTGGTAATCTTTCAGCAGATGGAAATCATATTTGGAACATTACCTGCACCGATGACCAAAACAATCAAAATACTTCATCGACAAGAACGATTGGCCGCGACACCTCCGTACCTACTGTAAACTTAGTCGCTCCCGCAGATGCAGCGTCTCTGCCTTCAAATGTCTCATCTTTCTCGTTTAACTTTACAGACGCGTTCTCGTCGGCCGCGTCATGTTCTTTGTTTGTGAACAACACTAACAAGTCCACAAATGCTAGTGTGGTAAACTTCACCCTTACGTCGTTTTCTCCAATTAATCTTTCAGAAGGCAACAACACGTGGTACGTGAACTGCACCGACTTGCAAGGCAATAGCGCGCGGTCGTTGATAAGAAGTGTTAGAGTTCCGCGAGATACCTCGAATGAGTCAGCCAACTTTACTGCTCAGGTGACCAAATCAGTTGCTGCTACGGCGCGTTCAGATGTCAACCTGTCGTTGCTTTCAAATGTGTCGGGAAGTATTGCGGTAGGAGATTATTCCCTCAATCCTGCGAATTTATCAGCAACGACCGGGAACGGTTTTGCCGCGCTTGGTCTTCCGATCTTTCTTGAAATAACTGCTGATGCAAATGTTACTTACAATCTGAGCTGGATGCTCATAACAATCTTTTACACCGATGCAGAGTTACCATCAACGTTGAACGAATCGACGCTGCGTTTGTACTTCTTTAACGAATCCTCGCAACGATGGGTGCAAGAATCAAATAGTGGTGTGAACATCACTGGTAATTTCGTATTTGGTAACATCACGCACTTTTCTTTCTTTAGCGCGGGCGGCTCCGCTCAAGTGAGCGGAGGCGGTGATGGGTCTGACAACGGAGGGGGCGTTGTTGGAGGCGGCGGAGGCGGAGGCGGAGGCGGTGCAGCCGCGTCAAGTGATCTTTCCGTTGATCCCTCCGGAGACGGGGCATCGGTTTCAGCAGGTTTGAACCAGAAAATCAACGTGAATTACGCTGGAGAGGTGTATACGTTCAGAATTGTGACGCTCACAAGCACCATTGTTGGTGTGCGCCATATTTCAACATCTAAGAGCATCTATTTACTGGCCGGGCAGACGTCTGCGATAGATCTTGATGGCGATGGAGCCGATGACGTGGAAGTTATCGCTGTAGATATCTCGAGCACCCAAGCAATACTTTTGTTCCGCGAGATGGTTCACGCGATACCTGCTCAGCCGGCGGGCGCACCTGTCGCTCCTACGAAGAAGGAAGCTACGCCGGCACAGGCACAGGTACAAAATCAGACGCAAGAGCCAGTTGTTAAAGCAGTTTCTGCAGACGAGAATAAGACTGGAACAACGGTTTCAAAAAGACCCGCCGAGGAAAAATCTAGCGTAATTACGGCAATTTCGTCGCTGACTGCAGCATTTTCAGGTATCTTTGCAAAACTGCTGATTGGCGTGCTTGTATTTGTCCTCCTTGCAGCCATTGTTGTGGTGATCGCTCGAAAGCAGGAGAATTTATGGTTCAGGAAGAGTGACTATAGTGACTATAAGCAGAAGCAGAGTAACGAGCGCGGAGAGCGTCGCGACAAAAAAAGCAAGAAATAACGTATGCTTCTCAATGATTATTTCGTATTTGTTCAGCTGATTTTATTGCAGCGTCGCCACGACACTCGCCACGTAAACCACTCCGGACGTTAAAACCGCTTAACAAACCAAAGAATCGCGCGAAGACTACGCAAGAACCAGCAAACCCACAGGTCAGCGACGACACTACTAAACAAATTCATTGAGAAGCGCGGGTCTGGCTCCAGACATACTCGAATTCTTCCAGATATTTCTTCGCAATCACTTCATCGTGGATGACCAGCACGTTTTCGTCGTTGACCTGATCACCATTTCGTGACGGATTGAATGATCCTGTTATCACAGTTTTGTTGTCGATAATGAAGACTTTGTGGTGCATATTTTTGGGGTTTCCGTCCCATTTGACGTCCATCCCCTGCGCGCTCATTTCCGTGTACTCTGTGAAATCGTTACTCTGGCTTGTCTCGAAGACTCCGCGCACATCAAGGCCGTCAATAGCTTTCTTTCGTGTGACATTTCCGATGCCGTCGTGTGTGAAGCTGAAGGTCATAAAGATGACGCTTTGCTTCGCTTCGTTTATCGCGAAGATGATTTTGTTTGCGCACCAGTCTTCAGGACAGAAGTAATTCTCAAGAATGGTTCCGTTGAGTTTGATAAAACTATTTTTTGTCCGTTCTCCTTGTCCAAACTTTCCGTTCCATAATTCTTGAAATTCAGTCTCGTAATTGGCAGCAAGCGCTTCTGATGTTATCAATACCACATTGTTGTTGTTTTTGTTGTTGTCATTGTTGGTGGGATTGAAGCTTCCTGTCCAAACCTTCCTGTTGTCGACAACACAAAACTTGTTGTGGGAGAGTTGGCTCTTGGTATCTTTTCGCACGTAGGGTTTTCCAGCAACGTCGCGGTAATTTTCGTTGTCAATCACGATTTTAACGTCTAACACCGCACTTTGATCGTCGAAGAACTGAATCATTTCCGGCAAATCAAGGTCGAAGAGCGCGCAGTGGATTTGTTGCCGTGCCCCCTGCATGAAGGCAAGCGTGCGGCCTTCGCAGTCGTCTCGGGGGCAGAAGTACGCTTCGGTGTTTCCGGCTTCTTCGATGACTGGCGTGCGCGCCTTTTGTGCTTTGCCGGCGATTTCTGCAATTTTTCCGCTGATCTCATCGGAGTTTGTCGAATAGAATGTTTTGATCGCCGAAAAATTGATGGCTACGTTGTACACGATAAAGAGCAAAATGAATATGTTGATTACCGTACGAATCTTCATACCTTCGCCTCTTGAGGGAATCTCTTGCGCACGTCTTTTGCGCTTCGCGCGATGCTTGTTTTTGTGCCTGGATATTTCTTCTCGAATGCATCAAGCATTTTTCCAAGCATGCCGCTCTGGTATGAATATGGAATCTTTTTGATTGTGCAGTATTGTTGTGTTTCGGTCCTGCTTAATGGCTCAAAAAGTTTGATGATGTGTTTGGCAGTGTTTTTCTCTTGCTGTTGGCTGGTTTTTTCTTTTCTGCACTCTTTTTGGTACGTTAAGATCTTTTGGAGGAATTCTTCATTTTCATCATCCATTGTCAGGGGTACCACAAGGCGATGCGTGGCGCGTTCTTTAAGGTAGCGATCAACCTTAAGGTAGTGATCAACTATTCTTGTGTCGAGTGGCGCAGCGACAGAAACCCCGATATCGCCGAATGTCGCGGCAGCGGATTTTACTGGAATGTGGACAAGTTGGCTTAAGACTTTGTTGCTTGCATCATCAAAAAAGAGGAGGCATTCATCTCGCTTGAGGTCATAATTTCTGAGGTTTCTGCGCAGCTTGCGCTCGCACAAGGCTACAAAGCAGTGGTCGCACAAGTGTTTGTCGGTCAGTTTGTTCTTTGCCGGCCTGCTGCAATGCTGGCATACACTTTTGGGGGTGGTCATTTTACTTGCCGTTATTCACACTTATTTATAATGGCTTTTACACCCTAGCTCTGTCACGAATGTGCCGCTGACGCCCAGCGAGCTGAAATAAACAGCATAATGTTCGTATTTGTTAGCGGCGCCGCCACGACCTACGAGCTAAAGGACCCTTTTTTATTGACATAGCAGTATATTACCTGTATATCCACAGCAAGCGGTGCAGCGGCCGAGCGCAAGCGAGATTCGGGACAGCCAACGCCCGATATCACGAATTTGACGCACAGGCTGCTAGTTTGTTACTACTGTCGGATGCGAAAAAAACAAAAACTTTATATATTATGTATTCTCACTGGAAAGTAGAAATTTGTTGGGTGGTGGTTTTCTTTCTTTTCGCCAGAAAAGCCACAATTGTCTCGATCACCTCTTTTTCCCCGGCAGGGCCGCAAGCAATTGCGGTTCTGCCTGGGTTTTAATCCCTTTTTGGCAAAAAAAGCCGAAATTGGACGTTTTAATCACCTCTTTTTCCCCGGCAGGACCGCAAGCAATTGCGGTTCTGCCTGGGTTTTACTCACAAAATAGAGATTAGAGATAAATCCTAAACGCGAAGGTGAAGACATGCCATTCATTCGCGTCAATGAATTTTCCGGAAAGCCGCACTGTTCGTCGTATCAGCGGATCTGCCCATTTGCCTCGATACGGAGTGCAGCAGCCTCACGAGCACTCTGCAACACAGCATACTGGTCGGCAGCAAACCGCACCGCATTTAGTCAAGAAAGATTCTCATTTGAGCCTGCAACTCAACATCCTCAAAACTAGGGAGGCCCACAATCCTATAATGCGGTTCTAACACCAGAATGGTGCGAATCGCTATCAGGCGACGCGCACTTTCGTTGCGTATTTTAAGGAAGGGAATAGTTTCTATGCTGCTATTGATGATGCGCCGAGTAAGGACAATGTGTTTCTATGCTGCTATTGTACTGGCGTGGTTATCGCAACGATTATGTTTCTACGTTCACACAGTAGACGCTCGAGCAAATCAGTGTGAGTGATAAACGGGCGGAAGTGCGGCCTCTTAGTCTTTGCGATATCAACTTCAGCGTGGAGTATGTCCACGCCTACGGCCATTTCTCCGGCCACAGTCACGCTCGCAGGGTACGCAATGCGCGACTTATGCAGTGACTTATGCAGTAAATTATTAGACGCTGAGCTTTCCACCGGTCTGTGACTGGTGGTAGGCGCTCAACTAAGATTATTTGACGGAGAAACTGTTCATAGTCTGCCAAGTTACACTCTATCCCTAGTTCCTCACCCGTATCTTCTTCCTTTTCTTTCGGTGCGGCAGATGGTGTAGGGTGTACTTCTCGCTCTTCCGTGAGCGGAAACTGACAATGCCATAGACAAGAGCCCCCACAAGTGCGCCAAATACGACGAGCACGAAATTGCTGTACTTCGCGACGAATGCAGCTATCCTGTCATATGGTGTTTTTTCTTTTGATTGACGGAAGTAGATGTCAAGATCGCTCATCTCAAGTGCATACTCTGCATAGATGAGCGCTGATGTCTTCTGATCTGTTGAAAGCGTGTTCGCGTATTCATAGTAGCTGTATGCGAGAATGGGAAAAACTCCATCATCTATCTGTTTTGCGATCTCACGCTCGGCTGCTGCAAGCTTTTTTGTGAGAAGCGCATCGATCGCTTCTTGTTTTACCCCGATAAGTCCTGACAGAACATCAGTTTCCGCCTTAGTCTGGATTGCTTTGAAGAGGCATAATTCATAATCACCGCGCCCATAGTAATCATACGCATCAATGATACTCTTATGGATATCAGTAAGAATATCTGGAAAGAAGAGACTGATATACTGATACCTTTCGCCTACTTCAGAGAGTTTGTCGAGGCATGACTTTCTGAGGGATTTTTCATCAAGTGCGACACGTCCATCTCCCACACCAAAGAACCGCTGCCAGGAGATTGCACTCTCGAGTCTTTCAGAGGCATACGCGAGTTGTGCTGAGCTGTTGGTTCCTTCATCGAGTGCTCCGCGCGCATCGAGCAGCCGTTCTTTGATGATCATGTATGCCTGCAGGTCAGTGATGGTTTTCCTTTCTCGTTGTTCGATGTGATTGTCGACTGCATTGATGTTCTTTGATATATTGAACGCTGCTGCTGCCAGCTGTTCGCCGCTCAGGTTCTTTAAGTACAGAAGCTGGCTGTGCAGCGCAACGCTTGCTCCAAAGCAGAAGCTTGCGGCGCTGTAAGGAGTGTTATTGCTAAGTGCATTTAGCCCCTTCTCAAGGAGTTTTTCTGCGTCTTTGTTGGATTTCACGAATTGTTCTGTAATGCGTTCCTTGCCTGTTGGTGATTCGCGGATTTGTCTTGAGAATAGTTTGGCCCGGTCACAGAGTGTTCTTCCAAGCCCCTGCATGGTTTTCACATACCGTTCATCGACGATGATGGGTTTTGCCTGTCGTGTGTGGTTTTTGCCGCTGAATGCTGCAAGTGAATCATCAAGACTTTCGACGCCTGTCACTTGTATGTTCCAACGGGCGGCAAGATCTGCAATGTTGATGGTTTTGTTGTGTTCTTCATAGCTCATCTGTTCTGTCGGGACGAGAACGCGTGATAGCCCTGCTTGTTTTGCGGCGTAGATTTTTTCTTTGATGCTTCCAACGGGCCCGATGAGCGCTCCTGAATTGATGGTGCCTGTCATTGCTACAGAGTCGTTGAGCTGGATGCCTTCAAGCGCTGCAACTGTCAGTGTCGCGATTGCAGCTCCGGCACTTGGTCCTCCCACGATCGCTGCAGGGCTTTGGATCGTGTAGAAAAAATCATACACATCACAGTCCTTGTCAAGATACTTGCACGCGATCTCTTGCGCAAAGCGCGTGGATATCTGCGTATCGATCTTTGTGAGCGGAAATGTCTCTATGAACACGCGGCCGCTTCCAGGTTGAATCGTGAGATAGAGGTCTGCCACGCTGCCGGTGAAATTCCCACCGCCTTCTCCGATAGCAAGGAGCTTGATGTGGCCCTCTTGCGCGGAGATGTTCGGGATCACCAATAGCAGAACCAACGCCAATAGTCTTAGAGTGTGTTTCATGGTGGTGCGGATTTGTAAAGCATTAAAATAAGTTGTGCATGATTTATCTGTGTAGAGCGGAAGTCGTCATTAATTTGGGACGATGAATGCCTGCACCACGAAGACACGCGTTCATAAACAAAACACTCACGGAAACCGGCATTGGGAGATGCCGGGTTTCCCTTAGCGAGGATTTCTTAGCGAGGATTTTTTCTTGTTTTGTATTTGTTTAGCTACTCACATCGCAGCGTCGCCACGACGCTCGCTGTCAGCTGAAAAGTCAGCTGGCACCTTCAGGCGACATTCGACTTCGCCGAAGTCGCCTTCGACTATCAAACCTTTACACATTAATTCAAACTTCA
>JACQXV010000224.1 GCA_016208715.1 Candidatus Woesearchaeota archaeon | reverse complement strand
TGGTAAAGCGCGTCATCTCTTTGCCTATCGCCGTCCGGAAATTTGTCTTTGGGGTATTTTAGCTTTTCTTTTAGAACCGTTTCCTCAAACGATTTCTCAATTTCCCGGTACAGCCTTTTATCAAACTCGTCCGCCGGCTTCTCGCCGGTTTTACCGCACTGACAATGGTATTTTACGCTTAGGAACGAGGCGTAAATAAAATAACATAATGAGGCGTAAATATAACATGAAAACATCCGACTAAAGCAACGCCAAATCAATAGACATACTGTCCAAGCCCTGTCTTGCTTGAGATGTCAGGCATGTGGAATAGTACATAAATATTGCTTGCAAAATGTTAAAATTCCTGGTATACTTATAGAAAGGAGGAATAATAACATTATGAAGACAGCAACATATCAAGCGGCAGCAATTCAAGAATATCTCCAGCAAAATAAAGTCGCCACGTTGGATGTCCTGAAAACTGTCTTGGGGACAACGGTTCCCATGACGGTTTTTCGAAAACTTAAACAACTGACATATCTCTCGAGTTGTTCGCATCGGGGCAAATATTACACTTTGCATCGCATCGCCCAATTTGACAAATCCGGGTTGTGGCGGGTTGGTTCAATCCTGTTTTCAAAACAGGGGACATTATTGGACACCGTCGAGCATTTTGTTCTGCGGTCCGAAGCCGGCTATACGGCAGAAGAACTGAGAACGCTGCTTTCAGTCGAGGTGAAAGAGCCGTTGCTGCAATTGTGGACTGAAACCAGGATTGCCCGGCAGCAAATCGAAGGGCAGTATGTGTATACATCAGCCGAGGTGTCCCAAAAGCGTCAACAGGTTTTATTTCGCCGGCAGCGCGAAAGCGCCAAACCCGGCAGTTCATTTTTGGTGCAGGCGGTCAAAGCGGCGGTGGTGCTTTTTTACAGCCTGCTTAACGAACGGCAGCGGCGGTTGTTTGCCGGATTGGAATCAATAAAACAGGGTCGGGGTGGAGATAAATGTATTGCCCAATTGCTGAGGCTTGATGTCCATACGGTAGCGAAAGGGCGGGAAGAGCTTTTACGCAGGGACCGCGAAATAAGCCGGAACCGTCAGACTGGCGCCGGAAGAAAATCTGTAAAAAAAAACTCCGGAGGTGATTCAGCGTATTGAACAAATTATGAAGCATGACGTTGCCGGTGACCCGATCAGCGGTTTGCGCTGGACCCGCAAGACCAGGGCGAAGGCGGCAGCGCAATTGAATAAACTGGGCATTAGGATAAGCGCGACGACGGTAGGTGTGTTGCTGAAGAAGATGAGGTTTTCGCTGCAGGTAAATCGTAAAAAACTTTGCGGAGCCTTGCAAACGCCTCAAAAACGCCGGATGCGTAACCGGCAGTTTGGGTATATTCGCCGGATGCGAGAACTATTCACCAGCAAAGGCCATCCGGTGATCAGCGTTGACACCAAAAAGAAAGAACAGATCGGTAATTTCAAAAATCCTGGCAATGTTTGGTGTCGCACATCGGATGTGGTGAATGATCATGATTTTCCGTCTCTGGCGACGGGGAAAGCAATTCCAAACGGCGTGTTCGATGTCAATAGAAACAAAGGAACCGTCTGTGTAGGTGTCTCGCATGATACCGCGGCGTTTGCGGCTGATTCGATTGAATTCTGGTGGCGGCAAGAAGGATGCCATGCTTACAAAAAGGCCCATCAGTTGTTGATTCTGGCCGATAGCGGCGGAAGCAATGGCGCTAATTGCAAGATGTGGAAATATTGGTTGCAGAAGAAATTATGCGATCCGTACAATTTAACGGTAACAGTTTGCCATTATCCGACCGGTGCATCAAAATGGAACCCTATCGAACATCGTTTATTCGGTGAAATCAGTAAAAATTGGGCTGGTGTTCCCTTGCGGACAATGGAAACGGTTTTGAAGTTTATCCGAACCACAAAAACTTCGGCTGGACTACAGGTAAAGGCCGTGTTGAACAAGAAGTATTATGCAACAAAAGAAAAATTGAGCGCAGAGCAGGAAAAAGAGATTAACATGAAACGACATGCTGTTTTGCCAAAATGGAATTATACAATTACGCCGAAAATGTGAAATTATTTTCGCCTCGTTCCTTAGAGATGTTGCCTTTACTCTACCCGATACAACCGGCTCTTTTTCTCTGCCAGATGTATATTACCACAGGATCTTACTATTCCCAAGCCTCAGGCCAAATTTTGGCATTGAGTATG
>JACQXV010000223.1 GCA_016208715.1 Candidatus Woesearchaeota archaeon | reverse complement strand
AGAGGATTTAGTTCCCTTAATGACGCGCGTAATAAGGGATGAGGTGTTGGAATGGATTGCGAAAATGTATAAGGCAGTGCGAGGAGTGAAGCCAGAAATAAGAGTCAACACAAAAGGAATTTCATCAGAAGAGTTTGAATTTTTGTCTCACTGATTCTCTGTCAAACCCTTTCTCGAACGAATCTGCGCAATAATCTTATTCTGCAATTCTCCTGGCAAGCGTTCAAACGTTTGATCAATCACCGACGAACTTCCTCTCCCTCCAGTTGCAGAGCGCAAATCATTGCTCATCCCAATCATTTCTCCGACAGGCATCTTTGCCTTGACTGTTACCATTATCCCGACCTGTTCCATCTCGAGCAATTGCCCTCTTTTATTTGCTATTAACTTGGAAATGTCACCCATATAATCCACTGGCGCCTCGAATTGCATAAGCTGCACTGGCTCAAAGAGCACAGGCCCTGCTGCATTCATTGCCTCGCGAATCCCTTCCCGCACTGCAGGATACAACTGCGCAGGACCTCTGTGGATTGCATCTTCGTGCAGCTTACAGTCCATCAATGAAACAATAACCTTGAAACATGGCTCGCGGGCAAGCGAACCTCCGCTCATCACATCTTCAAACATGTCCAAAATCATTTCCATGATTTCGCCCAAGTGAATCTGCCCTTTTGTCTGTTCAAAAAGGACATTGTAATTAAAGAATCCTTTGACTTTTGCTGCAAATTTGGAATCATAACCCAACTCCACAAGCTTATCCCGCAATTTCAAATCAACTTTTTTGACACGCATATTCAGCGGCAAATCTCCTGCCTTGAGCATGTCTGCCATTGCCTGCGGCATAGGCTCTACTTTGAAGAACAAATGGTTGTGCTTGTTCGGTGATTTTCCCATGCAAATAGGAGATTCTTTGCTCACAGTCTCTCTATAGACCACAATCGGCGGGCTTGTCTGAATCTCCAGCCCTTTCTCTGTCTTGATTCTGTTTTCAATAACCTCAAGATGCAATTCTCCCATGCCACTCATGAGATGTTCCCCAGTCTCCTCGTTAATTTTGACTTTAATGCAGGGGTCTTCTTTCTGAACCATGCGAAGCACTTCGATAAGTCGCGGGAGATCGCTTGGTTTTTTTGCCTCGACTGCCTTGGTAACGACAGGTTCAAAGATGTGCGAAATTTCTTCAAATGGATCTGTTGGCTGGAACGTAATGGTTTCTCCTGGCATTGCCTTCAGGCCAGCAACACCAATGATGTTCCCTGATGCAGCCCTATCCACAATCTCGCGTTTTGCGCCATTGTAGGTAAAGACCTGCTGCACGCGAAGTTTTTGCTTTGCCCTGTTCAAATACACTTCCAATCCTTTTTCCATAGTTCCAGAGAAAAGCCTTCCTGCAGAGATTTCTCCTGCCTGCGGATCTACAACAATCTTTGTGATGACGAAGAACAACGGCCCTTTTGGATCGCAGGCAAGCAATGCTTTTCCTTCTTCGCTTTCCAAGTCTCCCCGCCAGAGTTTTGGAATTCGATATTTTTGCGCAACAGCCGGATTCGGCAAGTGCGTAATGACTGCATTGAGAATGACTTCATGAATCGGCGCTTTTTTCTTCAGCGCTTTGTGCGCATCTGCATCAGAACTCGTGTAGGCAGTAATAACTTCTTTGAACGTAATCCCTTTCTTTTGCATATACGGAATAGAAAGTGCCCAATTGTGGAATGCGCTTCCAAAACAAACGCTTCCTTCTGCAACATTCACCTGAAATTTTTCTCCGTATTCCTCGCCGCCTATCTGGCGGATCAGGCGGTTGACTTCTGTAATGGAATTCACAAATCGCTCCTGCATTGCTTCTGGAGTCAATTGGAGCTCCTTGATTAAGCGGTCTACTTTATTGATGAAAAGAATTGGTTTGACACGCTCCTTAAGCGCCTGTCTCAAAACAGTTTCTGTCTGCGGCATGATTCCTTCCACTGCGCAGACCAGAACAATGCAGCCATCCACTGCGCGCATTGCACGCGTGACGTCGCCGCCAAAATCCACGTGCCCTGGCGTGTCGATGAGATTAATGAGATATTCTCCTCCTTCATATTCATGAACCATGGAGACGTTTGCTGCGTCAATGGTAATGCCTCTCGCAATTTCGTCTTCGTGAAAATCAAGAACTCTTGCCTGTCCTGCAAGCTCTTCGCTCATCATTCCTGCGCCGCAGAGGAGATTATCAGAAAACGTCGTCTTGCCGTGGTCAATGTGCGCACAGATTGCAATGTTTCGAATTTTTTCGTGATTGGTCATCAGCCGCATGACGCGGTCCACCATTTTTTCAGTCATAATAAAATCCCCTCTGCTCACTTCGTTCGCAAGGGATTTTAACATCCAACAAACGAAGTATAAAGTTCATTAAAATTCTCCATGAGCACCGAAGGTGCGAATGCGAGAATTTTATAATGTGTGTTTCTCATGCACTGTTGCATAACTATGAAGCTCTTCTTTGGAAAACCACAAAGCGATTTCCTGCTTTGCTTCTTCTTTTGTGCCAGTTGCATGAATAAGATTTTTGATTGCAATGCCTTTTTTATCTGCATACCCATACGAATGATGCGCATAATCTCCTCTGATTGTTCCTGGCTGCGCTGCCTTTGGTTCTGTCGGACCCACCATTTTTCGGACAATTTCCACTGCATCAATGCCTTCAAGAACCATTGCCACAACAGGTCCTGAGATGATGAATGCTTCCAGACTTTTGTAAAATGGCTTGTCCACATGCGCTGCATAATGTTTTCTGGAGAATTCCTTGTCCACCCACTTCATTTTCATGCCAACTATTTTTAAGCCAGCATTTTCAAAACGGGTGATGATTTGGCCAATAAGGGCGCGCTCCACACCATCTGGTTTAATGAGAACTAACGTTCGTTCGATCATGTTGCTCATCCCATTTTTTTCAGTGAGAAGTTTGAGGTCAGAGGTTTGGGGTGACGTTACTCCTCACTCCAATCTCCCTCCTTCTCACTTCCGACGTCAAATATCATTCTTCAGCAGTTTTTGGTTT
>JACQXV010000196.1 GCA_016208715.1 Candidatus Woesearchaeota archaeon | reverse complement strand
TTTACGGCGAGATCGGTTCAGGATACCCCGCTGATCCACTCACACAAGAGTTCTTACGTAAGAATTACAAGACATATCCTGCATTGTTTCGTAAAAGCTGGCAGAGCTACAAGAACGTTCTTGATAAAAAGAGCCAGCGCGGCATTGAGGATTTTTAAGATTTTTGGTATTTGTTTAGCTACTCACATCGCAGCGTCGCCACGACGCTCGCTGTGTAAGTTAAGCCGCTTAACGAACCGAGAGTCGTGCGAGACGATGTGAAAGCCGTTAGCTCGCAGGTCGGTGGCGACGCTGCTAAACAAATACGCTTTTTGTATTTTGTTAGCAGACCACTTCGCATCGTCACCACGGCGCTCGTTGCACAGGGCTCTGTCCCGAATCTGCCGCTGCCACCCTGCGAACTGAAACGATTAGCGTGGTCTTACGCCTCCTCTGGTCGACAAGATGACCCGCATATCCACAGCAAGCAGAGCACTGATGGCGGTGCAGCGGCCGAGCGCAAGCGAGATTCTGGACAGAGCTACAAAAATCAAAGCCTTTATAAATAAAGAGACAAACCAAAGAGCCTAACTATGCAAAAAAAAGAAGGAAAAGTGGGCGCTACTCGCTTGAATAATCGCAGGCTTTTTTCTTCGCCAAGTATCCTGACGATCAATACCACCAATTCAAAAGTTGATTGATCATGACTTTGATTAACAAACTCGTCATGCACGGTTTCAAGTCATTTGCCAAGCGCACGGAGATCGTGTTTGGCCAAGACTTCAACTGCATCCTGGGGCCGAGCGGTGCAGGAAAGTCCAACGTGCTCGACGCCCTTTGCTTTGTTCTTGGGAAATCTTCCACAAAAGAGATGCGTGCGGAGAAAAGCGCCAACCTGATCTACAACGGTGGCAAGCTCAAGCAGCCTGCAAAGTTTGCTGAGGTCTCCATCTGGTTTGATAACAGCAAGAAGGAGTTTCCGATAGATGATCCTGAAGTGAAGCTTACCCGCCTTGTGAAACAGAACGGGCAGGGCGTGTACAAGATCAACGACGAAGTGCGCACTCGCATGCAGATAAGAGAGCTCCTCGCGCTTGCAAAGATCGATCCCGATGGCTACAGCATCATCCTGCAGGGAGACATCGTTGCGCTTGTCGACATGAGTTCGATTGAACGCCGCCAGATGATTGAAGAGATCAGCGGCATTTCGGTGTACGAGGATAAAAAGCAGAAAGCTATTCACGAGCTTGAAAAAGTCGAAGGCAAGCTCACGGAAGCAGGAATCATTCTAACGGAGCGCGATACATACCTCAAGGAACTCAAAAAGGAACGCGATCAGGCGCAGAAATATCAAGAGCTTGACTCAAAGATCGCCGTGAACCGCGCAACAGTTCTTTATCGTCAGATCAAGCAAAAGGAAGCGGAGAAAGAAGAGCTTGACGACCGCACGGCGAAGCACCAGACGTCACTCGACAAACTCAACAAGGCGCTTGCAGAGCTGCGCACAGAGATCGCGTCGCGTAAGGAAGAGATTGAAAAAATAAACAGAGAGATTGAGACGCGGAGCGAAAAAGAGCAACTCGTGCTGCATAAGGAAGTCGAGAAGCTCAAAGTGGATCTTGCAACGTGTAAGAATCGCACAGAGTCATGCCGCGACGAGATTACCAAGATCAAAAATCGCAAAGACGCGCTAAATGCGAATCTTGCCGAGGTTAGAAACAAAATCAAGGTCCTCCAGGTAGAGAAAAAGGCGTTTGAGCAGCAGATCGGTCAAAAATCCCGGGAGCAAAAAGAGATTGAAGCGAGGATAGTTGCATTCCGGCAGAAGAACAAGCTTGATGATCTTGGCAGCATTGAAACTGAAATCGACGCGTGTGACAAGCAGTCGGAAGAGATCGTAAAGGAGCTTCAGGACATGCGGCTCAAACAGCAGGAGTCGATCCGAGAAAAAGACAAACTTGAGTTCCAGGTGCACGCGATCGATGAAAAGATAGAGAAAGTCCTCTCAGTCGAGAAAGAGAATAGGGAACAGATCAGCATTCTCAAACAAAAGAAGGCCGAATTCAAGAAACTGACTGTCGAGTTGCAGCAGCTTCTCACAGATAACTCAAACAAATCAGCAGAATTGGGAGATGCCAGGCGAAGACTGCTCGAAGCGCACGAGAATCTTTCAAAGCTTGCAGGAAGACAAGCACAGATCCGGGAAAAGCTTGGAGCAAATATCGCCCTCGCGAGAATTCTTGAGATGAAGAAGACACAAAAGATCAGCGGAATCCATGGCACTGTCTCGGAGCTTGGTGAGGTTAACCAGAAATATTCGCTGGCGCTTGAAGTCGCTGCGGGCAATAAGATCAAGAGCATCGTGGTCGAAAACGATAAGGTCGCTGCGGAATGCATCCAGTACCTGAAGAAAAACCAACTCGGAATCGCAACCTTCCTGCCGCTCAACAAGATCAGAGGGAGACTGGATGCTCAAGCAGCCGACAGCTTCAGGGGAAAACCAGGCGTTCACGGAAAAGCGGTTGACTTGATCACGTATAGTCCGCAATACTCTGCCGTGTTCGCGTACGTATTCGAGAACGCGATCATCGTCGACAACATCGAGACGGCAAGGCGGCTCGGAATTGGTGCGGCAAAGATGGTGACCTTGGATGGCGATATCGTTGAACCTAGCGGCGCGATGCAGGGCGGATTCAGACAAAAACGCGAAGGTCTCGGATTCAACGAGAAAGAGGTTAGCGGTCAGATCGATCAATATGAGAAGATCAGCGCAGAGATGGGAAGCAAGATCGCAAAGTTTGAGAAAGAAAAAACCCATGAAGAAGAACGCATCGCCCGTCTGCGTGAACTGAAGGCAAACCTTGAAGGCGAGATCATTACAATGGAGAAGACGCTGCACCTTGATGCAGGCGATGTAGATGTGAACAAGAAAGTAAAGAACGAGCTGAATTCTACGATCAAAAAGATCGAAGAGCAACTTGAAAAAATCGCGAAGACCATAAATGAGAAGAATCGTCTGCTTGTAGGCCTAAAGATCAAAAAACAGCAGTTGCGCGACAAGATTGGAGAGCTCCGAAACCCGACGCTTCTGGCGGAGATCAATGCATTTGAGGAAAAGCGCACAGAGCTGCGCGAGTCTCTTATAAAACTAAATTCTGAGATCAAGAACATCGATACGCAAATCACAACACTGCTCGAACCAGAGCTTGAGAACATTCAGAAGATACTCAAAGGCCACGATAAGGAAATTGAAGTCTTTGATGCGGAGGTTGAACAGCTTAAGGAGCGCGTCAAGCTTCAGGAGTCTGATCTTGTAGAGAAGGAAAAGAAGGAGAAAGAATTCTATGCGCAGTTCAAAGACATTTTCCAGAAGAGAACAAAGCTGGATGAAGAAGTTTCAAAGCGCGAGCAAAAAATATACGGGCTGACAGATGATGCGCGCAAGGCAGAGCATAAGATCAACGCGATAGCGCTTGAAGTGGCGAAGATTGGTGCAGAGCTTGGCGGGCTGCAGTTGCAGTTTGAGCAATTCAAGGATGTGCAGGTGGACATGGAGAAATCTGAAGGTGCGCTGCAAAAGGAGATCGCGCAGTTTGAGAAGCTGGTCGAGAATCTTGGTGCAGTCAATATGAAGGCGCTTGAGATCTACGATACTGCAGAAAAGGAGTTCAGCGAGCTATTGCACAAGAAGGAATTGCTGCAGAAGGAAAAAGAAGACGTAGTCGGGCTCATGAATGAGATAGAAGGCAAAAAGAAAGTCATTTTCATGAAAACCTTTGTCGCACTCCAGGAAAACTTCAAACGCCTCTTCGCATCCCTCTCAACGAAAGGCGAAGCAGAGCTGGTGCTCGAGAATCCAGAAGATCCGTTTGCTGAAGGCTTGCTAATCAAGGTACGCATCACGGGAAACAAGTTCCTTGACATCCGCAGTCTGTCAGGCGGAGAAAAGACCATGACAGCACTCGCGTTCATTTTTGCGGTGCAGGAGTACGAGCCAGCTTCATTCTATGTGCTTGACGAAGTGGATGCCGCACTCGACAAGAAGAACTCTGAAAAGCTTGCACAACTTATTCAGCAGTACTCGAAGAACTGCCAGTATATCATGATCAGCCATAACGACGGTGTCATCTCTGAAGCGAGCCAGCTGTATGGCGTGAGCATGAATGAGCACGGAATGAGCGATGTGGTGAGCCTCAAACTCTAACACGGTGTCCTAAAAATTATACTGTGTCCTAAAAATCATAAATGAGCAAACGCCGAACAAGCCCAGCAATTTAGTGTTGGGTTAGGCGCTTGCCATAATTTTTTGACAATGCCGCTTCGAATGTGCGTGCCATCCCTCTCCTGCTGCGTGTGCAACGTGACGGCGCAATACACAAAAAGGACAAAAAGGGGCGAAACCTATTGTACAGCCAGATCCATCAGAAGGGGCAGGTGCCTCAAATTCTGCACCAGCCTCTTCGTTAGTGCTTGAACAAGGCGCAGAAGAGCGCCCTTCTGACGTATCGTTTGATAAGCAGGTTGCAAGTTACATTGAAGCAGAATTTCTCCAAGGTTATGGGCTTGATCAAATCAAAGACTGCCTCTTGTCGCTTGGTTACGATACTGCCCGTATCGATCGCGCGGTGTCAGAAGTTGCTCAAAAACACAAGGTTACTGATGCCCAGCGCACCCGTGCTCCTGAACGCACGCACGATGGGCACGTCAAGCGGAAGTTCCATACACCGATTGCTGCCATTCTGCTCGTGACGTTCATGCTTGCCGCAGTATTTTATTTTCTCGACACTGAAAAGAAGCCAACAGAGTCTGCAACAGAAGCGCCGAAAACACTCTACGATCGCTTGGCGCTCAATCCAAATGAGTACGAAATCACGTCCTCGCGTATCCTGTACAGCAGAACAGAAAACATCGACGTTGCGCGTACTGCGCGGATCATTACAGAAAACCAGGGCAATGCGCACTTCAAGGGACTTGCAAGCAAAGAGGGGATTGTAAAAGACATTCAGAAAACAGTAACAAGTTATCGTGTGTTTAATAAGAAGCGGAACGCGATAGAGGAGCTAACCTACGTGAGTATTGGATTTTCTCCCGCAATTGACCAAGATGCGATCAAGGTTGTTGAGCTGATTCCAAAGAGCAGCATTCCTAATGCAAAGGACATCCGGTTGCCGCGAGGCGGCATTATAGTAGAGTCTGATCCGATCATTGCGTGGAAGTTTTCCGATGTCAAAAAAGATGAGCCTGTGCGCGTCGCTTATATAATCACAAAGAAGATTTCCGGCCTGTCGACAAACACGCTTGTCACTTCGGTGACGCCGGGTGTTGAAACACCGGGTGAAACAAGCTGCGGAAACAATATCTGCGAAGTCGGTGAAAGCTATTTCACCTGTTGTGGGGATTGCGGTTGTCTGCCGAACTTCTTCTGCGTGCAAAACGAGTGTCTTACAGGGGTGAATGAGTGCGAGACTGATAAGGATTGCGATGACCACGATCCGTCAACGAAGGGTTTTTGTCAAGGCAAGCCGAAGGAATGTGCATACGTGAAGATTACGGAGTGTGTAACAGGCGATGAGTATTGTCCGCCGTCGTGCGCCCAGCAAAATGATAAAGACTGTAAGCCGCCAGCACCACAAGCGCCGTCGAAAGCGATCGCTGAAGAAGGTCCTTTTAAGCCAGAGTTCACTTCCGACTGCGGCGATCTTGAATGTTTCGAAGATAATTTTGCAGGGTGTATTGAGTCTTCGCTCATCGTGAAATCAACAAGAACCACCACCACCTATTATGTCATCATTGGGCCAAAACTGACCTTGTGCCAAGTGAAGATAAAAGTGACGGCGCACGCGAATCATGATTTAGTTGGTAAAGAGATGGTCTGCAATTATGACACCAAAAAGAAATTCATGCAAGCGATTCAAGATATGAACACGTGTTCTGGTCCACTTTTGAATGCGCTAAGATTCCCACCAGTCGTTTGAGCTATGTTCAAACAACCTGACTATTCCGACGAAACGCCCATTATTGTTGATGTTGTTGCCATCGAGGCCATAATTATTGTTGTTGAGGTACACCAGACGCCCCTAGAGTAGCCATTTCACTTTCCTGAAAGCCACCACCACCTCAGACGTTAGCTGTCGTGGTTGTATTTTATAACAGCGATGCTGCCATAGTGAAATGGCGTGTAGTTCCAAGCTACTCCATAACTTCCTCAGTCGATGAAGCAACCGGGACAATAAGCAAAGAAAAGAGGGAATATAAAAAAATATCGAAATTTAGAAATTTATTGCCTGTACAGCTGGCTTACGGCTCTTATCATGCCTTCTCTGTTAAGATCAGGATTGTTGATGACTGCCAGTGTCTGCTCAAGCGTTGGCTGCACAATGCCAGGAGAGGTAGTTTTTGCGCGCACTGCGCCTCCGGCGCCTACCCCGACGAAGCGCCCACTATTGTCGATGTTGCCGTTGCCACCGAGGCCATAACCATGGTTGATGAGGTAAACCAGGCGCCCCTTAGCTTTTGCACCAAAGCCAACTTCGTTGATTCTGTGGTAGCTTCCAACAGAATTCCTGCCTTCTCCGCCGTCTTCCTTCTTGCCAAAGAGCATTTTAGCTAAGACTTCCCTGCTCTCAGGAGATCCTGTAATCATCAGAGCTCTGTCATCTTGCATGAAAGTATCATAATCCAATTGGCTTGTGTCACTGATCTTTGGAGTATCCTTATCCAATCTCACAAAGATGGTGTAAGGTGTTCCTGGTGCTGGCACGTTGCCTTTCTTAGCGTCTTCAAGATGCACTCTGGCAATAGTTTGTCCGTTATAGCTGCCTTTTCCAACAGCAACCCATTCATCATCAGAGATAGGCATGAAAGCGCAATCTCCTGCTTTGGAAAACAGCTTTTCAAGGCCTTTC
>JACQXV010000195.1 GCA_016208715.1 Candidatus Woesearchaeota archaeon | reverse complement strand
CGGTTTTCGCTACGCTCCAACCGGACGACGAACATTGAGTAGTATTGAGCGAAGCAAAATACTACGATGTGGGTTGATAAGGGAAGCATTCCCTTATGGGGATGTCGGCCTTAGATGAACTGTATCCGCTCACGAGCTGGCTGTGGCGGAAATTGAGCGAAGATGCGCGTAGCGCGTCTGAGCGGTGCTGGTCGTACATATGTGGCGAAGTTTGCTTACCGACGAAGCTTTCCATGTACATTCCCAAGAAACATTTAAATAATGTCTTTTAAATAAAAGTAGCATGGTTCTTGAATCGATCATCCGTCCTTTGCGCGCGGAAAAACGCCCGTGGGAACTATTCTTTTACGGCCTTCTCATCTCATCCATCAGTTTATTTTTGAGTTATTGGGTATTCCGGGATAAAGCAGATCTCGTCATGATTTTTCTCATTGTCTTTGCTGCAACGCCTCTCATGTTCCACTCCATACGAATTGAAGAGAAAAAAGATTTGCTCTTGCCAACAGAGAAAGGCATCCTTACAGAACACAGCAAACTCATCGCATTCTACATTTTTCTCTTCTTAGGAATGACCGTTGCCCTTGTCACCTGGTACGTAGTGCTTCCCGCAGACATTAGCTCGGTCATGTTTCGGCAGCAAACAACCACCATCGCACAAATCAATGCACCCGTTGCGAATACGGCCGATGGCGCCACGAGCAACGCAGTTTCATCACAGATACTCTTACGTGTCTTCAGCAACAACCTTAAAGTTCTTATTTTCTGCATCATCTTCTCGTTCATCTACGGCGCCGGAGCAATTTTCATCCTCACCTGGAACGCGAGCGTTGTCGCCGTCGCGATTGGCAACCTCATCAAAATTGGCATCAAAAAGTACGCGGCAACCATAGGATTCACGAAGGTCGTGGCCTACTTGCAAACGATCTCATTCTCATTTTCTAGATATTTCATCCATGGACTTCCCGAAATGATCGCGTATATGATTGCAGGCCTTGCCGGCGGCATAATCGGTGCGGCAATTATAAATCATCACACCCAGAATGAGAAATTTCACAAAATACTCTTTGATACAAGCTCGCTCTTGATCTTATCACTAGTGATACTCTTTGCTTCAGCCGTCATCGAATCTTACATTACGCCCATTCTCTTCTAGAGAGAACCCGCGCGAATTACTCAAGGGACTTATACTTTCCCGCCCGCAATTCAAACACGTCTCCTGATTCGATCAGACGACGAAGAAATGCTTCAACATCACTCTCCGGGCATGCGGCAGAAATATCTTCAAACGCGACACCTGACCCTAAGTCTTTTGCACGAATTACTTCAAGAATTCTCTCGGCAGGATTGCTCTTTGCTGGTTGTGTATTTACGTTCGATATCGCTTCTTCGCTCACAACAATTGTTGTGCTTTCGTCGCTCGCGCTCTTCTGTTGCCCCGTCGCACCGCTTGCCGCATCTCCGGCGTTTCTTTTATCTAAACGTTCGCCGTCAAGAAGTTCCAATTCCCGCTTTCGGACATCAACCCACTTGGGGTTATCTAATTTACGAACGATCTCAGGCACAACATACCGCTCACCAGCAAATTCACGAGGACGCCCAATCACCAGCACCAAATCACCCACCACTACCGAAAAAGACCGCGTGTCGAATGAACGCAACACGATCTGGCCAGAACCATCATCAAGCACCAACACCGATGACGCGAGACCCTCCCCTGTCGCTCTGCCCGAAACAATCACTCCCAACAGATTCACGCGAGAAAAATGAAAATTACCAAGATCTATCGTATTTGGTTCCCACCCCTCTCGTTTTGTATACTCGCCCGCGAGAACGTCAGCAATGCGCACATGAACTGCGGTCTCGCGCCTACCTGATGAAGGGAGGACATCGTTCGAAGCTTGATTTGTTTGTTCTTCTCCACTAACAACCATCGCCGCCACCACAACTTTTGCTTAATTTGTATTTGTTTAGCTACTCACATCGCAGCGTCGCCACGACGCTCGCCATCTTCCGTTGTGATTTGCGTGGTGCAGTCGTGCTTTTTGTGAATAATCCTTCCTGCGACGCTCGGCATCCCTTTGGGAATCCTGCCTCGCGTCGACGAATGACAGGGATCCCCTTCGGGGATGTCATGAGTCGCAGGAATGATCATGAAAAAGCCCAACACGCTCAATGCACCGACAAGCAAGTCGCACCTACATCAAACCACCGCATTCGCTCGCGGGTCGGTGGCGACGCTGCTAAACAAATACCTTAATTTGAGAAAAGAGAGTTATTATAAATCTTTCTTTCCATCCGCCTTCCTCTAAATTTCATCTTCATAGATATCGTGCATCCCGGCTTGTGCGCATCCCACAATATTTAAATAAGTAAAAACCAATTTCGTATCTTATATGATACAACAAAGCCTCGTTGCGTATATTATCACCCAACTTCAAGCAGGACAAACAATTGAGGCAATCAACAACTTTCTCATCAATTCAGGCTATGATCGCGCAGAAGTCGAGAGCTCGATCCAGTACGTTATTAATCTCCAACAAAACCCGCAGCTTGCTGCAAACCAACGCATCCAGCAGCTCTCGTACTATATCCAGCAGCAACAGCGCGCGGGATACCCACTCAACACAATCAAAGAATTTCTTGTCAGCAAAGGATATCTATATTATGAAGTTGATTCAGCAATTAACCTCGTCACTGCACCCGCAAAAGAAATCCACGCGGAGCACAAACTCGTCGTCTTTGCGCTCATTGCAATCATCGTAATGAGCGGAGTCATGTCCTTCTTTTATGTCAAAATGTTTGTGCTTGCTGCAAAACCTTCCGAAGCAACAGCGCTCCTCGACGTGAAAGTTAACAAGCTGACGACCATCCCCATCCCTGGCGAGGACTTCATCTTCACGACAGACGTCATTAACTTTGGAAAGCTGCAGCCGTATGATATCACGCTACGCTATAGAATCCTACGAAAAGAAACTGACCAGACCATTCTTGAGCAACAAGAGACTGTCGCAATTGCCACCACAACGCAACGCGTTGTGACCTTCCTGCTCCCAGAAGACATCACGCCCGGCGAATACGTATTACGCACGGACGCGCTGTACGGAAATTACACAGCAACATCAGGATTTATCTTCACCATCGAACCCGAACAAATAGCAAAGCAAAAGCTCGAAGAAATAAGAAAGAAGGTACCCATCGTTGAAGAGAAGAAACCTAACATTACTGCACAGACTCCACCAACCGAAGCACCTAAGCCAATACTTCTGCCGCTTAAGCCTGCGCAGCCACTAGCGCAGCCAACGCCGCCAAAGCCCGCCGGTCCCTTTGAAGGAAAAACCAAGGAAGAGGCATTCGAGATTGTTAAACAAATGGCAGTACGTGAACCCAACCGCGCAGCAGGGCTCTGCCAAACATTCGACTTCGAGAGCAATGTCGCTCAATGCATCACTATGCTTGCAACATTCAAGACTCAAGGGAACTTTTGCGAGTTCATCAACGGGACGCGCGGGAAAGACTCATGCTATCTGCAAGTCGTGCTGCAAACGCGTGATGCACAATATTGTAGCAGGATCACTATTGAACAGGCAAAGAACTCATGTAAACTGATGGGGCTAGCGAACTCTGTTCCAGCTTTAGCACAGTCAGGACAACAGCAGGACATTTACACACTTTTTGGTGGGATAGGCTTAAGCAAATTTTCAGCAGAGAACGCAACCGCGGAAAACAGCACGGCTCAAACGCCAACGTAATTTATCTCCTCCCATTTTCGGTTCCCCGATTTTTGTATTTGTTTGGCGGCGCCGTCACCGACCCGTGAGCTGACGGCATTCACCTCGTCTCGCACGATTCCAAGTTAGTTAACTAACTTAGTTAACCAGTTTTACGTGCGCAGCGAGTGTCGTGGCCGTTCCGCGAAACGATCTGCTAAAGGTCTGCTAAACAATACCGATTTTTCATTAATTCTTTCTCATCAATTCTTATTCTACTAGGAGAATGCTGGTTGAAGCAGTGAGCGAAATTGTTTGGAATAATCTTCAAGCTTTCCAAACTCTGATAAGTCTTCCACAACTAATGGCGGCGGAAGTTGTAGAATCGTGAACAACACCACATTTCCCTTCTTGAGATCAGACAAGCTCACAATCCAGTATCCTGTACTATTCACCAACTCTAAACCTCCACCCAATGAAGCGTCCATCTTAACCCCCGGCGGCTCAGGGATCCAAAAACAATCTTCATCCCCGTCTTCACAGCGGTATTCTGGAGGAATTTTTGATTCCTGCATGTTGATGTATGTAGTACGCACTTCATACGTTCCCGGGACGAGCGTTATTTTGTGCAGGATAGGATCATCCTTAGTCTTATCAAACACAATCGTTTGCGCAGATGGCGGGCCAAATTTATCCCCATCACTCCTTCTAACTGTTAGGATTACGCTTTCTGAATTGAGATTGATGTCTGCAGTTGCTCCAGACAACCGCATGAATCGAATGTACGTGTTGCCATGATCCCCCAATGGTCTGCGATAAAGAATATTTCTATTCAGCAGCAGTTTCTTGACTTTAACTTCTTTTTCATAAACGTGCTGCATCTCTTCTTCAATATCAAGAGGCACCGTAGGCTTTGTTGAAATGTCAATCTTCGTTTTAGTTTCGTATCCTTGTTTCTTAAGCGTTAAGATTCCACCGCCGATACATATTGGAAAAGGGGAAACAAAGCGCGATTCATTTGTTTTTTCATCAAAAGCGGTCATTCCCATCGGACAACCCGCATAGGCCCCGCAGGAGTATACGACCGAAACGCCAACCAGGGAAGTCTTGTTTTCAGCATCACGAACCACAACAGTCACGTTACCGCTCAGCAATTGATTCCTATTACAGAAAAGTGTCTTAGCAGTCTTGGGCGCAAGTGCCGGATGCTTCTTTCCAAAGTCTGATTGAAGTACTTCTGATTTTGCACCAAGACTGTACAAGTTATACCTGTACGGCCCCCATGTGCCATTTCCCTCGAACCACTGGCGCACTCCCCGGTTGTCACGAATGTTTGCTTCTAGTGCAAAAAGCCACGTGAAACCTTCACCATAGAGGTCTTCGTTGTTTCTGACTTCAACGAGCACCGGAAAAGAAAGGTCATAAAAAAATTCATACTCGCGCGTTGGGGCTGTCGTGACAATTGAAGGAAAACCAAGCAGCGATCGTTCGATTGCGGTTACCCTGCTCGCTTCGTAAATTCCTCCGCTGTTTGGAGTGATGTGAAGATAGATCGGCCAATCCAAGTAATAAAATCTGACCGAATAATTCACAAATGACGCATTGAGTGTTGGAAAGAAAAAGCTTTTGTAAATTCCTCGCGTAAATGGATCGGCGGCAGGGATAGGAGCCGCTCCTTTTGTTGCATTGATTTGCACCAACGGGATGTAACTCGTCAGCAAGTCCTTCACCTGAGATTCAACAGAGGGTTTAATCCAAATTTTCGGCACGTAACTTTCCTCACGGGCGTAGATCGGCGGAAGTTTTGATGTGTCAAGAGCGCTGTTGTAGCTAATCAGCATCTTTCCAACGTACTCCAAGAAATTCGCTGTTGCCTCTGCGTCGGCCACGGCAGTTGCTACTTCAAGCATATCTTTTAGCCTGATTGGAACGCGTGCAACGAAATCAGTCAAATCTGTCGTTTCCGCGCCCAACGCCACAGTGATCGGAAATCTTACAACAACCAAGACGTCGTTTTCCGTCACCGTCGTTTTTGCCACTAGGTCTCCCCTCTTTGTGACTGCAAATCCCGCAGCTTTGAAGCTCTCAAACTTATTGAGGCACGCATCGATATTGTTCTTGAGATATTCATCTACTTGAGTTTCGACCGAAGAGATCGCGGGGGCGCGCTCATCACTCAGCAAGCAGTTGAAGCAATTGTTTGGCGTTTTCAAATACCACCAATATACAACTGCTGTTGAAGGGTCATCAACCAGCGTTAGCCCGTCAGAGTCGGTGGGATTTTGCGGGTCAAACTTCATCCCCGTGCCGGGATTTTTTTCTTCCAACGGATTGATGTACCCACCATGCTGGCCCATTTTCTTTATTGCCTCCGTTGCAACTGACTGTACGCACGATTCAATAAAAGCGTTGATTGGCTTCGCTTGCAGCGGGACCCTCGCAACGCGCTCTTCCGGGAGCTCGATTTCTTTTACTTGCTCCCTCAGCGCCAAGAAGACACCCAACGCAGCGATGAGCAATAGGCCGATGATAATGAATATTGTAATTTGAGACTTTCGTGATGTTATAAACGACGGCCCGCGCTCGGTAGACATCATCCGGAGGGTGCTTCTTTTTCTTTTCATACCCTCCTCCTCACCGTGTGATCTTCACCGTATGAAAATGCAAGTAGCAGAAAATTACACTTCTTAGCAACATGAAATTCGCAACAATCCAAATCACCAGTAAAAATGCATATGCTTTTAGAGATACAAGTTTTGCTAAACTGAGTATGACATTCCCTGACATGAATAAAACCAGCACAAACAATACAATTCAACACAAAAAAAGAATGTCCTTGCAGCCCCCTGTCCAAAAAAACACCAAGGAATGCAGCACTCTTTTTGTGATTATGAACTCGTACAATGCAACAAGCCACCACACTACGAAAATAAAGAAAAGGACCAGGACAATAATTGCGTTAACTGGCGGTCGCAGGACTAGCGCAGTGAGCAGCGAGATGCACAAAAATAGAATGCCAAGGAACATTCCCAATGCGCCAGTTCCTCCAAGTTGTTTCCAGCTAAGTCTTGATTGACGCGTCTTCAGGCTCTCTACCAATTTTGATGCAGAAAAGAATGAAGACACAGAAAACGTCACGAGCGGGATCACAAGCATAGCGGCTGTGGCAAAGATCATGCCAGCAATCCAGCGGTACAAACCCAATTTGATCGTTGAAATTTGATCCTTAAAGGCGGTCACCTGGTTTGGATTCACATTGATGGCTTGCGCTGTTTCAAATGCCAACTTCGCGGTTGGTGTAAAACCAAGGTACGTCCACTTTACCAATACTGCCCCGCCGACTAGCAATGCAACAGCAAGTACAATTCCGAGCAAATCATATAGAAAAAGCACGAAACTTTGCTTTTGCCAGAAAATTTTCCATGATGTGCGGGCAAGAGCCACCACTTTATTTTTTGGACGTTCTTTTCTACTTTTTTGCTTGCCAGGGTTCCGTTGCTCGCGATGAATGGTTTTCATGACGGTTGCTCCATGAAGTTTACTTCTAATGTCCCCTCGCCTTTTTGATTCCAATAATGCAGTCGTGCGAGGGAGTAATTTGTTTCAGATTCTTCAACATAATAATCACGATACCCGTTTACGTAGTTCGAGCTACCCGACGCGATTGATTTTTCAACACCATCCCGGCTGCGCACTATAACCTCAAAGTTCACGCTCTCGTCATCCTCCGTCGGCTGGATAAAATATGCAACTTCATAGATTCTCGTATTTAATGGGGCGGCGATGCTTGGCAAAGGGCTTGATTTTTGTGCTTGCAATGTGAGCATCAAGTTATGATAATATTCTCCGGCGGCGCCGGGCTGAATGAATGCTGTTGGGTCATTTCCTCCATAATAGGAGCACACGTTCACCTCCCACTGCGATACCTTATACCAAGGAGTGGTTGGAACGCCGTGATCGCTGCCGATCGGTAAATCCTGTCCAATCACGTTCCAACCACTAAACTCGCGCTTTGAGGCAGCAACAGCTAACGAAAACAGCAGAAATAGGATACACGTGAGTAAAACCCATTTTATCATTTTGTTGCGTGTGATCATTTCCATGTGAATTACAGTACACAATAATCAGGATCTTCTAATTTTTTATTGTAGTAATTCCACTTAAAGTCGCTTCCTCCAAGCCAATCTCCAACATCAAGGTACAATAATCCTGCCATAGCACCGCTGCAGTAGGCAGAAACCCAGCCGGAGCTCACCGTAGGGCTTGTACACATGTAGGGCATTTGTATTTTTGCGGATATTTCGCCCGATTGTGCGAGACCCAATGGCCAGGGACACCGAGTAAATTTTGCAAGAAATACCGATCCCAACGTAGCAAGGAACTGCGTAAGCCAATATTCCAGAATGCCTGTCATATAACGCATGACAACCCCCGCGTCACCAACAATCCTGTATGCTGCACCATCAACGTATAAGCAGGTCCGTAACTCCTCCATCCGATCGCAAATCGCAGGTGAAAAACCAGCGGTTACAAAGTCCCGGTAACAATTGCGCGTCATACATTTCACTTGTCGTTCCTTCTTAAGCCCGTAGAGTTCGCCTGGCGAGCAGAACAATCGTGTCGCGACAGGCAAGCTTCTGTACGGAGAAAGCAGGTCCGGACCAGAAAATCCAATCACCGATTCTGTGACATCCCCGGTCTTTCCTGTGGGTTTGTCTTTTGATACATCAATCCTGTTCGGTCTTCCAGGAGTTGTTGCTTTATCATTTGCAACAAATTCAGCATAATCGCCCCCATCAGCAGAACCGGTGTTTGCAATAAGTTCAAACGCGTTTGATGTTTCAAGCAAACGGCACGACACAAATGCACATATTAATTTAAGCCAAAACCCCGGCGACGACGCGGCAGGTGACTCAAGAGAATTAGGCAGGTTCAGTGCCATATTTGTCTGCCAGAAGGTAGGCACACCGTATCCTGTGACATAGGACATGAACTGGCACGCTCCATGATACAATCCTTGGCCGACGCCAGCAAGTATTCCAGTCAATTCAAGTGCCCAAGAAACGCCCCAAATAACCACATACAAGAGATCGAGCGCGGCGACGAGCTTCGCCAAAATCTCTGCCACAGTGCACATCGTTCCAAGAATATTAACCCACTTTTGCAAGCTGTCAATGCTTTCTTGCGTAGCATCAATCTCCCTCTGCTTTGCATCGATCTTGGCCTTCACTGTTTTCGTAATCTCACCAAACAGCGTCCCATGCAACGGCACATCAAACATCACGTTCTCGATTTCCGGCTCCTTGAAGACTTTTGTTCCTGAACGAACAATCAAACGCGTGCTGCAGTTCATCTTCGCTTTATCGCCAAGGGCGCCCGCACCACTTGCATTCTTGAATGCCTCCGGCATGAAGAGGACCTTCGTGCTTATGAGCGGCTTATCAACCAAAAATTCAGTCACAACATACGGGTCATTCACAGTGCCCCCGGTGATTTCACAGCCTACAACTGAAACCTTCTGGATCTTTGTAACAGTGCCTGCGGTTGTAAAGAACGGTTGAAAGAAGAGCGGGAAGGATATCCGTTCAGCAACCATTTTATCAACGCCGTTTCGCGGAAAGATATCAACTTTTGATACACCAACTACGTTTGGAGGAATGCCCGGCGCAGACTCACACACTTCCTGAGGAAATACTGTCGAGTTCTTGTTTCCTGCAAGATCAGAGATAGTGATGTTTACGAAATCCTTAGCATAATACGTCGGCAAATTTCCAATCGCGATCTCACAAAGCCATTTGCCATCCTCGCTTGTCTTTTCGCATTCAAACTCTCTGGGGAAATGATCTAAACTCAACGCAGATGCAGAAACAGTCGCTTTGACATCACCCGACTCTTTCTCGCTCACGTTTACTATCAGTTTGATATCCTCACCAGCGACAGGGCAAACTTGCGAGCCGGTAATATTGACGATTGAAGGCGCTGCAAGATCCAAGTACATCGCGCTGATCGTATTTCCTTCAACGGCATTTCCTGCGTCATCCTGCGAAGGATACACAATAGTGACTGTGAGCACGTCACCATTCTTTGGTTTTGATGATGTAACATTCACACCATTCCACACACAGGACCAGCCAACCGAACAATTATTTGGAAACAAGGTTGTTACTTGACCAATGTTTGTCAGCTGAGAGCCAAAGCCGGCAACATCAAGAACAATCCCGCGCTTGGTAAGACCAGAACCGGTCTCCTCAATATCGGCTGTGATCGTATTATTGTATCTGCCCACCCAATTCTTTCCAGCATTATCAACACTCTGACTACGAATCTTGAGCACTTTGGGCGCAGCGTTGTCAAATTTCACCGGCAACGTGTAGATAGCTGCAGGAAGATTCCCATTCAAGTCATTGAACGCAAGGCGCACCTGCGGCTCTATTTCGGCAGGGAGGACCATGACGAGATTATTCCACACGCACTCAACGAGCCCCTTCTTTGCCGTTGGCTTGCAACCTTCATAGATATTTTTGTATTGTGTCGAGTTATCAATTGCTTTATACTGCTGGTTGAATTGTGGAATCTGATTGATGATTGAAAAATCAGCAACCATACTGTTGGCATCAATCCCGCTGTCGTCCTTGATAATTGCCCTTATCTTGACAGTCTCCGGCTTCCCGCTACTGAAAGAGAGAAGCGACTCGCCCTTCCACACCGACATGTTCACAAGCGACGGGGGCGAACCATCGATCGTCACAATTTTACATTCAGAGCTCTTTTGATCAAGACGATCGTAAACCTCAACACAAAGCGTGCGATTTTCAGTCGTTTTCCCAACAGATATATTGAACATTGTCGAGCTCGCTCCAACAACACACTGACTTGTCTTGAGCGACTGTTCTTTGAGCTGTGCGTTATTTGACAAATAAGCAATTTTTTCAATACCGGAACACGCTGTCGGGGGGCACGTGGCGCACGCTTGATCAAGAGCGCCAACTGTAACATTCACTGTTGTTCCTTTCAACGAAATCTCAAGACCAACAGGCTTTGCAGGGGAATCATCAACAACAACTTGCGCGCTTGCAACAGCAGAAGAAGGCGTTAAATCATCATGGAACGCCTGAAACTGAAAGGGATAGACGCCGCCAGCAAGAATTTGCGGAATAGTCATGAAGCACGAGGCGGAGCTGTCGGGCAGAGGAATACAACTAAATGCGCGAGTAGGATCTGTAACTAACTTTACTTGAGAACTATCTATGAGAACATCTCCCGCAATATTCACGGATGCATTAATGATTGTAACGTCATTACTTTTTCGAAAACCCGCAACCTCATCAACACCATGAATGTTGACAGAAAACGAGTCTGCAGAAACAACGGAGGCGATCAGCGGGAGTGAAATAAGAAGATATATGAGAAACAGGCAGACGCTGCAGATTCCTCCTTTTTCCATACGGCAATTTGCTGGCGCGAGCTATTTAAAACTTTCTTACTTTCTGGCTCTGTGCGGAATTTCTCTTTCAGCGGCCGCTGCATCGCGCACTGTTAGCTGAAAAGTCAGCTAGCACCTTCGGACGACATCCGACTTCATCGAAGTCGCTTCGACTACCCCGATTTTAAATAAATTTCGAATTAATGTGCAAAGGTTTAGCTCACACAACGAGCCGAGAATCGCACGAGACAAGGTGGGCCTTTCAGCTCGCAGGGTGGCAGCAGCACAATTCCAAACAGAGCCTTGAGAATGTCAAAAGGCGGCAGGGAACCACCAGTCCAAGACTGGTGGCATGTTCGCTTCGCTCACCCCTGCCACCTTTTGAGCATGCTCAGCATACCACCACTATCCACCAATCATAGATTGGTGGTATGCTGACATATCAAATTCACATCTTCTGAATAACTCCGCGCCTTGGCTCAAAAACATCTCCCGCGCGCGTCAACTTTTCCAATATTTCTTCGATCTTTTCTTTAGCAAGCCCCTTCTTCAAGGCTTCCAGCATCACGTCATCAAGCGGAATCTGCTTGCCTACTTTAGTCTCAAGATCATTGATGACTTCCTTCACGATGATAATGCTGTTGCGTGCTGAAGATGAAAAGCCGCTTATCAGCACGTCAATGTCAATCTTTCCAGTAGTCGGATCAATACCAACTTGGGACATGCAATGCTGCAAGATATCAATCGCCTTCTGCGCATCCTCGCGCTTCACCTTGTCAGAAAGACGCGCCTTGGCAGACGCTTCTGCTAGACGCACTAGTGCTTCAAGCTGGCGCGCTGTGATCGCGATCGTCTTCATCGCGCCCTCCCCACTTACCGCATTACGAATCTGCACATAATACGACTTGATCTCCTCAAGCGCCTTATCTGTCAGCTTGGGAAAGCACGTCCTTCGTGCAAAAGAGATGTACTTGCGCAGCAAGTCAGTTTCGATGGGAACATTTCCAACAGCACTCTTCTGATGCAACTCCAGCACAAAGCCCGCAAGACGCTCGTCCTGCTCACGATTCGGAATGTCTCTTATTGGAAAGATCAAATCGAAACGGCTCAGAAGTGCCGTAGGCATGTCAATCTGCTTGCCGATGATTTCAAGCGGATCAAAACGCCCCCACTTTGGGTTTGCAGCAGCAAGCACAGTAGTCTCACAATGCAGCGTCGCCTGAATGTTCGCCTTCGAGATCGTCACAGTCTGCTGTTCGAGCGCTTCATGCATCGCACTGCGGTCCTCTTTGCTCATTTTGTCAAGCTCGTCCACCATACAGAAACCACGATGTGCAAGCACGAGCGCGCCAGCTTCAAGACTCCAGCCTTTCAGAAAATCATCTTTCACAACCGCAGCCGTAAGGCCTGCACCTGAGGCACCTTTTCCAGAAACGTACCTTGATTTCGGCGCCACAAGCTGCGCGCGCTTAAGTATCTGCGATTTTCCTGCACCCGGATCACCGACGAGAAGAACGTGAATATCGCCACGTGTGACGGCGCCGTCATCGCGGCGCTTGCGCACGCCGCCCAGCAACTGATACAGGATAGCTTCCTTGACCTTATCATGACCGTATATAGACGGTGCAATCGATTGCACAAGCTTCCCAATAACATGCTTATCCTTGGCAAGCTCCCTTATTTTCTCTTCTTCCTTCGGGGAGATACTGATCTCACCATAATCTTCTTCCAGTGGCACGACAAAATTTGCATCGATCATTAAGTCGAAACGAATCAATTTTCCACCATCATTTGCTTGGATCGGGACTTCCTTCACCATTCCATTGACGCGAATCTTTGTTCCAGGATTTGTCTGCTTGTCGCCGAGCGGACTGACCAAGTCATTCTTGAGAAAGATATCCATGCGCTTAGGCTGGTCAGCTCCATCAAGATTTTCTGCCATTTCTTCAAGTACGAGCTTTTGGGCATCAACTAGTTCCTTGCTTATAAGACGGAATTTCCCTTTTCGCCCGCAACCGCAGCGCGTTGGCTCACGGAACTTGATTTCTAACTGAATTACGGAGATGATGTTGCCGCAGCTGGGACACTCAAACCGCGCTGTTGTCACCTGTGGACGCACGTCGGACTTCTGACGAACGATTCCCTCAGCCATGATAAACTTCTCGATGTGGCTGCTGCGGATGTCGCGGATGCGCACGGACTGGCTTTGCGGCAGATTGAAGAAGCGCACATAGAATTTCTTTGATGACTCAGGAATATCAAGCGTCTTGATCCCAAGCTCAAACGCCTTCAACACCTCTTCAGGCTCATCAAGCAATAAGTCCGCAAGATCAGGATCAAACTTCGCAAGCAGTGCAAAATCAACCACCAAGAAATCATGACCCACACGCAATGATTCAAACAAGTCAGAATGATAGGTCTGTTCTACAAAATTCGCGAAACGCTGGATCTGTTCAGAGACTTCCATTGTCACACACTTTTTATTCTATTTATTTATTCGTATTTGTTTAGCTACTCACATCGCAGCGTCGCCACGACGCTCGCTGTGTAAGTTAAGCCGCTTACCGAACCGAGAATCGTGCGAGGCGATGTGAAAGCCGTTAGCTCGCAGGTCGGTGGCGACGCTGCCTAAACAAATACATTTATTCTACTTATTCGTACAATTTCGATAGCTACAGCTACTGGGTTTATTCACTTACATAAAAAGCTTGTTTTGAAAAAGTGAAAAGATTTTCACAAATGCTTCAGGAGCCAGGATATTTACTTGACAACCTTCTTGAGATTATCGACTAGCTGATCAAGCGCCTGGTGAACCTGCTTTTCGCTCTTCGTTCCAGTACAGACAACTTTTCCATTTGAAAAGAGCAAAAATGTCGCCTTGAACGACTTCTCTCCCTGAGGCTCGATGTTAAGCTTATACACAAGACCCGGAAATTGCTCAGGCTCGTACTCTGTGTTCTGTAGCTTCATCGCAAGGCTATTGAGGTTAAGATCCATCCCAACTGCGCCCGAAGCCACAATGTTCTGAATTGCAACGACTGGCTGGATCGTGATCTTGACATTGATCTTCTCAAGGCTTTTAATGATCTGCTTGATCGACTTGTGCACGTCCTCGATATTACGGGCGCCAGTACAGACGATTTTTCCGCTATTAAAAATCAATGCGGAGGTCTTTGGCTCCTTGATTCGGAAAACCAGACCTGGAAACTGCTCGGGATTGTATTCTGTGTTCGATAATGTTGCCGCCATTTTTTCCAGCGGAATATCGTGCCCAAGAGACGAGGAAACCACGATATTTACGATGCTGATGTCTCGTTGCGTCATAAAAATACCCCCATAAAATTTAAATACTATTTAAACAGAAATACGAGCTTGTTTATAAATACTTTTATTTTTAAACCGACAGGTTCAATAATAACTATTCAACTATCAGGACCTCCTCGATTTCCCATGGAAACTTTGACTTTTAGACGCTTTCCCTGTAAATCGCGGTTTTAACCTCCCTCCTCCTCCAAACACACCCAGGTTTACCCTCCTCTCCTCCAGAACAACCCCCAAGAGATGCACTATACATGAAAATGATCATTAACGCCACTCGTGGAAAAACACTTTGCAGGCAATTTCGCACGTGTTCAAGTATCCTTTCAAAGTCCCTCGGACTCATGTTCACCACGCCAGCATATATACAGAAACACTCGCTTGTTTTTGTTTTCAAAAAACCCCGCGTTCAAGAATTTCATATGTTCTTTGTTTTCTATCCGATTGATATCATCTTTTTAGATTCTAGAAGGCGTGTTGTGGACATTAAGGAGAATTTCCACCCGTTTCGCATCTATAAATCACGACAGCTTTCCCAATACGCGATTGAATTACCGTCGGGCACTATCGCCAAAACCAAGACCAGACACGGCGATAAGATTCAGTGGCGCACGCCGCTTTGAGGAAATGAAATGAAAAAACAACTCCACATCTCCATCGGTGGCAAAGTCACGAACGTCTTCTTTCGAGAGTTTGCAAAACAGCACGCGAACAAACTAGGCATCACCGGATGGGCTAAAAATACCAAGCAAGGCAAACTCGAGATCATTGTCCAGGGCGAACAAAAACCCATTGACGCATTCATTTCCGCATGCCGACGCGGGCCCATGGGAGCAAACGTCCTATCCCTTGATATCAAGGAAGAGCCACTAGAGGAAGAATTTGACTATTTTGATATTCGGCCAACCTA
Organism: Candidatus Woesearchaeota archaeon; assembly: GCA_016208715.1. GTDB lineage: Archaea > Nanobdellota > Nanobdellia > Woesearchaeales > UBA11576 > JACQX01. The sequence goes on along the minus strand of JACQXV010000195.1, from coordinate 42,246 downwards.
GGCAGAAAGGCGCCAATATGCAGCAATACGCAGTTAAACAGCAAACGCTCAATATTTATACACATGATACATATTTATTACTAATTGATAGATACAACAACGAAACGTTTATATAATTGTTATATCTCGCTGATAGTAAAAATGTCGCACGCAATACCTTCGACGCTTGCAAAATTGGCGGCGCGCACAAAAATATCATATCCGAAAACATCAAAACGTCTCTTTTTCAAATAAGCCATGTTCAAAACCAGTTTAAGAGAGGTTTAGGAAGAAGATATAGAAAAGAAGATATAGAAGATATTTTAGATGTTTTTAGTTAAATTAACGCCGTTAACGCCATTTTATTACTTATTTGCTTAATTTGCTTAACTTTTTGTCAAAAAAGGGTTTCCGCGCGTCATCGTTGCTTTCAAACAAAAAACTGTGGGAAAACATGATTGTTCAAAAGGATTTTTTAAACAAACTCAAGGATTTCGGCCTTAACACCTACGAAAGCAAACTTTGGACTGCGTTGTTGTCTCGTGGGGTTTCTACTGCTGGTGAATTGTCTGATATTGCGAATGTTCCTCGGTCTCGTTCATACGACGTTCTTGAAAGCCTGGAAAAGAAAGGATTCATTATCATGAAACTGGGCAAGCCCATCAAGTACGTTGCAGTTTCACCCGAAGAAGTCTTGGAACGTGTCAAGAAGAAAGTCAATGAAGAGGCAGACAAACAAACCAAAATTCTCGAAAGCCTTCATGGAAGCGAGATCCTCGGCGAGCTCACTCTTCTCCATAACCAAGGTGTCGAAATGGTTGATCCCACCGATCTCTCCGGCGCAGTCAAAGGAAGAAATAATGTTTACAATCATATCGAGTCCCTGATCAAGAATGCAGAAAGCCGCGTCGACATAATGACAACAAGCCAGGGACTCGCGCGCGAAGCAGATGTCTTCAAGAATGCACTGCAGAAAGCAAAAGACAGAAAAGTGAAAGTGCGCATAGCAGCACCGCTCACCAAAGAAACAGAAAAAGCACTCAAGGACCTGCGCGGCCTCGCAGAAGTGCGGCACACAAACACCCTCAAAGCACGCTTCTGCCTTGTTGACAAGAAACATATGACATTTATGCTTCTAGATGACGCAGACGTTCATCCAACGTATGACGTTGGCATTTGGGTCAACACACCTTTCTTCGCGACTGCGCTTGCACAACTGTTTGACAACGAATGGAAGGACATGAAACCTGTTGAACAGATAGCCAAGTAATAACAAACAAATTCTCAATCTGATTTCCATATTTGTTTAGTTGATTTTATCGCAGCGCCGCCACGATACTCGCTGCGCAAGTTCAACTTGAGTCACATACTGAATCGTGCGAGAAATAATGGTGCGAGATGATCTAAAAACCTTCAGCTCGCGGGTCGGTGGCGGCATATTTGGTGCAGATCCCAAGTTTACGTGCGCAAGCTTTATATACCAGCAACAGCCTAATAAATAGGCACAGAAATAGGCCAGATTACTACGATAACAATCGAGTATTCTTCCAAAAAGGAGGTCACACTATGGCAGGATTAGGATTGGAAGGAGTCACGCTCGCCATCATCATTGGGACGTTGGCGGCCATTGTTTACAGTTTACGGATTCTCGTACTCCTCGAACGGCGCATTGCGCGCATGGACGAAAATCTTCTTCGCATAGCAAATCGACTCGAGCGTGAGGAGCTCAGTGTCCTTGATGAAGAAAAGCGCATCGAAAAAATGCTAAGTGCAAAGAAATCAAGCTCCAAAAAGCACTGAATTCTTTTCTTCATTTATTATTGTGGTACACCCCATGAGCATCCGCCACGCGTCCTTTTCTCATGGATGGTTCTACCACTATCGAGTCCACCTTTCCAAAACCAAACAACTTTGCACAAATAACCTTCTTCCACTGCGAGATTATCTATTTAGTATGTTTGACGGATGCCCTGACGACTACTTTGTCAATGGACCGCGATCGAGCACGCTGCGCTTTGATCTCGGCATCCAGCCCCAAGCCGTGCGTGGCCATGAAATCTCGCAGCTCGCAAAAAAAGGACTCTCGCAATCACGCTATAAAACTGCACACTCAAATGTTGAAGTCTTTATGCTTGAAAATGACTCTGCAACAATCGCCGTCGAGATTCCTCTCTGGCTCCACGACCGCGAACTTGAGTTCTTCAGAAGACTCTTTGATACTGATAATCCCCTCTCCGGGCACATCGATGTTTTACGAGTCCAAGACGACGGGAAGATTTGGATATGGGATTACAAACCGAATGCCCACAAAGAAAAATACGCGAGCTGTCAAACGTATTTTTACGCACTCATGCTCTCGAAGCGGACAGGCATACCTCTTTACGAATTCCGCTGCGGGCATTTTGACGACGAGCAGGCATACCTCTTCAGACCAACACCCGAACATCTGAACGCCATCAAGAGAACTCGCATAGCCCCCACTCTTTCATCTGTTGTACAATGAACACCGCACCAAAGCGCAACGCGAGAACAACACACGAACTCCCTTCACAATTTCTACGCATTGTTTCTGACATAAAATTTCTGAAGATTCAGGGGGCACAGAACATCGCTCGCCAGGCAGCAGCGTCACTACAACATCTTCTCATTCAATCAAAAAAAGCAAACCACCCTGGCGAAATCGTCCTCAAAAGGCTTCTCGTAGCAAAAGAATTGCTCTTTTCAGTGCGGCCCACAGAGCCCACACTTCGTAACGCAATAAACTCAATCCTGCGCGAATCCAAAACATTGTCGGCGATGGAATCAAACGCGCTTATCAACATCGTCAACTCGCGCATCAACGAAACACTCTCCTACTTTGAGGAGGCAGACAAAATCATCAGTAACTTTGCGTCAAAAAAGATCCGCAGCGACATGCGTATATTCACACATTGCCATTCTAGTACTGTCACGCACGCTCTCATAACCGCGCACAAGAACAACACAAAATTCTCTGTAAAAAACACGGAAACACGCCCGCTCTATCAAGGCCGCATCACCGCAACAGAGCTGGCTAAGGCAGGAATTCAGGTCACTCACTATGTGGATTCTGCAGCCCGACTCGCCCTCAAAGAATCTGATGTCTTTTTCATCGGTGCAGACGCGATCACTGCCGAAGGATACGTTATCAACAAGATAGGATCAGAACTCCTCTCATTTGTCGCAAACGAATATGATATTCCAGTGTACGTGCTCTCCCATTCATGGAAATTTGACCCACAAACCGTGTTCGGTTTTGAGGAGCCCATCGAGGAACGCTACGCACAAGAAGTCTGGAAAGACGCGCCCGCGGGAGTCGCTATCCATAATTACGCATTTGAACGAATCCATCCTAAGTACATTACTGCGATCATCAGCGAATTTGGCATTCACGCACCGCAAACTTTTGTCGAGGTGTCGCGCAAGGAACAAACGTGGATGTTCGAAAGAAAATGACAAGTACACCATGAAAAGATAAGGCGCAAGATAGAAAATGCCGCCGATTGATCAAACGTATTTGTTTATCAGATCACTTTGCAGCGTCGCCACGACGCTCGCCGTCAGCTGAAAAGTCAGCTGGCACGTTCAGGTTACATTCGACTTCGTCGAAGTCGCTTCGACTATCCGTTTTTAGATGAATTTTGAATTAATGTGTAAAGTTTTAACTCACGTAACGAGCCGAGAATCGCACGAGACGCGGTAAGAACCGCTAGCTCGCGGGTCGGTGGTGCTGCCGCCAAGAAATACGATCAAACAACTTCCTTCTCAATGCTCCTGATCTCCTCCTCGACATCCTTGATCTTTTTCTCGTTATGCTCCTGGTTCATGATGGTCGCGCACTCGGGACACTTGAACTCGAAGCTTATCGCCTGCTCGAAATCAAGACGCATGCACCCATTTGGGCACAGAAAGAAACAACTCTCCTTTTCGCGATTCAGCCGGTCCTTCAGTTTTTCCAAGCGCGTCTTGCGCAAACTCATCGCCAAATACTTTATCTGCTTGATGCGAAATGTCCAATAGTAGATGTACCATCCCTTCTTCTTATCTTTTCTGCGCGTGAACGTGACCAAGTTGGCCTGGTGCAGGCGGTACAGCATATTGCGGATGATGTTTACTTCTTGGCTGATCATCTCTGCAAGCTTGAACTCAGAAATATTCTTTTTATTCTTGAGTGCGCGCACTAATGGGAGAACATCTTCTCCTGCAACTTCCTCAACTACGTCTTCCACGAGCTTGTTTGATAACTTTATGCCTGTCAATGGGTGCAATACCTCAATAGGCTCTGTCCCGAATCTCGCTTACGCTCGGCCGCTGCACCGCTCGCTGTGAACATATCAGGTAATCTTTTGCCGAGAGGATGTTTAAGCAACCTGTTTATCGCTTCAGCTCGCAGGGTGGCAGCGGCAGATTCGGGACAGAGCCACCTCAATATTAAACCTTTAAATGCTCTGTTCTTCCCGTGAAAGGTACTTATAAACCTTTTGTTTCTAGCCAGTGATAGTTTCTTGTGCAAAGATTTATAAGGGGGGTGTCTCCTTTAACTCGAAATAAAAAATACGAAACATGTAAAGAACCATGGTAAACCCTAGCAGACGATCTAGATCCAAACGCCGCGTGTTTCGAAAAACACCCGGAGGAAAACTCTCGATGCTCTTCAAGAAGCGCAAGAGTGCAAAAGCACAGTGCGCTTCCTGCGGTTCAATGCTTTCAGGGGTTGCTCGCGTGCGGGCCACGCAGCTCCGCACCCTGGCAAAAACAGAAAAGCGGCCAGAGCGACCGTACGGCGGAGTTTTATGCAGTGCGTGTATGCGACGCACGATGATCGCGCGCGCAAGGCAGACGTAATTCCGCGTAATTCCATTTTATTTTATGAGTCTCTTTTAAAATAGTCTCTTTTAATCATTGATGCAACTGCGTGGCGACGCGCGAGTGAAGATCATTAAAATGAGAAAGCTTAACAGACTTTCTCATTGCATGTCTTATTGCACATTCAACACGCTTATGCAACGATAACAGGAGGGAACACCATGATCACAGTAGGAAGATTATGTATCAAGACTGCAGGACGCGACGCTGGCAAGAAATGCGTTGTCGTCGACCAACTCGACAAGTCCTACGCCCTCATCGATGGCGAGACCCGCAGGCGTAAATGCAACATCTCACACCTTGAACCATTACCGCAGACAGTCGAGATTTCACAAGGCGCAAGCCATGATGAAGTAAGTCGAGTATTCAAGTTGCTGGGAATCGAGCTTGTTGTAAAGAGAGCACAACCAAAGGAAGAAGCAAAACCAAGGCCTCGACCTGTACGCGCACAACAGCGAAAAGCTATGGCTCCAAAATCTCAAGAGAAGCAGAAGCCTAAAGCCGCTGCATCAAAACTGCCAGCTGCAAAACCGGCAGTCAAGGAGACAAAACTGGAAAAGGCGGCGAGCAGGCAATAATTTTCTTGTATTAGTTTACCTAAATAAGATTAAAAAACATTTAAGACGCTCAAAAAAGATAGCCCTGCCCTTTAGGGCGTTGGCTCTTTTTTGGCGTCCTAAAAATCCGCAGTCAAAGAAAGTGCCCGTCAAGCCTCGGGCTTTAGCCCGAGGTAGGGTGCTTTCGGCGGATTTTTATGACAATGTCACCGTCTTGATGACGTCTCCCATCTTTTGATTATATTGATCAAACACTACAACCTTAAGCGTTTTCTCCTCAGTAAGACCACTGTAAGAGATGTGCGTCTCAAAGGTGTATTTGGCGCTTGCCTTTGATGCCAACTGGGTCATGAGCGCAGGAACGTCCTCCTCCATGTCCCACCAGTTGCCTTCCTCACCGGCTTTGTACAATCGCGCTTTGACTTTTACAGGATATACTAATACCTTCTCAAGGTTTTCCACCGTCACTTCAATCGAAGTCACTGTACCCCAATCATCGCCTTTCTTAAGGTGCTTGACTTCGCCAATATAGACGCCAACGCTCTTGTATTCAAAACCTTCACCGGCCTTTTCAGGAGTGGTTGATGGAGTTGCTGTCACGTTTGTCACCGAGGGCTTCATTTGTGCCGCGGACGCCTCTTCAGGTGCAATGGCCGTTTTATTTTCTTCTTTTGGTACGCTCGCATTTGGTGCACCGACGGACGCTTTTGCCGCGTTCTCAGAAACGTTCATGGTAGGCTTGGCAGTTCCTTTTTGCATTACCGTATTTGAATTCAGTGATGTTATTGTAAGATTTTGTGAATCTTTAGAAGAAGAAAGGGCACTCCAGCGGCCCAGCAAGAAGACCGCTGCGAGAATTGCCAAAATTAAAAGTACTACAATTACGTTTCGCACGAGCGCACGAATACTGATTTGTTTATCCAGGAAGCTCTCTCTGGGCGCGTAGTGTTTAAACTCTTTCTCTGCTTTCTCCACTCGCTGACGTTCCACAGAAACTGTGCTTGCCGCGGGAGCTCCCTGCCGTTGCGCGTGTTTCTCCTTCATTAAATCCATAGCCAGTCACCTTCCTTGTTCATTCATGGACCTAATAATCATCACCAGTTACTTTTTCATGAGTTCAAATAGATCTGAGATATTGAGTTCAAAACCCACAGCAGGCATCTCGATGCCCCAATTCGCCAACACCGCTGGAGCAATCTCTCCAATATATGCAACATTCTTCTTAGTGATCGATGCCCGTCCAACGCGGCCAGGAATAAATGAAGGATGCTCAACTTCCGCAACATCGTACGTTAAGTCAAGCGCCGCCATCAACGCATCGAATACCTGCTTTGCACGCGTGAAATCAAAACCCGGACCGCACAAAATGACTGCAAGGCGGTATGGTTCACGAACACCCGTTTCCATCGATTCATCTTCGATGAATACGCGGCCAATCTCAAAAATCATCTGAGGATACTCGTGGCGCGTGTTGCTCGAAAGAACCCTGAGAAGTGACGGGATCATCCAGTTGCGCAAAGAATCGTAATCCGCTGTGAGGGCATTTGCAAGACGTACCAATTTTGTCGGATGCATCATCTTCCTATCATGATTCTCCTCATTCGTGATGTGATACGTGTGTACTTCAAGAAGACCAACACCAATTAGAATGCTAGCGATACGCCGCTTCAAGATCTCGACGTCGCTCTCTTTTCCAACCGTCGCTACTTTTGGCAGTTCCTCCTTGAAATTTTCATACCCGTACGCGATCGCAATGTCTTCGATCAAGTCCACCTGGTGGAGAATGTCCGCACGGTATGCTGGAATCAATACGGCGCCATCCTGATAACCGTAACCCATCCGCTCAAGCAACCGCTTCACATCCAGTTCTTTAATGTTCAACCCGAGCAGTTTATTGACAAACGCGGTATCTACCTTCGTTCTGCGCGGAGAGAGATCAGGAATCGTCAGCGTTGTATCCCCATACATGACATCCATGCTGTAAATCTGGCCACCCATGTCTGCAAGCGCTGTCGAAAGAATATTTATCGTGACCTTCAAAGTTTCTAGGTCTGTTCCTGTCGCTTCGATGAAAACGTCCTTTGTTTTCTCATTGATCTTTCCCATCTCGTGCGAGTTCACGATTGGCGGCATCGATAGAATCTTTCCAGAAGCATCTATAAATACAGGGAGTTTTTTCCATCCTTTACAGATGTTGCCAAACTTTTTGCCCGTTGGGTGCTTCTCAAGAATTTCAGGAGCAGAGATCGCTTTAGAGAACTCAAGTGGGCGATATACTATTTCCTGAGGAGCCTTTCCCGTGAAATTGACTGGAAACGTGATGTTGTCCAAGGGATAAATGCCTATACCGCCCTTCTTACGGTTGCGCAAGTGCGTGACCGCCAGCTTTTCCTGGATCTGCACCACTTCACGAATTTTCTCATCAGAGAACTTTAAGCCTTTCACGATCGCCGTCACCGCATAGGGCCACTCCTTCGGAATGTTCTTGATGATTGTTTTTTCACCCGAAGGCTTCACTTCATATTTTCGTAATCCGGGACTGACGCCAATGAATGCGCCGAATGCGCGCGCGAACCCCTGTTCAGAAAGCATATCAGGACGATTCGGAAAAACCTCCACATGAATCTCGTTGCCTTCAATCTTTTCCAGATCAGTCCCCAGCATGCTGATGCGATCCTTCAGCTTGTCGAGATCGAGCTTTTTTCCTACAAGTGACTCAAAAACTCCCTTATCGAGCGTTATTGTTGGCATCATTCATCACGTGTGTATATTTCCTGTTCCTTTCCTGTTCCTTTATTAAGCGGTTGTCGCAGTTGAATTCGCCACGGCCGTGAAGGGATTCGCTTCCGACCATACTAATAGCAAAACACCGATTGCGAGTATGAGCGCGAGAGGAAAGAGGATGCTTGTTGCCGCCTTCCCTTGTGAAAGATCGTGCATTATCGCTATGCCTTTAATTTGGATGATCGCACCATAGGCGATCGCGAGCAAGCCAAAGAACGGAACCCAGCCAAGCAAGTACGCGGGAGTCGAACCAAAACTCACCACCGTCAATGTCTGCGCATACGTTCCCGTTCCTTTAAGGAACCGTGCAGTAGTATGCGCGAGCACGGAACTCACGAAAAGGAAAATGACTGAAACGGCAAAGCCAAGAATCGCTGCGATGGCGATCGCTTGCGACGGTGGCAACGCCCGCGCTTCTGGCTTATATGTGACTGCGTAGACCACACTTACTACAGCCAAGTAGACGAGTACGATGATCGCAAAATACACGAACGACCGGCTCACCGATGCCCGCGCCTTCATCTCTTCAAAGAAAGAACTGCACTCAAACAACACGCCCCTCACTTTTCCGACGAGCGTTGGGTAATTAGTATGTTCTTTAGTGAACTGCTTCTTGACTTCTGCCGCATCCTTATTTTTGTGTGAAGCCATTCAGCGCATCCACTCTTTCATTTCACGCAGCTGTTTGATATCATTGCTGTACAAATCACGAATATCAGCGATCTTATAGTATTCAAGCATGATGCGATCAAAGCCCGGACCCCACGCAAGCACAGGAACCGGCTCACCTAACAGTGGTTCGACAACCTCCGGCCTAAAGATTCCCGCTCCACCAAGTTCCACCCACGTACGGTGCACCGGATGAAACACATCAATCTCGATGCTGGGCTCTGTGTACGGAAAGTACGCGGGTCTGAACCGCGCCTGCGGAAATCCCAGCTTCGAAAAAAATCGTTTAAGATACCCCAATAAGTGGCGAAAGTTTGCATCAGGATCAACCACGATCCCCTCTGTCTGATTGAATTCAAACAAGTGACTCCAATCCAATGTCTCGTTACGAAAACATTTTCCCACAGCAAAAAACTTCGCGGGCCAATCCGCTTTCTTGAGACTTGCAAGCGTCTTTGCGGAAAGCACCGTTGTATGTGTACGCAGCACATTGCGCTTCGCTTCTTCTATATCCCAGGCATACTTCCAGCCTGTACTCCCAAGATTTCCACCGTGTTCGTGCACGGCTTTGATTCGTTCTGCAAGTTTTTGGCTAAGCACGTTTCCTTTTTGCGGATTGTGAATAAAGAACGTGTCCTGCATCTCGCGCACCGGATGATCTTGCGCGGTGAAAAGGGCGTCAAAATTCCAAAACGACGTGTTGATGAGCGGTCCCTCCATTTCCTCAAAACCCATTTCAATCCACACTCGGCGAGCGTAGTCCGTTGCCTGGTTTACGAAATGGCGCTTGCCACGATAAATCCGCGGGACATTAATGCACACATCGTAGCGACGAAATGTTTTGTTTTTCCATGAGCTATCGCGCAGCATTTCAGGGGTCAGACGATCAACCGTGCTTTCCAGTTTACGCACATCTATCTTGATCAGTTCCTTGCCGGTGGCCGTAAGGTCCACAAAACGCGTTTTTTCGAGCGTTGTCTTGACGATGCTCTTTCGTCTTCGAAGAGAGTCGAATGTTGCGCGCTCTTGGTCTGAAAGGTGTACGACATTGACGGGGTGCGTCATTAGTTTCTTAAGCAATGTCGCCTCCGCAGTCTCTTTCTGGAGAATCTTCTTACCCGCTGGTGTGATGGACAGTTTTCCAGCTGCAAGCGAGAGTGCCCCGCCAGCCCTCAACACTCCCAGAGAAATTCCCACCTCTTCCTTGGAGAGACCGGCTTGTTTTCCCACTTCATTAATCGTTCTTGGTACTTCTTCAAGTGCTTTGAGTAATCGTTGTTCAGGCAATCCTTTCACTGCGTATAGCTCGCCATTCGTATCTATCTTAACGATCTCTTTGACTTCTTGGCGAGTCTTCAGAACGTCCTTGTTCTCAAGCCATTGCAGCGCGCGCATCACTTCAACTTCAGAAAGCCCTGTCGCTGCAACCAGTTCGTGCAGTGTCTTCGCATTCTTCAAGAAAGCAACCGTGCGCGCTTCAAGGGGATGCAGGCTCTCGGCGAGTCTTTTAATATCCATGCCGCCCACGCATCATAATAACTTTAAAAATCTTCGTATTGAATTATAAAATAATAGCTCTTGAACGACCATGTAAAAAGAAAAGGGATTTTATTGCTTGGGCAGAACTTCTTTTGCAGGCTTTAAGTTCTTCCAGGAAAGATCGAATAGTCCCTCGAGGGCATTTGCAAAAAAGGGCGTGTTGACCCAAATGCCAACGTCATACGTGGGGTGCACTTCTTGATCATCCATCACCATGAAGATGAGTTCCGAGCTGTCAACGATACAGAATCGCGCTTTGCTGTTTGCGTGACGGACCTCTGCAGTATCGCCAAGGTCTTTAACAACACGTGAGCACTCCTTCGTGATTGGAGCAGCAATGCGAATCTTCACGCCGCGCTTCTTGAGCTTTTCAAACACCGGTTTGAGGCCTTCGATCTTGCGCATCAAGCCTTGCGTTGTCGTCATAATCGTCACAGATTCTTCCGCGTTACGGATCGTAAGTTCTAAATGATTGTAAAGATTATGTCTGCCTCTCAAACTGCCGGAAAGATCCGCTGGCTCGACCAGTTCAATGCCTTGCGTGTGCAAGGATTTAAGTTCATCAAGCACTTCAGTTCCTTTGAGTTCTTCAAGACGTTGGACTTTGCCATCTGCTTCCTCTTTCATGTTCTTCTTCACACGCTCAAGAACTTCTTCAGGAGGAACTGCGATGTACTTGATAGGCTTACCAAGCTTCGTAACCGCAAAACCCTTCTTTTCCAGGCTTTCAAGAACGTCGTATGAACGAGACCGAGGAACATTCGCAATATCAGACAATTCACCAGCAGTAGAAACCCCACGAGACAACAACGCAGTCCAAATCTTCACTTCATAAAGATTCAGTGAGAAATAGCGTCGTAGTTTGGAAAGAAATTCTTCTTTAACGATCATCGTGAAACCCTCCCCCTTTTTCTGTCAAACAGTTGCTACCAAATTAAACGGTGTGAAAATTACTACGGATTACTGGTTAATATATGTTGCGCTTTTTATTCCCCACACAGTAGGACAAATCAGGAAGGAAAACTTTTCACTCGTTAGTGAAGAATTTGTTGTGAATGATTCGGGAGTCAATTGTACGTTTTAGGCATATGCCTTTGCTCGTGCCTCAGCAACTTTTTCCTTTTTCAGATCTGACATGACCTCATCCGCCTTTGCTTGGAAGTCCTTATTAATACGCACACGATTTTTGAGCAACGTATCCGTTGCGCCAACAAGCGCATCCAGCGTCAACTTCTTTGTGTCTTCTGTCTGGACAATCTCATTATTCAATGTCTCCAATAATTCGCGCGCGGATTGCTGGCCAACCACTAACTGATTTTCGGCCTGCTGAAACACGTTCTTTGTCTTGATGCCTTTCTTTGCAGCAAAGCGGGAGATGCTTTCTTCCCATTTCTCGGCCTCTATATCCATCAGCAATTCCTTCTGAATTTTATTAGAGTCCACACCTCCCGCTCCTTTCACCACATCGAGAGCCAGCTGGCCCAGCGCTCTCACTGCGTCATTGAGGCGCATCGATGCGATGTTACAGAATTCTTCTGATTCCTGGATCTTGTACGCGTCCTGGATCATGAAGCGATTCTGTTCCATAAATGGTGCCAACTCTTTCTCAGTAAACTCCTTTGATCGCGCCAGTACAGCGGCCAGTTCACCAAAAATGTTCCCAGTATTCGTCGAGATCACGATCGCAAGCTCTTCAGGAATCTCGCCCCTCTCGATCACGCCAACGGCCTGCTCAAATGCGGTGTATGCATTCTTCATTTTTGCAATGCTCTCCTGGATGCTCTTATCATATTTCTCCATCCGTTCGTCTGCACCAGAAAGATTCTTCCCGAGGTCTGTCAACCGCGATGCATCTGCTCGTAATTTTTTCAACACGCTGTTGTGCTTTCCAAGAACAACCTGCAAATAATTCTCAATTTGCACAAGTTTTGCATATTCTTGCTTCAGGAAGTCCCGCTCTTTTGCAATGTTGTTCATTCCTTCTTTGAGTTTCTTCTTCGTTTCGGGATCCTTGACCGCAGCATACCTTTCAAACGCCTTCTCCAATTTGTGTTCTGTTTCATTCAACTTGCTCTCAAGCTTCTTGATGCTTGCCTTTGCTGCAGACTTCAAGCCCGATTCATCCACCAGCTCTATACGGGATATCCTATAAGCTTCACTGGCTGCATCTTTAAGCATCTTCACCGTTGAACGAAACACCTCAAGTGCGCGCTTGCGATAATGCTCCTCATATTTTTCATCATTAATAAGCTCCCCCATCAGCTTAATGATGCCTGTCATGAATTTTTCAAGATATTTCGCTGCAGCAGCATCTATATCATTACTTTTGTTGATGTTCTTGAGTTGAGAATCAAGATTGCGAATCATTTCTTCGATTCGCGTATTTCGCTGCTGAGTTGTCAGCTCAGCGTTGCGCAGCTGTTCAAGCGTCTTGCCGATCTCTGCTTCTCCCGCAGCAATTGCTTCAACGTGGAGTGTCGCTTCAATAGTGCGTTCTTCGAGCTTTGCGGCTTCTTCGGTCACCGCACCAAGCGCTCCCAATTCTCCATGCTCTCCGCGTTTTCCCATCCGTTCAATCTTCTCTTCAGTTTTGATTGCCTTAATGTCTGCTGCAATGGGAAAGCCCATCTCTGCAGCAGCAATTCGCTCTGCGCGTGTGCCAAACTCCGCCCTCTTGATCAGCCGACGAAGCCACCAACCAATGCCTGCTGCACCAACTCCCGCGAGCACTCCAGCAATCGCATTTGAGAATAACAAGTACGAGCACAACCATAAAAACAAGAGACTTCCTAGCATGCCCCCAAGCTGCATGCGGTGAAAGTTCCACACCAGCAAGATGGAAACGAACAGGAACAAACCTGTGAGAATTAACACAGGAGAAATCGGAAGAACAAAAGTCAAGAGCAGGACACCGAACGCGATCTGTCCAATGACGCTTTTTATTCCCTGCTTATCTTTGATTTTGCGCACGATATCAAAAATAAGAAGGGCCTCCAGAATCACTATCAGCCAGTACGGTTTGAATCCAGAGGGGAGAGCTGTTTCAAGCGCGTTGATAATGACGCCATCAGGACCGGTATAGGTTCCAAGATCATCGAGAGCATCAACTGCGGCCATCGCGTCAACTCTTTTTGTTGAAATATATCATGACAACGCACTACTATTATTTAAATACTTGTTACCAAAATATATATTGAATATGCAGTAATCAGTAAAACGAGGATATTTGTTTAGCCACTCAGTTAGCAGCGTCGCCACGACGCTCGCCGTCAGCTGAAAAGTCGGCTGGCACCTTCAGGTTACATTCGACTTCGTCGAAGTCGCTTCGACTATCCGTTTTTAGATGAATTTTGAATTAATGTGTAAAGGATTAATGTGTAAAGTTTTAACTCACGTAACGAGCCGAGAATCGTGCGAGACTATGCAAGAACTGCTAGCTCGCGGGTCGGTGGCGAGGCCGCTAAACAATACAATAAACAATACAAATAACAATACAAATGAAGGGCTAAGATAGCTGAAAAAGGTGGAGTGCATGGCAATAGACATTGTCCAAAAAATCAAGAACCTTGCAAAGAAAAATCCAAAAACGATTGTCTACCCCGAAGCATGCGAGAGCCGAACGATCCGCGCTGTTGAGCTTATCGTTAAGCAAGGGATTGCAAAACCCCTCCTCCTCTGCTCGCGACAGGAAGCTATTGCTGCAATGAAAAAGACTGGTGTAAACCACCAACTACTTCTTCCAAAGATCACGATCATCGACTACAGGAATATGCCAGAACGTAAACATTTCGCACACTTACTCTATCAGCTTCGTAAGAAAAAAGGAATGACAATCGACAAGGCGCACAAATTGATGGAAAATCCCATCTACTACGGTACTATGATGGTTAAAGTTGGCGAAGCAGACGGGCTGATCGGCGGAGCGTTCTACACCACCGCGCAAACTGTTCGGCCGGCGCTGCAGATCATCAAAACTAAGGAACGATTCCACCGTGTAAGCGGACTTTTCCTCATGGAGCTCAAGGATGAGAATCTCGTTTTTGCAGACTGTTCCGTCAACATCGATCCTGATGCACGCACGCTTGCTGAGATAGCGATTGATTCTGCAACAACTGCAGAAGAGTTCGGACTCGTGCCGCGCGTTGCCCTATTGTCGTTTTCAACGCACGGCTCAGCCGAGCATCCCGTCCTCAAGAAACTGCGCGATGCTGTAAAGATTGTGCGCAAGAAACGGCCGGACATTCTCATCGACGGGGAGCTTCAGGTGGACGCGGCGCTCCTGCCGTCAGTTGCTGCGATCAAATGCAAAGCAAGCCCGGTGTGCGGCAAAGCAAACGTTCTCATCTTTCCAGATGTAAGCGTGGGCAACATTGCGTACAAACTCGTCGAACGGCTGGCCGGGGCAAAAGCAATCGGACCCATTCTGCAGGGACTGGCGTTGCCTGTGAATGACCTCTCGCGAGGATGCAGCGTTGAAGATATTGTTGATGTGACTGCTGTGACCGTTGTGCAGGCGCAGCGTGTTAGCCGAAGCCACAAGCACCCGGCGAAGAAGAGGTAGCGGCGTGAACATTCTAGTTCTCAACATCGGTTCGTCGTCAATCAAGTATTCTCTTTTTGCATCTCAAAAACTCGTCACACGCGGGTATCTTGAACGAGTCACTAATTACTGCAAGGGCATGAAACAAGTCATCGCGGATGTCAAGTCATGCAATAGAACAATTGACGCGGTCGGACACCGCGTGGTGCACGGTGGAGCGCATACGCAACCAGAAATAATCACGCCGGCCGTTGTGAAGCAACTGGAGATGCTTTGCGAACTCGCACCGCTCCACGATCCTTCCGAAGTAGAAGGCATTAAGGTATGTCTTTCATTGATGAACGTACCGCAAGTCGCAGTGTTTGACACAGCATTTCATCAAACTCTGCCGCCAAAAGCATACACCTATGCGATACCGCGCAAATTTGCAAACAAGTATCACATCCGAAGGTACGGTTTCCATGGCATCAGCCACAAGTACGTCGCTCACGAAGCGGCAAAGATCCTCGGCAAACCACTAGCACAGCTTAAACTCATCACCTGCCACCTTGGCAATGGCCAGTCAATATGCGCAATCGACCGCGGCAAGTCAGTCGATACAAGTATGGGATTCACACCTCTTGAAGGCCTCGTGATGGGAAGCCGAAGCGGTGATCTTGATCCTGCACTCGTCGCGTACCTTGCAGAAAAGGAAAAGATTCCCGCAGCGCGCGTCGTCAATCTACTCAATAAGGAATCGGGGCTTCTCGGACTGTCTGGAAAAAAAGACTTGCGCGACATCATTGCATCGATGAAGTCGTGGAAAGGAAAGGGTTCGCAGCACGCGCGGCTCGCATTTGACGTAATGTGTCATCGCCTTGTGAAATATCTTGGAGCATATTACGTAGAACTTGGAGGGTGCGATGCGATCGTTTTTACTGCAGGGATAGGAGAGCATGCAGCACTTTTACGAGAGAACGTCCTTAAACAACTTTCCTGCATCGGCGTCGCTCTCGATTCTAGCGCAAACAGAAAGAATAAGGCGATCATTACAAAATATTCTTCGCGCATCAAGGCGCTCGTGATCCCGACAAATGAAGAATTGATGATTGCACGGGAAGTAGAACACCTTCTGAAACTGACAAGACGCTGATCGCGCGTGTCGGCGGCGTTGCTAAACAAATACAAAGTTTATGATGCACAAAAACTTCGCCAGATGTTTTTGTGCGGGGTTTAAAACCCCGCCCTTCAGGGCGAAGTTTTTGGCATCCTAAAAATCCGCCTATCAAAGCAGGCGTTCCACTCCGCACTTTAGTGCGGAGTGGAACGCCTGCGGCGGATTTTTATGATATTGCAAATCGAAGTAGTGCAGCAATGCCGCCAAGCCCATCGAGCTTCTTGCCACCGTCATGATCTGAACTGATGATGTGGATCTCGCCTTTCCCTTTATCTACGGTATGCAAGAGGGTTTGAATGGGCTCGAATGCATCTTGCTCTCGCTTTTTTTGTAGAAATCCGTCGGTGATCAGCAAACGTTTGACTGCACAAGCCTCTGCGGCTGCAGCAGTCTCTTTGAGACCGTAGGCGGCGAGTCCGACTTTTGCAATAGCCGATAATAAGTCGTTCACCAGCGCCACTTCCTGCGCAAAACGCTCCTGTTGCAGCACAGACTTTACTTCAGGGCGCCCAAGCAGTTCGTTGATTGCTCCCTTGTCTACACTACTTACAGTTGCAAAAACGATCTTCTTCTTCAGTGCGTCATCTTTAAGGTTTTTGAGGAATTCATCTTTCCAAAATCCCGGACTTGCCATGAGAACACTGCGAACATGAAAACGGTCAATGTACTCCTTGATCGCATTCTCAATCTCTTCGTAAAAGTTTGACGTGACCTGCGTGACATCACGTTTCTTCTGGACAGCACCATGCAGGTGTGCAAGAAGATCATACCCATATTGCTTCATGATCGCGATTAAGGCCTCATCACGATCAAACACGCAGATGAGTAATGGCGGCCGCCGCTCTTTACTCGCTTCACGCAAGCGCTCTTTATGAAACGAAAGCCATTCCCCCTTTTGAAGTTTGATTTGAGAGTCATCTTCGATCGCGAAAGTATGATAGCTTCCTTTTGGAATATCCTCAGTCCCTTCCAGAATTCTTCCCGCAACGCGTAAATTATTTGAGAACTTATGAAACTCAACCTTTTCGACTTCAATCTTGAGATACACGGGCTTCTTTACGACGCTTGTGGAGCGCTCCTCCCCTCCGCCGAGCTTGATCTTTCGCATCGTCTTTCCTTCAACCAAGTCGCCCGCTTCCAGAAGCGAACTCAAATACCACAAGTCATCCAAGCTTTCAATGCGCAGGGAGGCTACATTCTTATGAAATGAAACAACCTTCATAATAAACCCGTTTTAAGCACGTTTAAGGACACAGCACCTAAAAAGCAAAAAACATATATATTTAAACCTTCTTCAATGACACTACTCTAAAAGGTGAAAACAGCATGGTTCGGTCGGTTCGGTCTCCAATGTATTCATACAATGCCTCTTATTCAACGCATTATTCAACGTATTTTTCTCAGCGGGGCCGATGCACCAAAGCTCAAGCCGATGCAAACGCTGCAGCAACGCTTGTAGCGCTCCTTGCACTGCTCATTATCTTCTATCTCCTTTTCATTCCACCTGAATTTCGTGACCAGATCCTGGAAGGAAATCAAACCACCACGACCGGACCAGGGACTGGCGGTGCAAACGATACACTGCTCTTAGCAACACCCGGAACCCTCTCACCCCTTGACACTAAAGACATAGAGCATAACATCGGAGCAGTCTATCTCTTTGCAAAGGAAAATGCCAAAATCCTTGAGACGCGAAGTAACCTCTATGTTCGAACGACATTCATGCGGCAAGAGCGCGCAAACGTGACGTTCGCAATCAGCGACTTTGAAAATACGGACAACGTCCTTCTTACATTTCGCGCAACGACCCGAAGCAAAGGACGTTTGGTAATCCGACTTAACGGAAATGAGATATTCAATGGACCGATCACGCAAGAAAACGTCGAACCGCTCCGTCTTGCTAAGTCAAGTCTGCTGCAAGGTAAGAATACGCTCGAATTTGAATCAAGCAGAGTCGGGTGGCTTTTCTGGCGCGTGCACGAATTCGGTCTGCAAACAGTCCAAATTTCCGCAGATGTTACTGACGTTACTCAACAACGAAGCCAGAACAGCTTCATCGTGAGCGCGACCGAGAAGAACAACGTGCAACGCAGTGTTCTACGCTTCGCTCCTGACTGTGAAGTCACAAAAGTAGGAAAACTTGATATCACAATCAATGGCCACTCCGTCTACTCAACACTGCCTGATTGCGGCGGTAAGGTCACGATTGAATTCACGCCGGATATTCTGCGCGAGGGAGAAAACCTCATCATCTTCCGAACCGAAAAAGGAAACTACCTTGTGGATCTAACTAAGATTACATCAGAGATGAAACAAATCACGCAACCCGTGTTTTACTTCGACATCACCCAAAACACCATCAATGACCTCAAAGCAGGACGCTACAGCGTAGAACTGCGACTCAAGTTCCTCGATAGCAAAGAACTCAAGACAGGCAAGATCAACTTCAACGGGCATGAGACCAACATCTACCAAAAAGAAGCAGACTATAAGAGAGATATCACCGACTGGCTCGTATTTGTTTAGCTACTCACATCGCAGCGTCGCCACGACGCTCGCTGTGTAAGTTAAGCCGCTTACCGAACCGAGAGTCGTGCGAGACGATGTGAAAGCCGTTAGCTCGCAGGTCGGTGGCGACGCTGCTAAACAAATACTTTTATTTCACATTTATGGATTTGAATAGGCGGCGGAGTCGACTCTTGTTTGTAACAAAAGAGGTGCAGGGAGATTTCTCAACAAACACCACAGGAGCTTCTTTTTCACCCGCGTGATTCTCTGAATTCTCTGAAGAGCTTCATGCGCAGCAAGAAAGCGAGAGCATCACTTCGTATGCCGGCAAAAGCGCAATCACCCAAACCTCCTCAACAACCAAGCGCGGAGTACGTAGATCAACTCATTGCTGGTCAAATGGGTTCTGGCCAAATTGGAGGGGCACAAGCTCCACCGCTCCAGGCGCCGCCGCGATACCCACAAGGATTTCCTCAACAGCAGCCAGTGCAACAACAGCAAGCAGCGACGCGTGAAAAAGGAAAGCCGCCTGAACCAGAAGAGCTGAGCCAGCAGCAGATCGAGTGGGAATTGCAAACACTTGAGGACCAGCGACGAAGCCTCGAAGGTGACAAAGAAACAGGAGAAACAGGGAGAAAAGAGCAACTTGAAAAGCACTTCGATGCGAAGAAAGATGAAGTCAGTAAGAAACAAGATGAAATCAATCAAAATAAAATCTCTTTTATACGCGTCATCATTGGCTACTTGTTCGCGTTGGGCATTGACGCATGGGGCGTCATCGGTTGGGCCACGGGCATTGAAGAAGCAATAACTGCGAGTGTTGTTGGAGCAGTCATTGAAGCGGCGATTGACCTGAGCATCAATCTGTTCATCTTTCCAATTATAATGGGAAAGGACTACCAGAAGGGACTCGCATTTCTCGATATGGTTCCAGGGCTAGACATTCTCCCTTGGTATATGTTTGCAATCTACAAAACACGAAAAATCCAGAAGCAGGAAATCAAGGAGGTTGAAGATTCCCAACTCAAACCTCTTACAGAACAGCTCGACTCGCTCAAAGAAGAATTGGACAATACCGAAAAAGAACTCGCCAACGTTAAAGAACGCGAAAACAAACTTCAAGGAATTGCAGAGGCTCAACCCGCACAAGCGGCCGGCGGGAAGATGACTATCAGAGCAGGCTCAGGCAAAGGATGGATTGCATCACGTGCAATGAGCCGTGGCGCTTTCACGTTTAAAAGAGCAATGAAGGGCGGCATCAATATAGTCACCATCATGCTTTTCATCGTTGCATTCGGGTATGGCATGACGTATGCAATGCCCAAAGCATTGGCCGCCTATCAATCAGGAGAAGCAAAACAAAGTGCCATCGTTTCAGTTGAAAAAGGCAAGGAAGGATTTGCAGGAATCGCACAAGAATTCAAACGCAGCTGGCAACGCAACACACAGATCGCAACAGGAGAATACATCCAAGGCGACGTGGATAAAACTACCAAGGAATTTGTCGGCATCCAGTATAAACCGCCGCTTCTTCCAAATCCCAAAAAAATACTCCAAGGAGAGCCTGCCGAGTTCTCAACACGACTCCACGGGTTTGGCAACAAGCATTCCATGACCGCATCAACTACTTGTTCACTCAAGGACCGCGAACTATTTTCCGTAACCACCACCGCTGGAGAAACCAAGATTGACCGTGACCCCGGGGTGCAGCAGATTATCACACCCGAACAAGTCAAGGACCAGCTCAGCTTCACCGAAGACGTCACGTGCTATCCAAAGATAACGGCCTGCGGCAATTACCGCATTACCTACTCAACACAAGTCGATTCGATGCGCACAGACGCATTCCTGCAAAATAACTTCATCCAGAAGAAAGTCCTGCGAGACCGACTTGAAGCATACGCAAAAGAAAAACAGATCAGCCTTGACGACGAAGGCGCGGTTAACTCTGCGATCCGCAGCATCTGGCCAGAACTCAGCAGCAGCATCTCAATTTCAGACAAAGGGCCAGTCAAACTCCTCTTGCTGACTGAAAAACTTCCGCTCATCGGCATTGACGAAAACACGAACCTCAAACTTAAAGTGGGGGTTGAGAACACTATCGATGGCTGGATCAAAAAGATCGACACTGTCAGTGTCACGATACCCGAAGGCTTCCGCGTCAGTTCAGGAGAATCTGTGAGCGGCCAATCATTGTGTCCTTCGTGGATCCAGAGCGGACAAACGCTCTCATTAAGCCCGCAGTACTTACAAACAATCCAGGAATCACTCGCCGGCGTCGATAAATCGCTTCAAAAAGTGTTTCCCTCCTGCCATATCACACTCGATCAAAGCTCAGCAGCATTCATAGTTGAGAACGAACCGACGCCAGCAACGTTCACCGCAAGCGTAATTTACTCCTACGTGATCCAGGAACGGAATGATTTAGAAGTATTGTATCCGAATGGAACGCGGTGCGAAAAGAAGAAGGTGCCGGTGAAAGCTGCTGCTGTTACATCAAACAATGCAAGCAATGCCTCTTCAACTACGACTCCGGCACCATCTACAGCTTAGAATAATTAGAACAAGAGATAAAACTATTCGATGTAATCTGTCATGAATCAAATAAACCCAACACACCAAATGTATCCTCTGCGCACAAAAAGCAGGCGTGCAAGAAACAGGCGCGCAAGAAACAAATTGTATTTTATTTTCGTTATAGTTCTACTTATTGGCATTGGTGGATGCGGATACATTCAGAGCTCCTTCAAAAAACAAGACACCAGATCGCTCACTCTTGAAAACTTTCGTAGAGGAACAGATGCTGTATCGATCGAGTTTTTGGAGAACAGCCCGCCCCCCGCAGTCTTCGTCAAAGACAAATTTAACGTTGCGTTCCTCATCAAGAACGTGGGAGCGTACGACATCAGCGAAGGGACCGTCACGCTCGCCGGCTTTGAGCAAACCGCATGGAAATTCCAGACAAGCCCGCCAACGCAAACATTCACGATTCCCGGACGATCGCAGTTTCTTAGCCAAGGCGGTGAGGACATCGTCACATTTCCAGTCGAAAGCCAGTGCTTTCCCGGCTACACAGGAAGTGCAGCATCGGCAAAAATCAACTACACGAGCAATTTCAAGGCAATCGCGTGCTTTAAGTACCAAACACAAGCAGATGCAAGCGTCTGCATCGATCCTGTTCGCAGCAGAACCACATCAGAAAAACCCGAGTGCACGCCAAAACCCGTTACGTTCTCTGGTGGACAAGGAGGACCTGTAGGAGTCACTACCATTAACGTAGGCGTCGTCCCCTATGGAAAAGACATCAATGTTGACGTGACCGTTGGCATCGCGAAACTCAACAGCAAGGTTTCTATCTATAGTTCTCAATCACCAAACGGCTGCTTTAGTGCCGATAGCCTCAATAATGTTGAAATTGAAGTATTTCTTTCGGGACAAGCGATGCAGTGCAATGCCAAACAACTTGAACTGCATACAAGCGGCGATAGCGTTGTGAAGTGCAGCAAAACACTCCCACCAGAGCAAGTAAAAGGAGCGTTTGTGGCGCCCGTCACTGCGCGCTTATCGTACCGAGTGTCGCAGAGCGCGCTCAAATCAATTCTTGTTTCGCCGCCGCCTGGACAAAATGTAGATTGCGGAAAACCAACCCCAACGGGAGTCAGCGGCACAGCGGGTGCAACTGCTGACGCGTGTTCTCAAGCATATACTGACTACTCTTGCAAGGACATCAGCACGTCATGCCCTGATGCGAACATTGCGTGTTTGCAGAATCTCGGATGCGTCAAAGGGCTTTGCCCAGGGGCAGCAACCATCGTCTGTTGTCCATAATACACTGAAACCGCTCACGAGCTGGCTGTGGCGGAAAATGAGCGAAGATGCGCGCAGCGCGTCTGAGCGGTGCTGGTCGTACATATGTGGCGAAGTTCGCTTACCGACGAAGCTTTCCACGTACAACTCACCGAAAAGTATTTAAAAGGTGGAAGCTGTAGAATCGTCGAGGAGCTGACGAAAAGAGGATTCCTTATGACATTATCGGATCAGTTATTGAATCGAACTACTTTTTTTTCCCTTACGCTTGTTATGCTCTTCCTTCTTGCAGGGTGCGGTGCTTTTGAGCAACGAGGAAAGAACCAACCGCCCATTACTGCGGCATTCGCGGCAACCGGCACTGAAGGAATCGTCATGACTTTTGCTCCTGAGCAACCACCCAACATCATCTTCACAGGATCACCCATCAGTATTCTTGTTGAAGTTCGCAACAGAGGAACATTCACCGTCCCGGCAGCAGCACTCTACCTGAGTGGCTTTGACCCGGCGATCATCCAAGGGTTAACAAACACGTACCTTTTCCCACAACAAATCGATGCAAAATCACAGTTCAATCCTGAGGGAGGATACCAAACGGCTTCATTCGTCTCAAGCCCCACCCAATTACCGCAATCAATGATCACGTACAAACCAAATTTCTTGGTCACTGCATGCTACCCTTACCAGACCAATGCAAACCCGCTCGTGTGCATTGATCCACGGCCGCAGGACAAGCTCTCTGACAAAGCATGCACAGTACAAAAGGCATACGCGACCGGCGGTGGTCAAGGAGCGCCTGTCGCGGTTACGAATGTCGAATCCGAAGCCACCCCATCAGCGATGTTCTTTCGAATCCATCTTCAAAATATCCAGCCGTTGGGTGTTGCATACGATATAGGAGCACTCAGCCAATGCCCAAATCAACTTGATTACACCGCACTCAACAAAATCAATTATCAAGTTACGCTTGCTGGTGGAAAAGTCGGCTCGTGCCAACCACCCTCGCCAATCAGACTTGCGAACAATATAGCAACAATCTTCTGCAAGTTCGATGGTCTCTCAGGCGCCGCATACCAAACTCCACTCACGATTAAACTCGACTACGGTTACAAGAATTCCATCAGCAGAATGGTAGAAATTCAAAACACGCAAACAACCTAATAACTCAGGAAAATATAAATCAGGAAAATAAATGAGAAGGGAAAAATGAAAGAGAAGAAAAACGAAGGAGAAGCGCATGTTAACTGAATCACGATCACTGTTACGATCACTATTTCGGAGGCACAAGACATGAACAAAAAAATCATCCCCATCGTCGCCCTAACTGTCCTTCTTATCGTCCTCGCAGGATGCAATGGGGGACAAAAACAGCAAGGAGTCGCAGGATCACAATTTGTCGGAGGAACCCAAGGACTCGAGCTCAGCTTCGTCGCAGGAACTCCACCCGACAAGGTCTTCGATACAGGTCAGCCGTTCGGCATCAGCGTACGCCTCGTGAACAAAGGAGACTACAGCATTGAGAATACTGCTGACGCAACAGTCACGATCAGTGGCATCGACCCAGCGGATTTTGGAGTCACTGCTGCAGACCTTAAGCACGACAGCCCAGACCCATTGCGCGGGGCGCAAAAGGACGCAAGCGGCAATGCTGTCTCTGGAGCCGACGTAACAATCGACTTTCCGGCTGCTGGAAGCACCATGCAGCATCAAAAGACGATCGCTGGATCCGTAAGCTACAATGTGCGCGCAGACGTCTGCTATGAATACAAAAGCATAACAAACACCAAACTGTGCATCCTGGAAGATATTCTTGGAACAGAAGGTAAAACAAATACGCTTTGTCAGATCAACGAAGTCAAAACTATTGACAATTCAGGAGCGCCTGTCCAGATCGAGAGCCAGTCATTTCGAGAATCTGTCAGCTCCTCAAACAAAGTTGCATTTGTTTTTAAGGTGAAATCCGTCGGAACGGGAACTGTCCACGAGAAATTAAGCGAGTGTGATGGAAGCTTCCAGAAAAAAGACAAGGTCCACATCAAAGTTGACACGGGACTTTCTGATGGCTTAACCTGCAGTGGGCTCCAGAACGGGGCAGCAAGCGGAACAACCTTTGAAGGGGATGCAACACTTCTCAATGGAGAAAGAGAAATCCGCTGTACGCAAACAGTCAACAACCCAACCGACCTTGAAAAACTCGTCACGATCGAACTTGGATATGATTACAAGCAGTTCGTAAACAAGCCGCTTGTGGTGCAGCACGTTGGTGGATAATTTTTTACTTTTTCTGCATTTGTTTTAGCCGCCTAAATTGCAGCGTCGCCACGACGCTCGTTGCGCACGTCAAACTGATTAAAGTAGTTAAACATGAACCGAGAGTCCTGTGAGACGATGTGCCTGCCGCCAGCCCGCAGGGTGGCAGCGGCAGATTCGTGACAGAGTTCTTTCAACCAATAGTTTGAAATAGTATTATCTTCCAAGCTTCCTGAATGCCGCTTCGATGTCTGAACGCGCATATCCACAACCACGCAGCGACCGAATGATCTCATCTTTCGTATCTCCATGATCAAATGCGGTCTCGATCATTGGGCACAAGTCGCTCAACTGCGGAATAGTGGCACTCTGTTCATACTGATCGCTTCCAACGAGCGTCCGCAAGCTTTCAAGAAGATCTTCCTCCTCCTCAACGTACGCTTCCTGCGTATATTCTAACCGAGATAACGCGGGCGAAACGCTTCCGGATAAATCTTCACTTGTCTGCGAAGCACTTTCTTTGACGGCGAGCAGGTCTTTCACTCTGCTTACCGTCTCCTGCGCAAGCTCCGTCTCCTTTTTCTCTTTGAGCTCAATAGTCCTGCGCTGTGCGTCCACCATGTTGCGCAACCGCCTCACTTCTGTTGCAAGCACCAAATTGCGCTGGACACTTTCATTCATGATCCTCTTCGTTACAGTCTCGTGCTCGTCTACAAGATTCTTTATTGTGTTTTTCATGTTCTGTTGCTGTTCAGCAAGGGCGGCCTGTACAGCCTTAAGTTCGGTGGCCGTATGCTGCAGCTCGTCTTTTGTTTGTAGCAAATCCGCTGCAAGCTTTTTATTTTGTGCATCACCTTCGCTAAACTTTGAACCAAAGATGGCGACGTCGTTCTTCAACCGTATAATCTCTTTACTCGCTTCGAGAAGTTCCTGCTTCAGAGTAACGGCTGTTGCTTCGTTTTCAGTCGCTATGGCTATCTTTTCCGTAAGCTTTTGTTTTAACTCGCGCAGGTGCTCGTCCTTCTTGTCTATGACGCTTCGTAATGTTGTGACATCATCAATCAAGTTCTTTATCAATTCCTGTTTTTCGAGCAGTGCTGACTGCAGCGTGCCAAGATACCCCGGCAACAAACGCTCGGCGCCTTCCTTTGTTGTAATCTGCTCTTTGAGACGTTCTAGCTCGAGTGAGAAATCCGCAATAATTTGTTGACTTTGAGAAAGCCGATTCGTAAGATCGTGCTGGAGTGTGAGCATCTCCTGACTTTTCTTTTCCAGTTCGTCGAGGGTCAGAGGATTTGCCATGTCACCGCTTTTTTGCTCCGTGCTCTTGTGGCGCGCAAGCCCGCGCGCGCATGAAGTGTCACTGCATACCAACTAATGCGACGTGCGCAAGGAATGACTCCAACTGCAAAAACTCATCACTTCCTTCACTCATGCGAAACTCGACCTCGCCGCACTTCTCCATCAGAATCATCCGCTGCTTTCCTGAAATGTCAAGCGAGATGATCTCCGACTGAATTTGCTTAATGACGTCAATTCCTGACAATCCATAGTCAAGCATTATATTTAAAAGTTTGTTTCTGGCGTCCACGAATTTGTTCTTAAGTGCAAACTCCAAAACCTCTTTAACTTCCTTGGGCCTTGCCATCGATGCAAGGGAAAAAACTTCCTCTTCAGTGATGTGCTTCTCCATCGACGCGGCGCTCTGTAAGATATTCTCAACCCGGCGACAGTCGCCTTGTGAGATGACGTAGAGTGCTTCTTTTGCTCCCGGATCGATCCTAACCCCCTCCTGACCGACAATGTTGTCAATCAGCCTGAAGATATCTTCCTTTGCAAGAGGCTTGAAGCGAAAGATCGCGCACCGCGATTGTATGGGATCTATGATCTTGCTTGAATAATTTGCTGAGAGAATGAAGCGCGTTGTTTGCGTAAAATTTTCCATCGTCCTGCGCAATGCCTGCTGAGCTTCCCTGGTGAGCGCATCGCACTCATCAAGGTAAATAATTTTAAACGGTACATCCCCGATTGAGCGCGTCCGAGCGAAATCCTTTACTTTGTTTCTGATAACATCAATTCCGCGCTCGTCCGACGCATTCAACTAAAGGAAATTCATGTGATACGAATCACCGAACAACCGGCGCGCGATCACGAGTGCGAGCGACGTCTTCCCGACCCCCGCAGGACCGGAAAAAAGCACGTGTGGCATGTTCCTCTGCTTTACGAACGCCTCTACGCGCTTAACAATTTCGTCTTGCCCAAGAACTTCTGAAAAATTCTTTGTACGATACTTTTCAGTCCACATCGTGTGATCTGAAGCCCGTGATTCCTCGTCGTGCGAGTGTTCTGGTCTGTTCTCGATCATGCATGTTTGGAATCCAACACGCTATAAAAAAGTTGCTATTGAGCATTAAGAATTCCCGGAAACATGATCGCTGACAAAACGGAGAGAAAGGAGAAAAGGAAATGATTTTAGATAATATCTTCTTCTGCGATCACCATGAAGTCGCCGATCGCGATGAGTGAAGAATACGGAATCAAGATGTTGTCTGATTTATCCTTTTCAAGTTCAAGTTTTTCGGTGTACGCCGTCGGTTTTACAAGGACCAGGTGGATAAGCTCGCCAGATTTCACTTCAAAAACTATGTCGCCAACTTCACCAAATTTCTTACCGGTCTTAGAAACAACAGTCTTACCAATGAGTTCGCGCGCAAATCTCTTATCATCATCAGCCATGGTTATAACCCCTCTAAACCTTTTTTTATGTCAACCTCTTTTTACACAGGTTACCGCAATGATCCGAATAATCTGTAGTAAAACTCACTTTTATTGTCCCACCGAGAGAGGCCATCATATATAAACCTTTGTATTTTTCTCTTCAAATGGGAACACTTGAGGGTAGGGACATTTTTAGTGTATTGACTGGTGCAGAAAGTATCGTTATAAGATAGATGATAGGGACCTCGTTAAGCGGCTTTCGATGCTTGACAGGGAGGATGTGCGTGTCATCAAGGGCAGGATCGAAAATCCTGTTCACTGGCTATCTCCTGCACGTGCCGAACGTCCGACAAACCATTGTATCGAGGAGGTGTACAACGCAAAACGACTCTATTCATCGATTGGGTACAAAACAACCAATGAAATGGAAGTAGAGGTATTAAATATTACCTAACTTACTGTCCAAAAATAAGGGCGCACTCCACACCGATGCGCTGAAGTTTGTCGGCAGGGAAAGCTGGCGCTTCGCGTTCAGCTACGGTGTGCTCAAAACCGCGTACAGAACGCAGAGCGATCTTGCGGTGCTGAGATTCCAATACGGACACGATCACTAGACGGGGTGCGAAAATGGTAGTGAAGCTTGAAGAATTGATTGAAGTGCCTGGAAGATATGACGAAGTGTGTGTCAATAAGGACCACATAGTCGGTTCGCGTATCACGTTCGGCAAGGAGGATCACTATCTTGATCTTCTGGCACACGACGGGAAACTTGTGAAGCAGTTCGGGAAGGACCACGCGCGGAGGTTTCTCCCATCAAAGATCCTGTACCGCGATTTCAATCCGTTCGGAGGACCGGGAGATTTCACCCTGTTTACCCTTGTCGGAGCGTACATCTCGTACGTTCCACAAGTCATCTACAACGCGGCGACCTCTGCGCTGCAGAACAATGAACCACGCCATCTCGCGAAGGCAAAGGATCACATAAAATATCCTATGAGCATTGCATGCACTGATGACCGCATCTTTGTCCTAGATTATGGAACGTTCTGGCTCAACAATGCCGTCAGTTATGAAGTGACGACAGCGAACATCGCTGTATTCGATAATGATGGAAATGGAATCAAGAAGATGCTCTCTTTAGGGCAGGATGCAGGACATATCGCGTTTCATCCCAACACTCGCAGGTATGCCGCGATCCAAGTCAAAGATGATAAACTCTACCTGCTTGATCAAGGAGAGGGTCTGCGGCTGCAGAGATTCGATCTTGAGGGGAATCTTGAACAGGTTATCTTCCAGGAGCACATCCCCTACCAGTTCCACAGCTATTGTGATTTCGCCGTTGGGAACGATTGCATCTACATCACGCTCGATGGCGGCAAGGACGAATGCTGGAATTCAGTAGGAAAGATCACGATGGACGGCAGTTTCGAGGTGTTTGACCTTAGCGCGCTGTGCCGATTGACTGACGGTATCGCCGTGACTGACCAAGGTGTGATCGTCCGTGATCGTGACGCGTTCCACACATTCACCTACGGTATGGAACATGCCGGCACTTGCCGAATCCCAGAACTTGAGAGCAGTGGTTTTGAATATCGCTTGCTCAGTGATTCTCACAGCCTTGCATACAACAAGTGCCATCTTTACGCACCCGTGACACTGGGAGGAGCCGTCACGCATCATTTAGACGGGACTATGGAAAAGAAAAAAGGCCATATGTGGGTCGCGAAGATGAAGGTTGACTAAAATCGCGCCAGCACATCCGTAAGTCATTTTCTTTCTATTTTTTTTGTCTTTCTTTTTTGCTTTGTTTAGAGCGAGCATAGCGAGCTGAGGGTTTAAACCCCTGCCCTTTAAGGCGTGGGAGGAGGTCATGTTTATATTTTTTAATAATGGCTTCTTCAATCTTCTTCAGCCCAAACCAGCCTCATAAACTTTATATATGAAGCACGGTCAAGCTATAACAATGCAACGCGAAAAGAGACTTGACCTTATCGAACAGGTTGGCGAAGAGATTCTCACCCGCGAAGAGCTCGACGAACTTCTCAGTACAAAAAAATACCCTGTCGCCTATGATGGCTTTGAGCCGAGTGGCAATCCCCATATCGCACAAGGTATCATGCGATCTATCAACATCAACCGCATGACCGCTGCAGGAGTCAAGTTCAAGATGCTCGTTGCAGACTGGCACGGGTGGGCAAACAATAAGCTTGGCGGAGACCTTGAGAAGATCCAGACCACCGGCAAATACCTGATCGAAGTCTGGAAGGCATGCGGCATGGACCTCGACAATGTAGAGTTTGTGTGGGCATCTGATCTTGTCAAGGATGACGCGTACTGGAAGATGGTCATGCAGGTCAGCAGGAACAGCACGGTGAATCGCATCGTGCGCTGCTCACAAATCATGGGCCGGAGCGAGTCCGAGCAACTATCAGCAGCACAGATTCTCTACCCGTGCATGCAGGCCGCAGATATTTTCTACCTTGGCGTTGACATCGCACAACTCGGCATGGATCAGCGCAAAGTCAACGTGCTCGCGCGAGAACTCGGCCCTAAACTCGGCTATTATAAGCCCGTTTGCGTGCACCACCACATGCTGCTCGGCCTTGGAGAGCCTCCAAAATCCGCTGCTGATACTATCGATCGCGTGATCGCGCTCAAGATGAGCAAATCTATCCCCGACACAGCGATTTTTATGACAGATAGCGAAGAACAAATCAAACACAAAATCAAAAAAGCATACTGCCCTGAGAAGGTTGTGCACGAAAACCCAATCATTGACTATGCTCGCCACCTATTATTTCCAAAATTCAAGACAATCAATATAGACAGGTCACAGAAATTCGGCGGGCCGCTGGAACTTGCAAGCTTCCTTGAACTTGAAGAGGAATATACATCGGGAAAACTCCACCCCCTTGATCTTAAGAATGCTGTCGCGCACTACACGAACGAACTTATCAGGCCGGTGCGAGAACACTTCGTGAAGAACCCGCAGGCACGACGACTGTTAGAGCAAGTGCAGAGCTTTAAGATTACACGTTAGCCAATTCTGCCTGATTTGTATTTATTTAGCTATTTAGCTCAGCTTGAAGGCGAACTGGATTGTAATAGGCATTATTCCACAACCGTCATAGTGTAGTTCTTGTTGAGATATCTCTGAGCGACCCGCAAGACATCTGCCTTTGAGACCTTCTCCACATCTTTGAGATAGCTCTCGGCGTCCTTTGCGGAACTCACAGATTCCCAGAACGCCAAAATATCGGCGCGGTGCTGATGGTCCTCAGTAGACATGATTAGCTTACCTTCGATGTAATCCTTAGCCTCGTCAAGTTCGCGCTTACTGAGCGTAGAAAGCTTGCCGATCTCCTGAAGTATTATCCTGCGGCAAGGCTCGATGTTTTTCTTCGCAGCATTGAGATAAACCGCAAAAAAACCGAAACTGCCGAGAGATTGATGCGTGCAACCGACAGAATACACAAGACCGCGCTTGATGCGGATCTCGTCGACAATCCTTCCAGAAAGACCCTTACAGAAAACCGCGCTTATCACATCAAGCACGACACTGTCAGGGTGACGTCGCGGCACAGTTTTGTAGCCGAAATTCATGTACGCCTGCTGTACACCTCTCTTCTCTCGCTTGACAAGCGCGCGATTGTCCACAGGCTCTGTGACCTTCGGTAACTCTGGCACAGCAGTCGACTTGCGCCTATCAAACCACCTCTTGATCTCACGCTCCGCACCAGGCGCGTCGCCCACGACGCTAACTATTATATTCTGTGGACAATACCATCTCTGATGATAGTCAATCATGTCTTTTCGCGTTATCGCTTTCACAGTCTCCACAGTCCCGTAGGTAGGATTCTTTGCGGGGAGTTTCTTCCAAAGAGTCTTCTCAAATAGTATCCACTGGTATTGCAAAGGCTGATCGTCGGTCATCTTTATCTCTTCCAAGATGACGTTGCGTTCCTTCTCAAGCATCTTGGGATCGAACACTGGATTGAAAACCACGTCCGCAAGAATCTCCAGTGCCATCGCAAAATGCTTTCTCGGCACCTTCGCGTAATAGAAAGTCCTCTCATTAGAAGTCGCAGCATTAAGCTCGCCACCAACATTCTCGATGGCCTCGCTTATCTCCTTAGTCGTGCGCGTCGTAGAGCCTTCAAAAAGCATATGCTCAAGAAAGTGGGATATTCCTGCGACACGCAAGTTCTCATCGTCAGAACCGACGCCTACGCTGATCTGGACGCAGACGATGGGAGAACTCCTCCTCTCAATTACCATCCGACAGCCATTCGGCAATTTTTTCTGCACGAGCATGACAAGAATTAAATATCCGCGCCTTATAATATTTTGCATTATGGCAATTCGTTCCAACGTGAGCCGGTTCCAGGACATGCTGCGGGCGCGCAACATGGGCTATGCGTTGTTGCAGAACATAGACGGGCACGCGCCCAGCGGCAACTTCTTTTATTTATGTAACTACAACGGGTTAGGAGTTCTGATTATTCCTGCCGATGGCAAACCCCTGCTTCTTGTAGCTCAGATGGAATATGAACGAGCAAAAGACGCGAGCAGCGTGCCGGTTGCTATCATGAAAAGGAAGCTTCCCGTAGAGATCGCGGCACGATTCTCGCGACGAATGTTGCACGAAAAACGTCTCGGGCTTGACTATGACCACACGAGCATGGCGCAACAGGCACGACTTCGTAAATATGTTCGGTCATCTTTTGTCGATGTTGCAGAACTCTGTCAGACAATCAGATTACGAAAAACACCATCCGAGATTGAGAAAATTCAACGTGCGTGTATGCTCACTGACAAAACCTTTCAGAAAACATTTGACGTATTTGATTCATTTCGTACAGAAGCAGACATTGCAGCATTTATGCTGCAAGAAACCGCTCGCTTCGGCTGTGAGCCAAGCTTCAGACCAATCGTCGCGTCAGGCACGTCTGGAGCACGACCCCATTACGAAGTGAAACAGAAAAAACTGTGCAAAGGATTCTGCATCATTGATTATGGAATCCGTTACCAAGGATACTGTGCAGACATGACACGGACAGTATTTCTTGGAAAGCCAACGAAACACGAGCAAGCCGCGTACGCTGCAGTGTTCGCTGCTCACGATGCTGCGCGCGGAGTGGCAGTCCCCGGCTGCAGCTTTGCAAGCATCGAGAAGGTTGCTCGGCAGAGACTCGGCAAATACAGCAAAAACTTTATCCACAGCATTGGTCACGGACTCGGCGTTGATGTTCATGAGTATCCATTTGTACACGGTCATCACAACAAATCATTCACACAATTGGGACAAGATACCGTTTTTACAATCGAACCAGGCGTATACTATCCAAAAAGATTCGGCATCCGCATAGAAGATGATTACGTCATGACAAAAAAAGGCCCTCAAGCACTCACGAAATCTAGTCGCTCTCTCCTTGTTCTGCGCTGAAAGAGTTTCATCTGAATTTCATCTGAATAATCATTCCGGTAAAATTCGGTTCTATTCAGAATTGTGCCTTGTTTCCATCACCGTATTTGATTATGTACCATGATTATGCACCAGTGCAGCGATCGAGCGTAAGCGAGATTCGGGACAGAGCCTGAAATTCGCAACCTTTATAAAGCGCATCAACGTTCTGGTGGCTTATGGACAGTAAAAATAAGCTGCAGAAGGCTATAGGAGCAGCTGCTGGCGCGACTGCCGGTGCAATTAGCGCCGAAGCGCGAGACAAGGAGATCCTAACCAGCATCATTACCGGATATTCTACCGACATGCATGTTCTTGAAGACGAGAACCGCATTCTTAAAGAAACCGTTGGGCACCTTAAAAAAGAGCTTGCACGATTCCAACAAGTTCCGCTGCTTGTGGCAGAAATCAAAGATGTCATAGATGAAAACGTGTTGCTCAAGCTCAACAATGGCAATGAATTCTACGTAGGCCTGTCGCCCAATGTCGCTGACCTAAAAGCCGGAGATTCGGTTCTTGTTGAACAAAAAAATCTCACAGTTGTCCGAAAAATTCCTCTCTCAAAAACATTCAATGTCGAACGATTCGTCATCGTTGAAAAGCCAAACCTTTCCTGGGAAGAGGTGGGCGGACTCGCAGAACAAGCAGAAGAGATCAAAGAGGTCATCGAACTTCCCCTTCAAAAACCCGAACTCTTCGAAAAAGTCGGCATCCACCCACCTAAAGGAATCCTCCTCTATGGTCCTCCAGGAACCGGCAAGACGTTGTTAGCAAAAGCAGTAGCATCGTCCACTCACTCAATCTTCATCGAAATTGTAGGATCAGAACTTGTGCAGAAATTTATCGGCGAAGGCGCAAAACTGATCAAGGAAATATTCCAGCTTGCACGCGAAAAGGCACCCAGCATAATCTTTATAGACGAAATCGACGCACTTGCCGCAAAGCGCATCGAAATCGGAACGAGCGGCGAGCGCGAAGTCCAACGAACATTCATGCAATTCCTTGCAGAAATCGACGGGTTTAAGCACCTTGATAACGTCAAAATCATCGGCTGCACAAACCGTAAAGACATCCTCGATCCAGCAATATTGCGACCTGGACGACTCGACCGTCTCATACACGTGTCCAATCCGAACAAAGAAGGCATCAAGGAAATCTTCAAGATACACACTGCTAGAATGACACTTGACAAAAAGATCAATGCTGAAAAACTCTTTAACCTCATGGAAGGGTTCTCCGGCGCCGAAATCAAAGCAAGCTGCACTGAAGCAGGATACTTCGCTATCCGAGACAACCGTATAAAAGTCATTGAAAAGGATTTTCTATCCGCAATTGAAAAGGTCAAACGCTCTGGAGAAATAGAAGGCGACGATTACCTACGCATGTTTGGTTGAACCAGAACCAATATTTGAACGATTCTTCTTTTATAGGCTTTAAAACCCGTTTCCGCTACCGGCTCTGTCCCGAATCTCGCTTACGCTCGGCCGCTGCACCGCTCGCTGTGAATGTGTTGGTCATATCGTAACCGAGAGGATGTCTAACACAAGGTAAATCGTTTCAGCTCGCAGGGTGGCAGCGGCAGATTCGGGACAGAGCCTCCGCTACCATAAAACATAAATATAACGTATGTGTGGCCTTCTCAAAGAAGCGAGCACACTTTTGAAAGGGGTTAGCATGAAACTGACACTGGTCGAACCAAATTATCTACGGGATAGCGTTTCTCTGATTGCTGAACTTGTTAATGAAGCTTCGTTTAAGATCACCAAGCACTCGATGGAGCTTGTCGCGATGGACCCCGCAAACGTCGCGATGGTCGTCTTCAAACTTCTTTCTTCTGCATTTTCTGAATTCAAAGTCGGAGAAGATGTTGAGATCGCGATTAACCTTAATAACTTCAAACAGATCCTCAAGCGCGGAAAATCAAATGACACGCTTACTCTTGAGATTGAGGAAGGCAAACTTAAAGTGGAGTTTAAGGGCGGATCGACTCGCACGTTCTACTTGCCGATCATCGATGTTGAAGAGAAAGAGCAGCGCGTCCCAGACTTGCGCTTTCCGCTTACGATCAAGACAAAAACCGCGGTGCTTGCAGACGCAATCGAAGACGTAGATGTTGTTGCTGAATCGGTCAGTTTCATTGTAGACAACAAAAAGTTCACTGTCCTTGCAGAAGGAGACTTAAGCAAGGCGCGCATTGAAATCCCATCCAAAGACGACACCATCATTGTGTCCGACACTTCGGACAAGGTCAAAGCAAAGTACTCAATAGAATATCTCAAGAAGATGATCGCTGCAGGCAAGCTCGCAAATGATGTCACCCTGCAGTTCAACAAGGACTACCCGCTCAAGATCGAGTACAAAGTTATCGATAAGATGTTCCTCGGCTTTATTCTTGCGCCAAGAGTTGAGAACGACTAAGAGCCTATCTCGATAGGTGCTCTCATCGCCTGGCAAACAATCCGCAGCGCATTGCTGCGTTGCTTCGTCAGTCACATAGCCTCTGGCTATGCTCCTTCCTCGCGCCTTGCACTGCTTGCATCTTGTTTCCCATGCTCGATCCGACCTACCGAGATAGACTCTAAGGTTTTTGTTTTCTCTTGTTTGTGTACTATCTGATATACTATCTTATGAATTTCATTACCTGATAATTTCGTTTGTGCTTTATGCTCCGCAGTTTGCCGCAGTATATTCGGGTCAAAGACAGTAAACTGGACAATCCTTATAAACCTGGGTGCATTTTTCATCCTCATGCCTACAGCATTCAAGAACCTGGCGGCACTCTATGCTGAACTGGAAAAAGAGACTTCTTACTTAAAGATACGCGACATTCTTGTCAGATTTTTTAAGCAAATCCCAAGAGGAGATGTGAAGACCGCAGCGTACCTTTCCCTTGGAACAGTAGGGCCACACTACGAGAAAACAGAGCTGGGCATCGCAGAAAAGATGGCCATGCGCGCAGTCTGCGCGGCAAGCGAAGAACTCCCCCAAAAAGTGAAGAGACTGCTTTTGCAAAAAGGCGATCTTGGAGACGTCGCAGAGTCGCTCTCTTCACACGGCAAGAACAAACTCACAATCCAAAAAGTACACCAGACGCTGTTAGCTGTGAGAGACGCTGCTGGAGAACGAAGCCAAGAAAAAAAAATACAACTCATAGCAAAACTGCTCAAGCAAGCGTCTCCTACCGAAGCTAAATACCTTGTGCGCATCGCGCTTGGCAAGCTGCGTCTCGGCGTCGCTGACAAATCCCTGCTCGACGCTTTCGCACTGGCGTTCACGGGAAGCATTGCCAATCGTCAACGAATCGAAGACAGCTACAATGTGTGTACCGACATAGGCTGGCTTGGAGAATCTCTTGCAAAAAGAGGAATCAAAGCGACCGAGCAGTTCGATATCAGTGTCGGCAGGCCTGTGCAGTCGATGCTTGCGCAACGCGTCAATGCCGTCGCAGAGATTTTCGAGAAGATCCCTGGAGAGATTTCTGCTGAGGAGAAATACGATGGAGAACGCATGCAGATTCACAAAAACGGCGACCGAATCATTGCATTCTCACGACGCCTCGAAAACATTGGCGCACAATACCCAGAAATCATTGAAGCGGCCAGAAAAGGCATCACGGCAAAAACTGCTGTCCTGGATGGAGAAGTTGTGGCTGTCAAGAATGGCAAGATCATGCCATTCCAGCTGCTCATGCAACGACGACGTAAGTACGATGTTGAAGCATACAGAGCAAAAATTCCAACCAAGATATTCCTGTTTGATGTCCTTTACCTGAATGGCAGATCACTTCTCAAAAAAAGCTATCCTGAACGCAAAAAACTGCTTGCAAGCATCATGCGTGAATCTGAGCGCCTTAAACTTGCAGGAGGCGTTACATCCGCACGCATCAATGTTATCCAAGCATTTTTCGAAAGATCCGTCAAGCGAGGACTCGAAGGCATCATCGCAAAATCGACAGGACCCGACTCATTCTACAGGCCAGGCAAGCGCGGCTGGGCATGGATAAAATGGAAAAAAGAATACGCCCAAGGCATGCGCGAAACATTCGACCTTGTTGTCATCGGGAGCTACGCGGGTAAAGGAATCAGGAAAGGATTTTTTGGAGCGCTCCTCTGCGCAGCGTACAATAAGCAAAACGGGCAATTCGAGACATTCACTAAAGTTGGCAGCGGATTCACTGAAAAAGATTTCGCACAGCTCAAGAAAGAACTGCGCCCCTTTGAAATAAAAACAAAACAGAAACTTTTAAGAGTCGAAAAGCCAATGATCCCAGATACTTACTATGAACCGAGACTAGTGATTGAAGTCCTCGGGGCCGAGATCACCAAAAGTCCAAATCACACTGCTGCAAAGGATATACTCAAGACAGGGCTCGCTCTGCGCTTCCCACGATTCATCAGGATACGAAAAGACAAAGGACCGACCGACGCCACCACCATCAAACAAATCATCGCACTCTACAAAAGAAATAATAGCTCATGATCAACCAACAATTCGTAAAACTCCTGTATGACGTTGCCGATGTACTTGAATTACAGCAGGTCCCCTGGAAACCCGAAGCATACCGCAAGGCTGCACGAGCTATTGAAGCCATGCAGGACGATTTAGCTGGAATCTTCGAGAGCAAAGGAAAAAAAGGGCTCGAAGAAATTCCGGGCGTTGGATCCGGCATAGCAGACCACATCATAGAATACATTAAAAAAGGAAAAGTCCAAAGATTCCTGACAATTCTTAAAAAAGCGCCCAAGGGCTACACGGAACTTCTCGAAATAGAAGGACTTGGCCCGCGTAAAGTCAAAATCCTTACCGAAAAACTTGGCATCAAAAATCTTGTAAGTCTCAGTAAAGCACTTGAGGAGCACAAACTCCGAAACGTCGCCGGATTCGGAGAAGTCAGCGAACAAAACCTGCTTAAATCGCTCGCGCTACACGAACTTGGGCGGCAACGCATGCTTTTGGGAAGGGCACTGCCACTTGCAGAAGAGATTATCGCGTTTCTAAAGATGAGAGCGCAGCTACAGCAGATCCAGTACGCTGGCTCGCTTCGGCGCATGAAAGAGACTATCGGCGACATCGACATCCTTGTAGTCTCATCCGAAGCAGCAAAGGTCACGCGCGCATTCACGCACCTCCCCTCTGTCAAGCGTGTGCTTGCTTCAGGCAAGACAAAAAGCAGCATCATCCTAAAAGAAGGCGTGCACGTTGACCTGCGCATACTTCCAAGAAAAAGTTATGGAGCAGCGCTGCAGTACTTCACCGGAAGCAAAGACCACAACATTGCGCTACGGAACATCGCGATCAAAAAAGGATACAAACTTTCAGAGTACGGCCTCTTTTCAAAGAAGACGGGAGAACAAGTTGCCGGGGCAACGGAAGAAGAAGTATACTCAAAACTTGGATTTTCTTATGTTCCTCCTGAACTGCGGGAGTCCGCAGGCGAGCTTGAAGCAGCGCAAAAGGGCAAACTCCCAAAGCTTATTGAGGCTGCCGATATCCGCGGCGACCTTCACGTCCACACAAAGCTTTCCGATGGAACAGAGAGCATCGAAGCGATGGTTGCAGCAGCACAAAAACTCGGGTATGAGTATATTGCTATCACTGACCATTCGCCTTCTGAAAGAATCGCGCACGGCCTTGAAATAGACAGGCTGAAACAGCAATGGAAACAAATCGATGCCCTGTCGAGAAAATACAAGATCCGCGTCCTTAAAGGGTCGGAGATCGACATCCGCGCCGACGGGACTTTGGACTATCCTGATGAGATCCTCCGTCAACTGCACATTGCAGTCTGTTCTATTCACTCACGCTTTAAGTCAAGCGAGCAGGAAATGACACAACGGATTTGTTCCGCACTGGAGAATAAATATCTCGACATTTTAGGACACCCATCAGGGCGGCTCATCGGGCAGCGTGAACCGTATGAAGCAGACTTCGCGAAGATTTTTGATGTTGCGGCGCAGAATAAGAAGGTAGTCGAGATCAACAGTCAGCTCGCCCGTCTTGATCTTAATGGCTCGCACATCAGGATTGCAAAAGAATATGGCTTACTATTTTCCATCGATACTGACAGTCACGCTTCAACACAACTACTCAATATGCGGTATGGAGTTGCGCAGGCGCGGCGCGGCTGGCTCACGAAAGCAGATGTCGTGAACACATTGCCGCTTACACGATTGCGCAAAGTGTTTCGAAGGATTCCTGATAACTATTAATTTTATTGTATTTGTTTAGCCACATACTGTCGCACGACCAGCACAACCAATGCCGCCGTGAAGTTTGCGAAGGGCATGAATATTTCTGTATCACTTCGTGACGGGGGTTGTCCCTTACGGGGTGGCACGATTCGGCAACCAGCATCGCGCCCCTTACGGGGTGGCACGATTCGGCAACCAGCATCGCGCCCTGAGCTTCACGCGGCATTGGTTGAGCGAAGACACGCGCAGCGTGGCTCTCGCGGTGCTGGTCGTGAAAAGTGTGAACGCACAAAGTGAGCTAAACAAATACATTTTATTTACTTATTCTACGCAGAGGTTATTCTTCAGATTATTCTTTTATTCCTGAGATTACAAAAACTTTAAATATCTGCCAACGCATTAGTTGCCTGCTTTGTGAGCATTAAATACCAAAAGAGGAATTTGCGTGAATCAAAAAAGAGACCCTGCTGCCTACCTTGCAGAATGGCTTGAACGCTACCTTAAAAATCGCGACCTGGCCTTCCGCAAAATCAACGCAATCAAGATGGAAGGCAATTTTGTAAAAGTAGAGAGCAAGGACAAGAATACCACCTATATTATCGTACCATTTGTTGAAGATTTTGAGTCTGCACTATCTCCCGTTCTTTCTGAACCGCACAAAGGAATCGCCGTCTTCAACACCGCCAAGAATCTCGCAGCACTCCTCAGGGCGTGGAATAAACTCTCATCAATAGACAATCTCATTATCTATTTCGTCAATCCTTTCTCAAATCAAGACAAGAAGTGGATTATCAACCCCAAAACACACCACCTCATTTCAGACGAAGAAAACCTCAAAGAAGGAATAAACGCAATGTTTCTCACCGTCGATGAAACAAGTGAAGAAGAAGTTCGACGGTTTGTGAACGAGGAAGCCGGACGAGTTTAGTCCCGCAGGACATAAAAATGAAGTGAGAGCGCAGCTGGGCAAGCGAACGTAGTGAGCGCAGAGTT
The DNA here is from genome assembly GCA_016208715.1 of Candidatus Woesearchaeota archaeon. Taxonomy (GTDB): domain Archaea; phylum Nanobdellota; class Nanobdellia; order Woesearchaeales; family UBA11576; genus JACQX01. Next base: position 2,207 of record JACQXV010000195.1, on the reverse strand, counting down.
TTCTTACTGCCGAAAATCAGATAGGTGCCGTAGTTTTTTAGATTGTATTTTTATCAAATTTCGAGCAAAGCGAGACTATGGTTCGTGAGGGGCTTAGGAGTTTTAATCGTAGAATTTATATAATAAAGTAGGTATTTCAGTTTATAAATGGATGAAAAACAAACGAGAGAGCAGTTGATTGACAAACAGTTAGTTACTGCTGGCTGGCTTAAGAAGTACGTTAAGGAAGAAATTAATACAATTAAGTCTAATTTCAATACTAAGGAGTATGTTCTTTCAGAGGGGAAAGATGACGATTCTGGAAGGTTTATGGATTACTTACTGCTGGCTGAGGATAATAGCCCTATTGCGTTTATTGAAGCAAAAAAGTTTTCTAAATCAGAAGATATTGGGCGGGCTCAAGCAAGAACATATCTTAGGGATGTAGAAAAACAAACTTCAGAAAAGATCCCCTATTTTCTTACGAATGGCAATAAATGGCTCTTCATAGACCAAGACGGCATAGAACGGCACGTTAGTGGTGTATTTTCTCAATCCGATTTGAAAAGAAGATTAGAGTTGCATCGTAAGAGAAGGGATCCAACTAAGATAAATATTAGCAACATTGTTGACCGTCCAAGAAGCGTACTTATTGTTAAACAGATGATGGAGCATATCCATAAAGGAAACAGGGCAGGACTTATTTCTATGGCAACTGGAACAGGAAAGACAAGAGTCGCTATGGGTATGATTGACATTCTTTTGAAAGTAAACATTGTGCGAAATGTTTTGTTCATTGCCGATAGGATTGCATTAACCAATCAAGCTAAATCTGCTGGCTTCAAAGAGTTTTTTCAAGAGGCGGTCGTTGATCTGAGAGAAAATCCTAGTAGTTTCCCAAATGGGCTTTATGTTACAACAGTTCAAACACTAAGAAGCGGTAAAAAGAAAAAATGGTATGAAAAATTTAGCCCGGGGTTCTTCGATTTACTTATATTTGATGAAGCTCACCGTTCAATTTATGACCCCAATAGAGAGATTCACAGATATTTTGATGCGATTAGAATAGGATTAACCGCAACCCCCTCAAAAGAAGAAACCAGAAATACATTTGAATTATTTGGTTGTGAGGGGCATAAAGCGACTGTTGAATATACTTATGATGATGCGATTAGAGATGAGGTTCTCGTTCCGTATAACGCACAAATTATTGATACTAAAGTTCTCTCCCTAGGAATTGAAGGAGCAAGCCTAACAAAACAGCTGCAACTTGAATTAATGAAACAGGAAGAAGACCCAAGATATATGATGCTTCCAGGTTCTTCTTTCGCTAAAGTTTTTATGGATGATAAAACCAATGAATTAGTTGTTAGGGAATTTTTGAATAGATGTTATAAGTCAGATGAAGGAAAACCGGCAAAAACTATATTTTTTTGCGCAAATGTAGCTCATGCGAAACACATTAAGAGAATATTTAACAGACTTGATCCAAGATTAAGCAACGACGTTCAAATAATCATTTCAGAAATTTACAGGTATACTGATGAAATTTCCAGATTTAAATTAGATTCTGAGCCACGAATTGCGTTGTCTGTGGGTGTACTAGATACAGGTGTTGATATTCCAGAAGTTTGTAACCTCATTTTTGTTAAGCCAGTATTCTCCGGTATTAGATTCTGGCAAATGTTAGGTCGGGGAACAAGAAACTTAAGAGCCTGCAAGCATAAAGAATGGCTTCCAAATAATGATAAACAAGAATTCTTAATACTTGATTTTACAATAGGTGGACATTCAAACATTAGGTATCATCATTTAAAAGAAGCTAAAGAGAGTAAAGCAGGAACAGATATTTTAACAAAGATTTTCCTGAATAGAGTTGAGCTATTAAAGAAAAAATTGAACGATAAACAAAAAGTGTTTATTGAAAATAAGATTATTGATGAAGTTGACGCTTTAGGCAAAGATTCTTTTATTGTCAGAGAAAAATTACCCATAATCAAAAAAGTTGTATCGCGGAAGTGTGATTTAAAAGACTATGTCAATGAATTAAAGAATGAAATTGCGCCGTTAATTTCACTAAATACAAAAAAAAATCCTCTTGTTTCAGCGTTTATACTTCAAGTTGAAAAACTGTTCAAATATCTTCTTGATGAAGATATGGATAAAATCTATGAAGTAAGAGAATACGTTAAAGAAAAAATGGAGAATATTCTCCAAAAAGATAATTT
>JACQXV010000194.1 GCA_016208715.1 Candidatus Woesearchaeota archaeon | reverse complement strand
CTCGCTCTGATAGCCGCTTTGAACAAAATAGTGTCCCACTAAGGTCTTAATTACCGCCTCAGAAATTTCAGTCCCTAAGAATTTCCCCCAGCCCGCTTTACCCACCCTCTTCCAAGGAGAATCTTTATAATCACCCTGCTTATCTTTCCCCGCCCCGGCCCACCAACTGCCCATACCCCCTTTCCACCAATACTCTTTTTCCCGCGCGTTAGTATCAGCGCTCCAGGCTCCGGCGATATCTCCTACGGCCTCGCCCACCGCCAGCTTCCAAAGATTATCATATCGTTTTTCTTTATCCTTGCCTTCACTTTTGTTCGTGACAAATTCTAACAGAAGAAGAGTAGCTAATTTCGCCCCCGCGGAAACAAATGCCGCCGGGCCCATACTCCGCACCGCCTGAAATCCCGCGGAAAAAGGATTCATCCCGGACAAATCGGCCCCACTACCCACGCTCCGCCAGAGATCACCATAATAATCTGAAATCTTTTGCGCGGCTTTTATCGCCGGCACATACCGATTAAACACCTCAAGATAATTCCCGACATCCTTCCGACTAATACTTTCGCCCGCTTCCACCCCTTTAATCCCCTCATATGTTATAGTTAACTCTTTCCCGCGCCTATCGGTAAAAGTTAGCTCGCCTCCCGCTCCGTCAACTTTATCCACCCCCGAACTGGCTAAGGCTTCCGCCGCGGTTACTTTTCCTAAATAAGGCACACACGACTTACTATCGCACACCGCAACTTCTTCTAATTCTTTATCCGCCGCCTTCTGATATTCGGCATGTTCTTCAAAATCACGATTCGCCTTGTCCGCTTCATCTAATATAGCTTTTTCTCCCTCACCGATAAACTTTCCCCCTACGGTAAAATAAAGTTTCTGATCGCTAAAAGCGCGAATTATTCCCGCGATAGAATGTCCGATAATTTGCCCCAGATACCGCGCGCCTACCGTGCCGGCTAACCCGGTAACTATACCGGTAACCATCTCTGCATCCGCGCCTTCTTTAATCAACTGAGCGGCAACATCAAAAACTAAATAAACAGAAAAAGCCAATTTTAATTGGTCCACAATTATTTTCGTGTTACTGGCTAAGTATTTATCACTTTTGCTCTTACTCGCGCTTTTTTTGCCTTTCGTGGAATCAAACCAATAAAGCAGGCCGGTCGCCGCCACTTCCGCTAAAACCGTTACCCAGCCCTCAGCCCCAGATTTCTTTAATGTATCGTCTACCGCGGCTTTAGTAACTAAAAGGCCCAAACCCACGGAAAGAGAATGCACTAACTTGGCAGTCGCGACCACAAAACCATTTGGCGGAGGAAGAGTAGGATTAGGAAGAGCGGACGGGGGTATAAAAGAAGAAATCATCTGTCCGGTGGCCCAAGTGGCCCCTACCGAAGCCGCCAT
>JACQXV010000193.1 GCA_016208715.1 Candidatus Woesearchaeota archaeon | reverse complement strand
TAAGGGTGTCATTGCCCAGAGGCTTGTCAGGGTAATCTGTCCCCATTGCAAGGAGCAGTACGTCCCGTCTGCGGAGGAACTGCTTAATATCCGGATGAAGGATACGGAAACGGCGCCTTTTAAGGTCTACAGGGGGAAAGGGTGTGACTACTGCAAGAATAGCGGATACATCGGAAGGACAGGGATATACGAGGTCTTTCCGATAAGCCCAAGGATAAAAGAAATGATTACATCCAAGGCATCTGAAGGTGAAATCAGACAGACTGCTGTCGCCGAGGGGATGAAGACTCTTGGTGAGAATGCGCTGGAGAAGGTCAGGATGGGGATAACCACCCTGGATGAGATAAGAAGGGTCGTTTATATACAAGGGGAGTCTGCCTCCGTTTGTTCATCCTGCGGGAAGGTTGTAAATGCCGATTTCAAAGTCTGCGCCTATTGCGGCCACTCCATAGAGGCCCTTTGTCCTGGATGCTCAAGACCGAGGTCTGCCGAATGGTCCGTATGTCCATATTGCAAGACAAGCTTGAGATAATCATATTAAACCTAAAAACTGCAAACCACAGAGGTCACAGAGATAAATTTTGAGTATAAAAACCTTTTAAAACCTTTTAAAACCTTTTAATTCTCCGTGTTCTCGTGAGTTTGATTTTAAAATTATAGGGCTTTTAAAAGTCACCTTTTGAGTGCACAGAGAAAAGATTTAAAAGAAGGTTTTTCTTTTGGTATTAAAGGGGTCCCTCCGTGTGCCCTGTGGTTCGATTGAGGATTTAGGTTAAAGGAGATCGTAATGCGTAAAGATGGTAGAAGGCCGGAAGAAATGAGGCCTGTGAAGATAACAAGGCCCTACCTTAAGCATCCGGAAGGGTCCGTATTGATGGAGGTCGGCGATACCAAGGTTATCTGCACTGCGACCATAGAGGAGAAGGTCCCCCAGTGGATGAAGGGGAAAGGCCAGGGGTGGGTTACCGCAGAGTACTCCATGCTTCCCAGGTCTTCCACCACCCGTATTATCAGGGAGGCAACGACAGGCAAGATCGGCGGCAGGACCCATGAGATACAGAGACTTATCGGAAGATCTCTAAGGTCTGTTGTAGACATGAAGGGTTTTGGCGAGAGGACAATATGGATTGACTGCGACGTCATCCAGGCGGACGGCGGCACCAGGACTGCTTCCATAACCGGCTCTTTTATAGCCCTTGCCGATGCCTTCAGGTTCATGAAGGACAGGGGGATTGTCGCGAAACTCCCGTTAAGAGACTTTGTCGCAGCTGTTAGTGTCGGGGTGGTCAACGGCGAGGCCGTTCTTGACCTGAACTATGATGAGGACTCCCAGGCAGAGGTGGACATGAACATGGTAATAACCGGCAACGGCGCCTTTGTCGAGGTACAGGGGACTGCGGAGACCGTTCCATTCACGAGAGAAGAGATGGACAGGATGACGTCCCTGGCTGAGGAAGGGATAAGGGGACTTGTAGCAAGGCAAAAAGGGCTGGTGGGGCAGATTTGACAGAACTGGTTCTTGCTACGATAATCGAAGACGGAAGGACCTTTGAAGAAAACGCCCTCAAAAAGGCCAGGGCTCTGGCAATATTCACTAAGGACGTTGCCGTTGCAGATGATTCCGGGCTTGCGGTAGATGCCTTAAACGGCTCTCCGGGGGTCTTCTCAGCAAGATATTCAGGCGAAGGAGCCACAGACCTTAAAAACAATCTCGGGCTTTTAAATGACCTGAAAGATACACCTCCGAACGAGAGGGGGGCTGCATTCAAGTGCGCCATTGCCGTTGTTGTTCCTGATGGGTTTGAAGAGGTGGTTACAGGTGAGTGCAGAGGCTCTGTCGGATTTGAGATGAGGGGAAATGAAGGGTTTGGTTATGACCCTCTTTTTATCCCGAACGGGTTTGATAAGACCTTTGCAGAGCTTGGAATGGAGATTAAGAACCGGACAAGCCACCGCTTCAGGGCAATTACGGCTGTCAGGCCGGTACTGGAAAAAATTTTCTACGTCAATAAAAAAGAGTTGTCTTTTTAAAAACCAGTATGATATATTTATTGTTCATTTTGACGGGGCGTAGCGCAGCTTGGTAGCGCACCTGCCTTGGGAGCAGGGGGTCGGAGGTTCAAATCCTCTCGCCCCGACCATTTAATCTTAGAGTGTGAAGCCTATAGGATTTGCGCCTGTAGCTCAGTTGGATAGAGCAACAGCCTTCTAAGCTGTGGGCCAGGGGTTCGAATCCCTTCAGGCGCACCAATTTTATGGTGGGCGTAGTTCAACGGTAGAGCACTAGGTTGTGGCCCTAGTTGTTGTGGGTTCGAATCCCATCGCCCACCCCATATTTAGTTGGGAGTTGAGAGTTTGAAGTTTTGAGGTTTGTTTCCGAACTCGTAACTCCGAACTAATTATGCGCCTGTAGCTCAGCTGGATAGAGCAGCGGATTCCGGTTCCGCTTGCCGGGGGTTCGAATCCTCTCAGGCGCGCCAAAAATAGAAGGTGGTCAGTGGCCGGTGGCCGGTGATCGGTAGATGTGGAAAGTTAGTATTTAACTGACCGCTGACAACCGATTGCTGAACACTGGTTTCTGGGTCGTTAGCTCAGTTGGTAGAGCAGCTGACTCTTAATCAGCGGGTCGTAGGTTCGATCCCTACACGACCCACCAAACATTTAACCCTTGATAATGCTGTATTTTGGCGGTTATCAAGGGTTTTTTATTGCTTAAAATAACCTTGACGTTATCCCATTATTTCTCTATAATCTAAAAACTGCAAACCACAGAGCTCTGTGGTTCAAATAGTTTTGCAATTGCCTCACAAGGTTTTTCTTTTGGTATTAAAGGGTTTCCTCAGTGTGCTCTGTGGTTCGATTGCAGGATTTAGGTATAATTGCACCTTCCAATGGCTAAATGACCATGTTATTAATTTACAGATACTTAGGGTGGGATGGGATATAATCACGACGCTATTTATATCGCTGTGTATAAACACCCTTTAATGGGTGCATTAAAATCAGGAGGTGTACTATGTGTAAGGAACGAGAGTCAGTAATGCCGCGCGGCCTGCCGGGCGCACTGGCGAGAACGAGAACTGGACGTCCCCGCTTTACCCCCCCCCATTTTGTTATAATATCCTTTTTTGTCCTATTTTTAGCCGGCTGCGGAATAACTCCTGACACCAAGTTGGCTCCATCGGCCCCAACAGGCGTCACGGCTACTGCGGGGAACGGGCAGGCGACGATAAGCTGGACTGCGGTAAGCGGCGCGACCTCTTACAACCTTTACATGGCCACGCAATCGGGCGTAACCAAGAGCAATTACAGTGCCCTGACGGGTGGAATG
>JACQXV010000217.1 GCA_016208715.1 Candidatus Woesearchaeota archaeon | reverse complement strand
GATTCCATCATTGAGTGATATGGCGGTGATATAGAATCTTCCGAAGTCGGGACCTCGTGGACCGAATGATAGAGTTGGCATGCCTGGAAAACTTGAAGTTGCTCTAACGGCTTGGAAATGGTTAAAAACACTTGCCCAAATTTTATATATTGTATAAACAATGATATATAAAAAAGGGAAACACTGATTACAGGATATCAGGTTAGCATGGTTTGAGCGATCAATGGATTTTCTGGTTTCTGTAAATATACTTGAGAGTACCGATTTTAAATGCGCTTACGGTCAGGCGACAAGTCGAAAACCTTCCATTCTTTCAAGGTCGATTCTTTCCCGCAGGAATTTCGTCCAGATTGAGGCGTTTTCGTCATCAGCGAGAAAATCCGGGATGGTATTTCGCAGAGCGATGGCCGTGACTTGCTCAGAGGGTGCAAGTCCTGGACGGATGGTGCGAATCCATGAGCCGAAGGATCGCCAGATCATTTCCGGAACCGTGGCCGATAGAATCTGTAGCAGTCCCTGGGCAATGAGTCCGAGCTGAATATGACGATGATAGGCCGCAAGCTTGCGCCGGACGGCGTTGCGATAGGCGACTGTTTTCATGTGCAGATACTGGTTGCCGCTTTTGCGTCCGATCGGCGTCATAGGAGCCATCCAGAAGTGATAGGCAAAAGTGCCAATAACCCGTAAGGACTGCTTGAAAGATACTTCGATTTTAAAACGCAATCCGTAAATTTCGATAATATCCAGCGGTGACAGATTCAAATCCGTGGCCATCAGAAAGATTGAACCGCGAGTCGGATGACGGACAATTACGAAGCGGACGACCACTCCGACCGGCCTCCACAGTAGATCAACCGTCCGGTAACTCAACGTAACACCGGTTTCGCCATAGATTGGGCTTTTCGCGTAAGAAAAAGATTTTTCATCATACAGCATCTTGGCAATGGGTATTTTGTCTCCGTATATTTTGGGGCGCCCCCGTCTTTTGGGTTTGTCGGCGCTCGGCTTCAAAGCGGGCACATAGGCCACTACGTTCCTTTTGACTCGGGTTATCAGGTGGTCGCCCTTTTTCAAAAGGCCGCGAACGATTTTTCCCGAGGCATAGTAGGCATCGCCGGCAAAGTAGACCGGTTCGCTCACGCCCAATGAATCGACCAGCAGAATCATCTTGTCCAGCAGGGTTCGCTTATCTCGATTGGAAAAGACGACCCCTTCGTGAATACGACATGCCAAAGGCACAGCGAAGACACTGGAGGCGGCCTTCATCAATATAGCGACAGCCTGGCAGGAGTGTCCGAAGATGTACTCCGGCTTGGTGTTGGATTCGGACTGTTGGTGGAGTTTCTTGACGGCCGGCATTTTTCTCCCTGATTTGGCGACCTTGATGCCGTCACCGATGAGCACGGGTCTGCCATTGAAACGCAGGATGCCGGATTGTTTGAACACCAAGCCGCGCCAGATACGGGTGAGTGTATTGAGATTCAGTGCCGGGCTGTGCAGGAAATCCAGAATCCGATCGTAGCATGCTGGTAAAAGTCCCAGGGCGCGGACGATACTTGTCACTCCGAGCAGGTCTATTCGTATCGTCATTCCGGCCAGACAAATGATCATCCAAAGGAATGTACGGATTCGGGCACACGCCCCGCGCAGTTGGCTTGCAAGTTTCCACCATTCTCTCCATAGCATCGACTTTTTCCTTTTCATTTTTTGCTGATGGGTATCCGGCATTAATATAGCACATATATGCTATATTTTGAAGGAAAAAGATGGTCAAAATGGAATAAATCTGCTATGATTCGCCGTCAAAAGGAGTTAGAAATGAACGAGAAAAGGCTGGTGCAGATCGAGCGAAGAATCGAACGGATCAAGGATGCGGTTTCGAAGATCGGTCCGATGCGTCCGGGATCGCTGACGCGCCAGTACAAGGACCCCAAGACGAAAAGCGGCCCCTATTGGCAGATCAGTTACACTCGCAATATGAGAAGCAAAAGCGATTATGTCCGGTCAGATTGTGTGGCGGAAATCCGAAAGGAAATATCGGCTTACAAGCGTTTCAAAAAACTGATGGACGAATGGATCGACCTCGGCATCGAGGCGTCAAAACTTCGCTTGAAAATTGATAAAGAAACGGGTTCAAGGTAAAAACTCGGTACTCTCAAGGTAAAAAGTTTTAACCAGAAACCCTTTCTCTTCTCTCTATTGAGTGCATTCTCTGCCTGATTTACAGATTCTTCAAAGATACTCATTAGTGTTTTCCATATCGCGTATCTGTTTTATTTCAAGCGTAAATCTATCGATTATTATCTCGATTTCTTCTTCTGTATAACTACTATTAATCGTTTTTTTTGCACATAAGTATTTTTTTT
>JACQXV010000216.1 GCA_016208715.1 Candidatus Woesearchaeota archaeon | reverse complement strand
TTCAACCGCTACGGTCCAGGGAATAAAATCTTTGAAGGGCGCGCCGGTCATGGCTACGGATTTAAGGGCCAGCGCATCGCTTGTTGTCGCGGCGCTTGCGGCGCGCGGCAAAACAGTCATTGACAGGGTGTATCACATTGATAGAGGCTATGAGAGCATAGAAAAAAAGCTTGAGCTCCTCGGGGCTAAAATAAGGCGGGTCAAATAGAGTCTGTCCGTAAACCCGGTTTGTCTGTCTGTCATTCCGGCTTGCCACTGTACCATACGGTACGGGGCTTGTCCGGAACCTTTCTTCAAGCAGAATTCCCGACCTGCCGGCAGGCAGGCGCGTTTCACTTGCGGAAATCATCTCCGGTAGTTTCCCACCCGTAATTATAAGGGCTTAAGTCTTAAGACTAAAGTCCAATTGATAAAATTGTCTTTAAATATAATTATAGTGCTAATAAATTTAAAGTGGGCTTTATCTAAATTATCAAAGTCTGTCCGTCTAATTTTTGTTGCCGGAGATAAATTAACTTTTGAAAGGAGGGGCACAAAGCAGATAGATGCTGTTTTGTCGCAGGGGCTGTAAAATCATTACGAGGTTTTTAAAGGAAAATAATTTATTAAATTAAAATAGGCGATTATATATGAAGAAAATGAAAGGGGGAAGATAATATGAAAAGAAGCAAGTCGTTATTCCCGTGCAAACGGAAATCCAGAGTCTCAATGATGGAGGTTTTTTGTTTTGCTGTTCTGTTTATAGCAATGATGGCAGGGTCTGTACTGGCAGCTCCGGGGGATTTTCTCTTCAAATGGGGGTCACTTGGTGCAGGAGATGGTCAGTTCTATAATCCTATGGGGGTAGCGGTTGATAAGAACGGAGATGTTTATGTCTCTGATAGTTATAACCACAGGATACAGGTTTTTACAAGCGATGGCACATTCATTAAAAAATGGGGGGCACTCGGTACAGGAGATGGTCAATTCTCTTATCCTATGGGCCTCGCACTGAATAATAATGGGGATGTTTATGTTACTGAATATGGTAATCACAGGATACAGGTTCTTGCAAGTGATGGTACGTTTATTAGAAAATGGGGTTCCTACGGTTCAGGAGATGGTCAGTTTAATGGTCCAGAAGGTATAGCAGTGGCTAAGAACGGAGATGTTTATGTCTCTGATAGCTATAACCACAGGATACAGGTTTTTACAAGCAACGGCACATTCATTAGAAAATGGGGTTCCTACGGTTCAGGAGATAGTCAGTTTTACTTTCCAATTCACATATCTCTGGATAAGAACGGAAATGTTTATGTTGCCGAAAGCTATAACCACAGGGTGCAGGTTTTTACAAGTGACGGCACATTCATTAGAAAATGGGGTTCCTATGGTACAGGTGAAGGTCAGTTTAGGCATCCAACTGGTATGGCACTGGATAAAGACGACAATGTTTTTGTTACCGAATTAGTGAACAACAGGGTACAGGTTTTCAAAAGCGACGGTACATTCATTAAAATGTGGGGTTGGGGTGTGGCCACAGGTGCCAGTATTTTTGAAACCTGCACGGGATCTTGCCTGTCAGGCAACCCTGGATCAGGAGACGGTCAGTTTATATATCCTCAGGCAGTTGCTGTTGACAATTGCGGTACAAAAATATATGTGTCTGAAGTGCAGGATTTTGGAGGTCATGGATGGGGTGGAACTCACAGAATTCAGGCCTTTGAAGGTTTTGGTGTTTGTCAGATTGATCCCGTTCCCGACATCAAGGCCAACGGCTCTGACGGCCCTGTAACAGTAACTCAGAATGATAACCTGTCTGTAACCATAGCGCTTGATGACGGAGATTTTTCAGGTGACAACGCTGACTGGTGGGTATTGGCTGACACTCCTTTCGGCTGTTATTATTACAATCTGTCCTCAGGCTGGCAGCCCGGTATGACTGTGACATATCAGGGGCCTCTGTTTGATCTGTCCACTTATGAGGTACTAAGCGCGTCCGGATTACCTTTGGGATCATATAC
>JACQXV010000215.1 GCA_016208715.1 Candidatus Woesearchaeota archaeon | reverse complement strand
GTCAACCTGAATGCCATATGTGCCACTTCGCACAATGACGTTTCTCTCTATTGTCCCGTTAGACCAAGCAGAAGTTCTCACCCCAGTGTCGCACCACTCTATCGTGTTGTTCGACACCTTAGCGTCGGAGCCGTAGAGGATTACGCCTCTTGTGCAATTGTTAATCCATGAATGTTCTACAATAGCATCATCTGTTTGGATTAGTAGCCCCTCTTTTTCTAACACACCACCCCAAAAGTACCCACATTCTGTCAGATTTGAGTTTCTCATTTCAAATGATGCTCCATCTCTAACCCAAAAATTAAATTCGTAATCTGTGTTATTTGCAGTAATCCAAGATGCATCGTTTGTTGTGAGATTGTCTCCATCTAAGTCTAATATTTTCATCGATCCGCCACTTTGTACTTCGTTGTAATACTGACCATCAGAAGAGCAATTTAATTTCAGCGTAGAATTTTTAAGTGTTAAATTTCCGCCAGACTGAATCGTTAGATTCCCATTTAGAACAATTGTCTCATTACCAACATAAGTATCTACTATAATGTTCCAATCACCTACTGCAGGAGGAGGATAGTCACCGTATCCGTCCGATTTCGTTTCTTGGGGGATTTGAAGAAGAAATCCGCTAAATAAAAGGAGAGTTATGATGATTACTGCTCTTTTCGCACTCATCGGGGGAATGATATACAGTGTGAAGGTATATAACTATCGGTAAGAGGTCACTGTTCCGAAGCTGAGTATGTTATGGGTCCACGCGAGGTTCTCCAAGGTACCGAAAGATTTTTATAGTTTGTATATATATGGTATATACGATGAAAATAGTAAAGTTGGAGCGGACGACGGAACTGAAGCTAACAGGAATCCTTGGTTTCCTTCGGAAAAAAGTTACACCATTTGGCAACGGTGCCAAAGTCGATTGCCCGAAGGAATATCTCGGTAAGACCGTATATCTGGTGGTGTTGGAGAATGAGTGAGAATCACAGTGATCCCGAAATCGAAAGGCTACGCAAGGAAAACGAAGAGCTTCGCAAGAAGCTTGAGGAATTGCGCAAAGAGAAAGAGCGAATAGAAAAGGAGTATGAGAAATACAAGATGATGCATCCAGAAACTACGGGTGTGAAACACGGCAAACCCTATATCATCAAATTGCCAACCCTGCCAAAGGTGCGAAAGAAGCCAGGAGCCAGGGTGGGGCATAGACCAGCGTTTCGCAGGATGCCTGCGGTGATAACATCGGTCCAGACAATCGATATCTGTGCATGTCCTAAATGCGGCGGACACAATCTAAGTGAGACGCAAGATGAACATGAACGAACCGTCGAGGATATAGTGATCGAGAAGCCTATCGCTATCCACCAGATCATTAAGCGGAGATATTGCAGAGACTGTAAGTGCCTCGTGAGCGGAAAGGGCATATTGGCACTGCCGAAAGCACGGTTCAGCCTCAGGATAATGCTGATTGTGACGTACCTGAAGATCGGTCTCCGATTGCCAAGGCATTCGATCCCGCAATTGCTGAATTCACTGTTCGGTCTCAAGATGAGCGACGGGGAGGTCTCGCGGATTCTGTCCCAGGTCGCGGTTGCTTTTGGGCCGTTCTACGACCAGTTGGTTGAAGACATACGAAACGCCCCTGCAAGGCACATGGACGAGACCAGTTGGCGAATCGATGGAACCAACGCTTGGTTGTGGGCATTCGTCACAAAGGGCGAAGCCCTCTTCACGATTGCCACATCGCGCGGGCATGAAGTCCCGTTAAAGGTGCTGGGAGAACACCCAAAGGGGGTGGATGTTCATGACCGCTTCTCAGCATACAATACCCTCGCTAGGCTCACTGGGAAACGACCGCAACAGGTCTGCTGGGCGCACCTCATCCAGGACTCTAAAGAATTGGCCCAGTTCTATGGAGAAGAGGGTGATGTGATACAATGTGTGATGAAGAAAACCTATGTTCGTGCTTGTGCCTTCGACCATAAGGGCACCGATGAAGACATCGATGAACTGTATAGGCTCATGATAAACGACATAGATCGGCAGTACAAATCCAGCCATTGCAACAAGTTCGTTAAAGGCCTCAAAAAGGCGAAGGAAAGCCTATTCCAGTTCGTGAAAAATCCGGATGTCGAAGGAACCAACAACAGGGCAGAACGGGCATTGCGGCATAGCGTGGTGGCAAGGAAAATCAGTGGTGGGAGCAGGTCAGAATTTGGCGCCAGAGTGTACGAAAAGCTTATGAGCGTTGTTCATACAATTCATCTGCGTGGCCAGAACATCATTGAACATGGTCCAGCCATCTTATTGACTTCGCATGGCTGACCTCTTACGGTCTGGCTTCGTCATTCCGAGCTATTGCGGCAATAGACGGTTGTCCCCGTCGGGTACTCATTTGAAATGCCCATGAGCGATTTTATTGCATTACTTCGAACGCGTACGATAATTTCAGAT
>JACQXV010000230.1 GCA_016208715.1 Candidatus Woesearchaeota archaeon | reverse complement strand
AGTTGATGAAGTGGGTGGCGCGTGAGGATTGGTCAACCATCTTGCCCGCCTACGCTCGCTGTGTCCGCATCACCCGCGATCAGAAGCACGTGTATGAAGTGAATCCGTCGAACTTTCTTTTGGACGCCGAAAAGAATCTGTGGGACGCCTATCAAGACGCACCACGCACATTAGATGCAGTCACATCGTTGGATGGCTTCCTCAACTCCTTCCTGCCGATGATCCCCGCCATCAACAAATTTTTTGAAGAGGTGATGGTGATGGATAAAGACCAAGCCGTGCGCGAGAATCGTTTAGGGTTATTGCAAAAAATTTCTGCGATGGCGAATGGTGTTGCTGATCTAAGTAAGCTAGAGGGGTTCTAAACTTCGCAGGAAATCCGCGCGGCGACTTGATTGCCGCGCTATGCGAAGCGCGCCCGATAAATCGGGCTGATGGATTGTAAGCCAGATTCATCTGGCGCTGTTCAGTAGCGCGGAAATTTATTTCCGCGCGATCACAAATTATGTTTAAACGAATCCTCTCCTCCCTCCTCCTCTCCCTCGCCACCTGCACTTCGGTCACGCCGCTTCCGGTTCCAACCCTTCAACCCACTTCAACCTTCACGCCTCAACCAACCTCAACGCTGCAACCTACGGTGATGCCGAGTGCGACGCCAAATAAAGGTGCTTCACCAAATTGGTTATTGCCGATGGTGGGTTTGCAGGATTGGCATATGGGTTTTGTGAGTGGTGCGGAGTGGGCTAATAACTCTACTTTCAATGTGTTTGATCAGAAGGACGGGCGATTCTATTCGTTTGATGCCTCGTCAGGTAAATCCCTGCCTGTTTTGACTCGAACACCGTATCGTGCGCCCGTTGAGTCTCTTTCACCATCGAAGGCATATAAGATTACTTGTGCTCCCACTGCTTATAAAATGCAGCACGTTGCTGATGGAAAATTGATCAGTGAATCGACAATAGATTTTCCTGACTGCCAATATGTTGAATGGGCGCCTAATAGTTCGGCGGCATCATTGGTGGCTTCTGATGGCAAAGTTTATGTGTGGCGTGTTGATGGTTCTGCGCCCTTTATAGTTGGAACAGGGTGGGTTGGCGCAGGGGATGTAGCTACGCGAGCTTTTTGGTCACCTGATTCAAGCAAAATGACTGTGTTGAGGAAATTTGAAGAACCAGAGTTCAAAGCGATGTATGTTTCGTATAACATTGTCTATGCCGATGGCCGTCCGATGTTTCAGACGAATGTGAAGTTAGAAGCCGGGAATGGTTGGTGGCCTTATGGTGTCCCTTGGATTACGAATGACATCGTTTCTAATAGTAGACAATGTGGAGCAGGGTGTTACTACAATAGATATTATGATGTGGTAACAGGCGCGTTTATAACCGGCTATACAGGCTTTACCTTATATTCTCCATATAGTGGGGCGATCGAAGATTTATCTCCCGATAAGCGTTGGTTAGTTTTTTATACAGACGGCATAACAAAAAGTACTCTGGTCCTTTATGACCTCAAAACAAGAAAAAACTATTTCATCGTAAACGATAGTCATCCTTTTAGTAGCCCATATCAGATAGTGCGTTGGTCTTCTCTCTCCTGTTGCTTCTTCTATATTCGTTATCCTTTCGATGTTCAAATCACTCAAGCGAAAGAGCCTGTAGGTCTTATCTCTTTTGACGTTACACAGATGTCGCCTTGGGTAATGATCCCCAATGCGCTTGTGGCTCAATGGAATGTGCAAGATGATTCTGTTTTTGCAATCACCTTTGGAACTGCTGATATGAAACTTGAAACTTTTCATAATGTAGAGGCGGCAATATATAGCACGGATGGTAAAAAGATTTCCTCATTGCCCTTAGCCTCTGAAATGCAATACGAATATTTGGCAACTTTTCGTATGCCTTTCGCACAATCGAATGCGAAGAACAATTGGGTGGTGAGGGATGGTGCGAACGGTTTGTGGCTGATCAACGATAAAGGCCAAATCAAACAGATCGCTTCAGGCTTGCCCGTTGATGAATCGTTGAATACAACACAATTCTCTTGGTCGCCTGATGATCGTTATCTCCTTGTCTATCGCAATGATCGCGCGTGGGTAGTGGATATGAAAGCGGTGAAGTGATGCCGTTCAGACCGATGCGGTCTACCGAAAATTTTTTTTACCCTCTCTACGTTATAATCTCCCTCGTTGTTTCAATTACCAATTACTACTT
>JACQXV010000229.1 GCA_016208715.1 Candidatus Woesearchaeota archaeon | reverse complement strand
CGGAGCGTGTGCAGAAGTTTATGTTGGGGACGTAAGATTTTCTGATGACCGCGCGCGATCCAAACACTGGGTTGTCATCGGATGAGAATCGTTTAGTGCAACAGTGGGCGTGGTTTAGTTTGGCAGATCCGATTTATCCTAACGGTAATCTCACCGATCCAGTTTCCAATCGCCTGACTCCGTTGGGGATAACCTATCGCGAGTATCTCGTCTCGCTTCGCTAAAGACAATGATATTATCGGCATCATGATTGACTGGATCAATGTTGGCTTTGGCACTCTGTGGATTATTGGCTTGAGTGTGATCTTGGCAGCGTTGAGCGTCGCTGAATATCAACGAACAACGGAATCAATTTCTTGGCGTGAAGCCTTGAAGAGACGCGGCTTTCAAATTGCTTTCAACGTCGGTCTGTTGCTATTTTGTTTTGGGTGGGCAGGCATGACGCGCGAAGTGTGGGAGCAAGTTGTGTGGGGGTTGTTGGGGATTGCTTTTGCCTATTACGCTTGGAGTGCCGGTCGCATGAAGTAGCGAGTGGCACAAGTCGTGCAAGACTAATGCGTTCCCAAAGTAAACCCAATAATCTCGTTCAAAATTCGATGTTTTGTTTTTAATCCGGATTTTCCAAAACAAAAATGATTGATACGAATCTTAAACATTCGAAACCATTCGTTCAACGAAACGTTCATGCTTGATCACGATGGATTAAAAAAATATTTCTGGTCGCGGGTAAACAAGCGCGGCGAGAATGGCTGTTGGGAGTGGCAGGGCACCATGCAGGGTGGCACCCCGGTGATTTGGTATAAATATAAATGCATGTCTGCGCGGCAATATTCCTTGCGGTTGGCGTATGGTGAAAACGCTCCGCGGATTTCCCGCCAGCGACAATGCACCAATGAGAAATGTGTTCGACCTTCTCATCTTCTTGGAGAGCGGGAGGTCGAAAAAATCAATCTGGATCGATTGTCTCGCGAGGAAGTGTTGGCGGTGATGTACTTAGCCGACAAGTACAAAATGCAACTCAACGCCAAAGCGTTAGCGGCACATATGAAAAAAGGTCATTCGGCGGTCTGGTACATTGTCCACCACTACACGCACAAGCAGGTTGAGCTGCCTGTTGGCTATCGTCTTCCTGAGCGCTACAAAGAAGTAACGGGATTCCTCCGGCGTAAATACATACCGCAGGCGATTAGCGAGGAGCAGCGCAAAATGTTGTTGAGCAAGAT
>JACQXV010000228.1 GCA_016208715.1 Candidatus Woesearchaeota archaeon | reverse complement strand
CCCTTATCAACCCACCTCGTAGTATTTCGCTTCGCTCAATACTACTCAATGTTCGTCGTCCGGTTGGAGCGTAGCGAAAACCGGACTTGAGATCGCTCGTGCAGGGGGCGAAAGCCGTGCGGGGCATCCCCCTTGTCAGCAGCTATACAGTTACTTTCATCCCTCGCAAAAGGGCGGTGGCGGAAATTGTGCTGGTCGTTAAGCTTAAGGTGAAGTTCGTCTAAGCTTTCCACGTACGTCTGTGGCATACTTTTATAATGTCCATTCAATTTTCTCCAGCCATGAATATCTCCGACTGCATCAAGTGCAAAGGGCGCTTGTGCGGCAATGGAAAATTCTGCCCCGTCATCCACAAGATGTACGCGCAGCACAAGGTAAACGTGTCCGCAAAACAGGATTTCTTCGGCGAGGCTCCCAACATTTTCGTCGGCCGCTTTGGATATCCCCAAGTCAAGGTAGGACTTTTAGGAATCGAACACTACGATCATCACGATGATCCGCTCTGTTGGTATGAAAAGAGCTTTCCTATTGAACGCATCATCGATTTGCGCACGAGTCTTATTAACTCAAACTTCAAAGCACATGTCAAAAATAGTGTCGATAAGCTCTTGGATATATCGCGGGAGATCTCACTCGCAGAAAAACCAGTCGATGTTGAAATCCACCTCTCCAAACGTCCTTTCCTATCAGTCAGCTTCAATCAAGATGCAATGCCGCACGGTCCGTCCGTTCCGCTCAGGTCAATCACACTGACCGAAAACCCGAAAATTCCAACACGGGTTGAAAAAATAGTTTCAGACACTGACTTAAAGGCTGCTGAAGCTCTACGCACACTTGCCGAACGAAACATCGATGAGCACTACTTGGCGCGCATCTTCAGCGCGGGAAACCTCGGCATCAAACAAGAACGAAAACTTGTGCCAACCCGTTGGTCCATCACTGCAGTGGATGATACATTAAGCAGACAGATAATCGATGAGCTGCGAGACACCAAGACAGAAGTACATCAAGCATATTCAGGAGGATACTTGGGAAACTATTATCTGATACTTCTCTTCCCGGGCCCTTGGAGTTATGAACTATTCGAGACGATCGTCGGCGAAGAAACTTCATTTGCTACCGATTACGAGAACCACGGTGGGCGAACATCATATGCTGAGAACACGGCGGGCGGCTACTACGCCGCGCGTCTTGCAATCCTTGAACATTTCCGCAAGCAGCATCGCGCAGGGTCAGTGCTCGCACTGCGCTTCATCACACGGGAATACTGGGCGCCGCTTGGAGTGTGGGTTGTCCGTCAGGCGGCCCGCACTGCTATGAAAGCAGAGCCCCTAGAATTCGATTCACGAGAACTCATGCTCGTGTACTCTGCTGCTTTTGTAAAAAAGAAATTTGGCATGAACCTTACACCGTTGCTTAAAGAAAGCAAATTACTTGATAACATCAGGAAACAGAAGCGGCTGAATTCCTTTTTCGCATAACTCAAAAGAAAGTATTTGTTTAGCAGCGCCTCCACCGAATACAAAATAAAAGAAATTCCGCCCAACTTTCTGAGATTGTTGGTCTATTTCTTAGAAGACGGTTTTCCCTGCACTTGGGCCTTCTTGAGGTCATCCAAGAAACGCTGAATTGTTTTTGTAATGTGCTCGGGTTGCGTGGAAAAGATTTTTGCAACCGCAGGAACAATCTCGTGAGACTGACCATCAAACTTCTTTGTCGACCGCAATGGTAAGCCAATCTTCCCTTGCGGTGCCTGGCCTTTGGCGAGTTTCTTTGCGGCTTTCCATTTTACGAAGAGCTCTTCACTGCGTCCAATGACGAGTGCAGTATTGCACTGCAGCAATCGCGCAATCTCGTTAAGCAATGAATCTTCTTTATTCATGAGCTGCAGTGCCGCATTGCCGGCAGCAAATTCAATACGGACGATGCCGTCCTGCAGTTTTGAAGACTTGATTATTTTTATACGCCCGGCTTCTCCTGTCATGTTCAAATGCGTCCCACCGCATGCTTCCACATCAAATCCGGGTATCTCTACAATGCGCAACTGTTTTCCTGGCGCAACACCCCCCTGATAGAGGCGCGTGCCATACTCCGCCTCTGCAAGATGGCGCGGAACAAAACGCTTGAAGACTGGCTTATTCTCTTCAACAACAAGATTCGCGCGCGCTTCTATTCTATCGAGCTCATCTTGCGTGAGATTATCAAAGTGAGTTATATCGATGCGCGCTTTTTCCACAGTCTTTGCAGCCCCCGCCTGCCAAACGTGCTCGCCCAACACCTCGCGCGCGGCACCATTGATTATGTGCGTTGCAGTGTGGTGCTGTGCTAACTGCTGTCGCGTTTTCTCATTCACTAAGCCCTCTACTCGATCGCCGATCCTCAAGCGTTGATTGGGTACGACATGAACGATATGATTGCCTTGCTTGTATACATCCTTCACTTCAAATCCATTGACAGTTCCAAGGTCGTGTTCTTGCCCGCCACTCGTTGGATAAAATGCTGTACGATCCAAAATAACCTTGTCATCTGAAACGAATACTGCGGTTCCTTCAAATTCGACAAGCCTCCAATCATCAAAATAGAGCGCCCGCGTTTCTTCCACGCCGCTAAGAGATAATAGAGAACCAACAGTTCTCTTTGTGGCCGTCTTCTGCTCCTGTGTTTCATGAAGCGCGGCTACCCGTGCATAAAAATTATCAGGAATCATGATCTTCTTGCCCAACTTGAGCGCTTCTTGGCGCACCGTTTCGGGAGAAATTCCATGGCTGTCATACAATTGCAGTAAGTATTCTGCCGTGATCTCCTTCTGTATCATGCGCTCAATAATGTTCTTTGCTTTTTCCTTACTTGTGTAATACTTTTTCGTTTCTACATCAAGAATAATGTCGATCTGCTGTAAATTTTCAGATAATTCAGGGAACAGCATCTTGAGTTCTTGCGCGTGCCAGCGTGCAACTTCCTTGAGTTGAACCTTCCACTGGTGTTTGTCAATGAAAGACAATGCTCTGCGTAAAATCACGCGAAGGTTATATCCACCGCCAACATTTGAAGGCAATGCACCGTCGTGAATAGCGAATAAAAGCGCCCTGCTGTGCTCAGCGATCGAGTAGAGCGCGGTCATTGGCTCAATCATCGATCGCAACTCATTGACGTCCTGTGAAAGTTTTTGTGCGATCTTCTCCCACACTGCATCGATATTATCGACTTCATCAGCGTTGAGCAGCGGCGCATATGGAGAGAATTTTCTGAAAAGTTCAGCATTATACTTCATGTCAGTACGCTCTTCAAGCTTGCACAAAACCTGCGGAAATACCGCATCATACAGTGTAGGCGTAGCTTGGCTAAACCAGGCAATGCGCTCCATCCCAAGACCCATGTCCAAAACTTTGATGTCGAGTTCACGACGCCCTTCAGCAGTCTGTTCAAACAGCATGTATACTTGATTGAACAATTCGACACCGCGCGAGAAAAATTCCATGCAGGGCCCGAAATTTCCGCCGCCGGCCCACGCGTCTTCGTGCAATGTAAGCTCATGATTTGGAATGCCGACCACCATCGTCACAAAATCATAAATGTCTGTGAAGAACTTATTCTGGTCCCAGTCATTTGGTTGCACAAACACGTGCTGACCGATCATCACGAATCCTGTGCAGTGTGCGCCTGTAATGCCTACATTATCAATGTCGCCAAAACGAAGACAGAATTGCGGAATCACCAATTTTTTTGCGGGAGGTTCCACTTCTCCAGACACCACAAACGGCTGGAATGCGGCGATGGACGCCATCGTAAAATCCGTCGTAGGATTCCACCGCGAAACAACAGGGTACCTGTTGATCGGCCGATAGCCGCGCTTTTCAAACATCTTTGAGAATTCCTGCCACACTTTCGCGTAACTCAACTTGACCTTTGACGGATTATCAATTGCTACCCGCGATCCACCAAGACAGGCGGGGTCGCCACACGTCTTCTGAGCCCTGTTCACCGTCCAGTAATAGGTGCCGCACTTGCAGTGCTTGCGCATGAATCCCTTTGCTTTCAGAACGGGCGTTGCATAATACTTTTCAGGGTTCTTACTGGCTTCAAGCTTGAATTCCTTTTTGATCTCCTTGTCGGATTTCATGAACGTGCACAATAATCAAAGGTATTTAAACGTTGTGAGTAGTAGCATTATTGAAAAGCTCGACCAGCACAGTCAGCACCACCGCCTTTCTGCGAGAGATAGAAACTAAAACAGTGATGCTGACAGGGGGGACGCCCCCAGCGGCTGTCGATCCCAACGGCTCACTCCGTTGACACGTGCCCTAAGGTGGGTTTCACTGCATTCAACCCACCGAGGAACGCTTGTGGTCAGCCAAACTTTCCGTGGAGGGGATTTCGCGCAAGCGAAATCTCCTG
>JACQXV010000227.1 GCA_016208715.1 Candidatus Woesearchaeota archaeon | reverse complement strand
TGAGGAGTCAGGAGCAGAGCAGCAGTTATCAGTAGACAGTTATCAGTAAACAGTGAACAGTAAGCAGTGAACAGTAAGCAGTAAAAAAAAACGGGTCGAGGTAAAATCTCGACCCGTTTTTATAAATTTACATAGAGGAAAAATACCACTATCTCTTACACCTTATCGGTTTGCGTTCGTGGCATGTGGGCGGGCGTGATTTCTGCTTGGGAGCAGGATTCTTCCACAACCTTAGGTGACAGTCATCTTAAAGATGACTGTCACCTTGCGCCCTCAATTATCCCAATCTCTTCCTCGCTCAACCCGTACAACTCATAGACCAATTTATCAATCCCGCCATCCGTCCCAGCCCAGAGCGGTAAAGAACTTATCCAAAAACTCACGGCGCAACTCCGTCTCGTTTTTGTGAGTACGATAGTCATTCAAGTTTTGCTCGAACGTTTCAACTAATTTTTGAATGGTGGCGGGTGCGGTGGTTTTCATTTAGAAGCCATTCCCTGATTTTACTCGATATAAAAAATGAGGTTATTGTGCAAGGGGCAAACTAACTATGGATTAAGATTATCACGGCTCTGCAAGATTTAATGTGAATACTTGATATGTCATTCCGAGGAGCGTCCTGAGCGGAGCGCGGTGATTTTCCGCGCGCAGTCGAAGGATGCGACGAGGAATCTCTTTGATTGTCCTAGAGATTCCTCGCGGAACAACACCGCTCGGAATGACGTGTTCTTGATTTCCCGCTAAACTCAGGAGAGCCATTATCACTACACCACGGATTAATCAACACACTTGGTATAATACTTATCGCCAGTCGCAGTGACTGGCGTTTTTATCGCTTAGTGAACAAACCAAAGTGAGTGTAAGTTAGCCCTCTAATCCGCCCACAAACTTTTTTCTAAAGTTGTTGCCGTGCGCTGCTGTGGCGGCATCCGCCGTTGGATAAAGGTGAATTAAGTGAATGCCCCAACGCGGATTAGAGACGCTAAGCACACCTCATTCTCAATTGTCGAAAGGCTCTGCATGTCCGAAATCACACCCGCCCGCGTCCGCTTCGCTCCCTCACCCACCGGCTACTTG
>JACQXV010000082.1 GCA_016208715.1 Candidatus Woesearchaeota archaeon | reverse complement strand
GAGAATGGAACATTTAGCATTGCGCCAGTAAGAAAGAATTGTCGACGAGGAAAGCATCGAAAATTGATGCGTGATTGTATGGATTGGTGCTTGTACTGGCAACGAAATATTGTTGAGAGTCTTTTCTCAGCTCTCAAAAGGATGTTTGGAAATACTGTCAAATCTCAAAAAGCACCAATGATCAATGCAGAACTGTTTTGTAGGCTAATCGCCTACAACATAGGCTTACGCCCACAAAGATTTTCTACAGAGCCCCGCCTATAGAAATCTTTATATACCGCTGTTGCCCTTATTCCCTCAAAAAGCCGAATAAAGCCGCCATGGCTTGAATGCTTTATGTTTCATCAGAGATCAGAGAGGTGCCAGTATGGATGTTGTACGACAGAAAAAGGCCCAAGGGATGAGCCTGAACATTATTATTATTGCTGCGATTGGGTTGCTTGTTCTTGTGATCTTGGCAGTGATCTTTATTGGCCGTATTGGAACTACGACAAAGGTAGTGGATTCCTGCAAAGGAGCGTGTGTTGATTCTTCGGACGAGTGTGTAGGGCAGTACAAGAAGGTCACGAGCGATCCATGTTTCGGTCCTGACAACAAGCCAACGGACCAAGTGTGCTGCATTAGTGTTGCATAAGCCTGAACAAGGTGTTATGCAATGGTTTTTTCTTTTTTTTCTCGTTCCAGTAAGAGTCAAGGAATGTCGATGAATGTGGTTGTGGTCGCGGTTATTGCATTGATTATCATGGTTGTTCTTGTTGTTGTTTTTGGCTCAAGGTTCAAGTTCTTCGGGGCAGCGACGGTCTCATGTGTAAACAAAGGCGGGCAGTGCCAGGAAAAGTGCGGAGAAGACGATTTGATCCATCGTGGTACTAATTGCGAAAAAGACTTCCCAAATAAACCATTGTGCTGTGTTCCCTTTGGTGGTGCAGAAGCAAAGAAATAACAAAGCAGCAGTTTAATAGAATGCCTAGAATAGAATGCCTAGAAGGAAGTGGAGAAAAGTTAGAAAAGGCGAATGATGATGCCGTTTCACAATCATAAGCGAGCAGTTGAGATGTCCGTGACGCTAGTTGCTGTCGTCGTGATCGTTCTCATCGTTATTGTAGTCCTGATTTTCATCATTGGAAAAAGTGGTAAGACGCTTGCTGGAGGCACTAGCTGCGAAGCTCAAGGCGGGCAGTGTCTCGCAAAACAGGAAGGCCAGCCTTCTCCAGACTGCGGCTTTGGAAAACGTCCGACACTTTTCTCGTGTAAGACTCAGGAAAACAAGGAAGGCGTGTGTTGTGTTAGTGAATAGTGCTCAATGAAAAGGGTGTTAATGAATGATTGACAAGTGTTGAGAGGTGAACGCGTGACTTCAAAATCTTTGATTTCAAAAAAAGCCCAAGGGATGAGTTTGAACGTCGTGATTATTGCTGTGATCGCGCTCATCGTTCTTGTTGTGCTTGCGATAATCTTTGCTGGAAAAGTAAAGTTTTTTGGCGGTCAGACGCAGTCTACCGCAGTGCAATACACTGGCCAGAAATGTCAGATCCCCGGCGTGAACGCGGAGTGTTCCTCTGATGAGGCCGATTGTCAAAAAAAGGGCGGATCCTTCGATTCACGACAGTTTGAGGATTGTGCAGGAACCGGCTGTTGTAATTTTTAAACGCGGGTCTGTGGCGAGCTGCCAAACAAATACGTTTACTTAATTTTTGGTTTGAGCACAGCTCAAACGACTGGTTGAATCTTAGCGCATTGAAAAGAGGGTATTTGTTTAGCTACTCACATCGCAGCGTCGCCACGACGCTCGCTGTGTAAGTTAAGCCGCTTACCGAACCGAGAATCGTGCGAGACGATGTGAAAGCCGTTAGCTCGCAGGTCGGTGGCGACGCTGCTAAACAAATACAAAAGAGGCGGTTAACGTGTTCGATAGAAAAGGAGTTTCCACACCGGTAAAGGTGCTCATGGCTGTCTTGGTTCTCGGAGCACTTGCTGCAGTGCTCTTGTGGGGCGTTGTCTACAAGGGTGTTGGCAAGGGAACAGGGCAGTTAAGCAGAACACTCGTATGCAACACCAATGTACAGAAGTGTGCATGTCTTTTTGAAGAGAATGTTTGCCCATCAGATACGCAATTGTCGCTGCAGTACTCAGAAGATTGCCCTAACGAAGCTGATCCGGCGCTTGCGGGAGGGTGTGTTAATAATTTTGACAAAGCAATGGATGTGGCGCGAAAGAATGCTGATGTGTATAAAAAAACCGATCCAGATGCTGCAAAAAAGTTTTTTGGAACCTGTTGCCTTGGCAGCTGGAAGGATCACCCGTCGCTGCGTAAGACATAGTTCTTTTTGATAACATGATCTCTAATTGTTATGTTTCAAAAAAAGCCCAGATTTCCATGGGTGTCCAGCCGATAATTGGCGGCATTCTTGCATTTATGGTGATCGTTGCCACCGTCGGTCTGTTCATGGGACTGATGAGGATTTTTTCTCCAAAAGCAAACGAAGGAACGGTGAAGGGGTTCAGTAAC
This sequence comes from Candidatus Woesearchaeota archaeon, assembly GCA_016208715.1. GTDB lineage: Archaea > Nanobdellota > Nanobdellia > Woesearchaeales > UBA11576 > JACQX01. The sequence continues at coordinate 26,995 of JACQXV010000082.1, read as the reverse complement.
ATTGTTGAGGGGGCCGATGCCCTTTATAGTGTGAAGAATGCCGGAAGCGAAGCAGTGAATAGCTGTTATATTCTCAATGCGTACACCGAACCAAACTTTGCGATTGTGGGTTTTAATGAGGACGGTGTGAAGTCGCTCACCGAAAACGAGGAAAACAGGGCCTGCAAGCATGGCAGTTTCTGCATCGAGGAGCATTGTGGTGTAGTCGAAGACGACGTCAATAAGCCAGTCAAGTGTGGTTCTGGGCCTTGTATTTGTTTGTGCGATGTTGGAAAGGTTGGCGATCTTGACGGTGATGATTGTGATAAAGGCAACGCTAAGTGTTCAAAGCTTCGCGTGACTGGCTTGAGCCAGTTTTCACTGTTGAGCACGGTGACAAGCACACCAAAAGCAGATCTTGTAATGTACGGCGAATCGTGCACTGTTGGTTCTGCCTTGAAAGTTCGTCCTGGCATTGTTCTGCGGAAGAACGGAAATCTCTTGGAAGTTATTGAATCGAGTGATGCCGAATACGTGAAGAAATTTCCTGGAGCGATTCCTTGCCGAGATCTTGCGCGTAAGTTAAAAGAACAGTCCACACCAAAGGCTGAAGCTCCCCCGCCTGCTGCGCCGGTTTCGCCAGGCCAGAGTCTTGATAAGCAACTTGCAAAGGCGGGCGCAGAGCAGAAAGTTATCCAAAAACCGGTAGGATGACCTATCACCATCATTTGATGATAACTGATGTGATTCTTTGCTGCTGAAAGCCTCCGCTCTGTCCCGAATTATGCCGCTGCCACCCTGCGAGCTGAAACGATAAACAGGTTGCTTAAACATCCTCTCGGTGACAAGATTACTTGAGATACTCACAGCGAGCGGTGCAGCGGCCGAGCGTAAGCGAGATTCGGGACAGAGCCGAAAGCCTCAACAAATTTATAAACCCTGCTCGTTTCTATTCGTCGAGAAAAGAAGGTGTTCTGGGTGCAAAAAAGAGGAGCGCAAAGCGACAAATTCGGGAAGCACGCAAGCATGTTGCACGAATCATTGTTCTTCATATTTCAGATGGTGCTCGTGCTGTTCGTGTTTATTGCGCTCTTGCAGTACGTGAACAACGTTGCAACAGACGTGGGGTTTAACGAGCGCTATACGTCAATAGATCTTGGTTTGATGGTGACCGCTTTAAGCGCTTCTCCGGGAACCATGAAACAGTCGTATTCTTCAATTCATTTTCCTGTCCCATTCGAAGCGGATTTTGAAGGTTCGGTTGTTTCCGTTGGGGAAGTCGATAAACCCCTTAAGAGCAAGTACTGGTTTCTTTCTGATTTGAATATGGATATCGTTGCGTTTCATGTGCGTTCAGGAGTGTTGAAGCAAGATAAGGCGGTTGGAAAACTGGAAGAGCTCCTGAAAGGAGAACCGCGTGAGATTCATTTGATCGATGCGACGTTCTATAAGTCTCCAGGAAGGCTTAAGCCGGATGAAACTAAAGTGAATCCGCTGCAATTGTCGTGCCCATCATTTAATACTGCTGACCCGTTTTGGGATAAGCAAAAGAAAGTGCTCATTGCAAAAGTTTTCCCGTCAAAAGCGCAGTTTGCTGATTCGAATCTTCCGTTGAATCGCATTGCACAAATACTTTCAGCGCAAAGCGCAGCGATTCTTGTGAACGTTCCGACAAAAGAGGCACCAGCCCAACAACCAGAACCTCAACAGGCGGAGCCAAGTACGTCGCAAAGTGTAAAGCCCGTGTACGCGCCGCAAGAAGAGAGCGCGCAGATCATTGCAGCCCAAGAAGTACAAACAGCACCACTCATTCCATCAGCGGACGAATTCGCGCAAGCTGACATGATTGTTGTGCTTGGAACGACTGCTTCCGCTGATGCAGCCGGCGCGCTTAGAGCATATGTTCCAGCGGCGCAAGCGAATACGATGAAGAGCAGAAAGCTTGCGTGCCTTATCATCAATAAATTACTGACTCCTGCAACGGAGGTTTCATTCGTGCAGATTCTTCCTGTTTTTAAGAAGCGGGCGGATAAAAAAAGCCAATTGCAAGGATTGTTCGCGGGTACCGATGAAACAAAGCCGGTGATCTTTTTGGATCTTGGAAGCTTTGCCCAGAACGAAATCAATGTTGAAAATGCTGCTTACGCGATCTTGAATGGCATTCACCGTTATTATGGCTCAAATAAGAGCATTGTCTTGGTGTCCCCCCCGATTGTTATTGGAGGAATCGCGGCAGGAGCACCACCAGTGCAATCAGGCACTGGTTTGACTGTTCCCGCTGGCGTTGCCCCGAAAGCGGGCGCCGGAGATTCGCAATTGTATGCGGGAGCTGAAGGGATATACTCGCTTGCGATGAGTGGCGGAGACCCGCACATTCGTGCGTTCATGCGCGCAATAACTGTGGGCGAAGGGACGAAAGCACCGACGAAAAAGTGTCCTGATCCGTATCGTATTGTTGTTGGTGGCGGCTGCTTTGAAGGAACAAGCCACCCAAATCAGGTCGTGAAGTTGACTGCATCGCTTTCGTCAAGTGCTGCTGGAAGGTATCAATTCTTGTCAATCACCTGGAAAAATTGGGCGAATCAGTACGGCGTGCCGCTTGATCAATTCACGCCGGAGAATCAAGACAAGGTAGTGTACAAAGAATTAGAGCGCCTTGGTGTGGGAAAAATGCTAGCAGAAAATAATCTTGATGCCGCGCTCAAGAGAACGAACGGGATATGGGCATCCCTTCCAGGATCAAAGTATGGCCAGCGCACGGAGAAACGCGAGGATTTTGAACGATTCTATAACGCGCTGCTTGCAGAAGAGAAGGCGCTTGCGAGTGGAGCAGTGCCGGTTCCACCAGCACAGCCAGGACTTATCGCAAGCGCTCCTCAGGCAGTGTTAACAGCAACATGATTCAACCGAAACGTGATAAGTGAACAATGCCTGGTGTCAGGAACTTAATATGACAAAACTTCATATTGCAAAAAAACAGAAATTAACGAATGTCGGCATTGCTAATACTGCCAGGTGCCTGCGTTTGTGCGAACGTTCATGCGAACAGCATTCAAAAATGCGCGCAGGAAAAAAAGCTTTAATGTCATTTAACATGATCGCGATGATACCACGCATTCTGTTTCTTGTAGTTGTGCTCATGTCCTGTGTGATTTTGATTCGTTTCTTTATCATCAATGAATTTGATACTCGCGAACTCCAGACAGATCTTCTGGTGAACGGGCTTTTGTATAGTCCTGGCGGCGCAGGATGGTACGATGCAGAGACTGGCAGAACGTTTCCGGAAGTGATTGATCTGCAGCAGTTTAGCGATCGCGATTTTGATCACGCGCTGTTTTTCCCCGGGAATAATTTCATCACAGCAAGGATTGAGGTGTTCAGCCAGGATTTTATAGCACTCGGAACAGGATACTATAATCGCCAGTGGTATCAGAATTGGGAACCGCTCGTCACGCTTAACATTCCAGGACTCGGCGGAATTGTAAAGATCGAACGGCAGTACCCGATCATTCTTCGACAGCCAACAGGAGAATTTAGCAATGGCTTTGTGAGGTTTACGGTGTTGCAGCCAAAGTGATCGCACCGGAAAACGGGGTTTCATCATGAAAAAAAGGTGTCATGGAGAGCAAAGGAAAAAGCAAGGTTCGATGTTAGTGCTGCGTCCCTTCTCCGATAAACGCCGCGATAAACATCGTCGAAAAGGTCTCATGGAGCGCAAAGGAAAATCAAAGAAGGGATTTATCACAGATGTAGTTGTCGACTTCTACGCATACATCTTGTTCGTGCTCGTGATTATCATCTTCGCCATCGTCTTTAAACTCGGAGCTGACGCAAAAAAGCAGCGTTTGCAGGACGTGCAGGGAGTCAATGATGGCAATTTCATTATACAGGTGTTCCTGCGGCAGCCGATCGATGTTGGAAGTAACAAAATGACATACGCAGATTTGCTTATCCTGTATGATAATAACCAGTCAAATGCGCTCGCGTTGAAATCAAAGCAAGGTCCTGCAGAAAAAGCGGTCCAGGCTCTCCCGTATGCTGCCGCGGCAGCAGCCACTGTATCTACTCCACTTGCCCTTCCCGTGGTCGCATCTACTATGATCGCCGGTTCGATTTTGTTTGGCGAGGAGAACATATATTACAAAAACATCGACACCCTCACGACGGATTTTCTGAAGATCAATGTGGATATGAATCCGCTGTATAATGATAAGTGTTATTACTTTATTATTCGTGGTACTTCCTTTATTTACGCTAAAGTGAGCGATCGTTGTTCTGGCGATTACAGCCGCGATGAGTTGTTTGAGCACCTCAAGACAGCATCGATTCCGTTCGGGAAGCAGGGTGCGGCTGGTGCGGGCGTAGCAAGCGGAGGCGGCACCGTTACTGCCACGGCGGCGGGAGCCTCCGCTGGCGCAGCAGCTTTCGGCATCGTACTCGGCCCGACTGGTGCACTAGGAGGTGCGCTGCTCGGTTATGTGTTAAGCGGGTTCAATGTTAATTTGTGCAACATTCCGCAATCGTCCTACTTGACGTATCTTCCGAATCTCGACCCGCGTGCAGACAACATCGTTGTGCTTTTCATGCTTGATGTTCAGCGTCTTGAAAAAATATATCCTGGCGACGGGAAGCTGTGCAAGCAGTTGACACCGCAAGCGCCGTCACAACAGACACAACCGCAGAAGGGGGCTGTTGCATGAAAAAGTCGCGGCGAAAGATAAAGATAATGCAACGATCGTTGTTGTACTCAAAGAAATACTCAAAGAAAGGAATGCTCTTCAACATCATGCTCGTGATCTTCACTATAGTCATTCTTACAACGGCATTTGTGCGCCTGTCCGCAAAGAAGTGCATGGATCTTTCATCGCAAGCGTGTCTTGAGAAGGTTCTTGGGAGCGACCCGATCGATGTGATGCTGAAAGTGCAGGACGGGAGCAAGGCGATGATTTATCTTGATGTTGCGGCACGCTTTGCGCTCTATCAGGCCCTTTTTGATTTGCAGGCAAAAGGAGGTCTTGCGAGCACGAGTGATTGCGGGACGTATTTTGATTTTGCTCTGTGGAAAAATGCGAAAGGAATCTTTTGCGTTCCCGAGCAAAAAGATGCTGAACAGGCGCTTAAGCAGTACGCGACTTCAAACATCCTTGCTCGTCTCTACAAGTACCCGCACGCCGATTTCATTAATGGAATACCGTTGGAATTTACAGGATTTGCCACAACTCCGGCAGTCCCAGGCGCTCCTCCCGGTATCAAACTGCAGCCAGCTACAGGCGCAGGGTCGCATCGCTGTCCTGCAGTGACTCAAGAGTACGTCAAGGAATTCACGTATACTTCGACAGAACATCCAGAATGGTTTCCTCCCAACGGCGTGAGCGTGATTATTCCACCGGAAGGAAATTGTCCAGGACCCTTGCCAATGATTGTATACTTTCATGGATGCCATAAGGGCACTGTATCGACAGGTGCAAAGAGTGCCGAAGACCTCTTAAACACGATGAGAGTGTTGGTAAATCAGGGAAAGGCCGACCCTGTAGTCATCGTGATTCCGACGCAAAAGAATGGTCAGGGATGGGCTGATGCTCCGAATGGAGTTTGCGGTCCCGCGCTGTGGGGTTCTGCATTTGATATCAAGGAAGTGGTTGATCAAGCGCAACAAAACCTTCCGAAAGGCGTTACCGTTAGCTCGTTAAGCTTTGTAGGACACAGTGGTGCTGGTTGTAATTTGGAAGGCGGCCTTCATAGAGCTGCTGACTTGTACCCTAACGCGTACGCGATTGGCGTATTTGATGTGTGTTCGGGAGACTTGTACGGCAAGTCGTTCCAGAACAAATTGAGTCCGCAGACAAAAATCCTGATTACATACGCGTCAATGGGCAAGGGGCGTAGTGTCGAGAATAAGATTTTAGGCATCTCGCAGACCATTGCTTGCCCGACGACTGAAACTATTGCGGCCAATGGAGAATTTTCAACGTGCTCATCAAATAGCAAAGGCATGCGCTTCGGTTATGATTTGAAGATCGCCGATCATCATGCTTCGGTGGCGGTTGGATTTGAGCATATGCTTAAGCAGTTCTTTTCAGCTGCTGGAGTGGGTGCCGGAGTGGGCGAAGAAATAGAAGAAAAAGAAGCAGAAGAAAAAGAAGAGCAAGTGATTGCGTGATCTGAAAAAGTGTTGTTTAGGAGATTGATGATTTGAGAGATTGATGATGAAAAAAGGCATGCTGCAATGAGAACGCGGAGAAGAGTGATGCAAAACAAGCCCTCCCTTGTCGTAATGCTCTTTGTGATGCTCGTGATGCCGGGCTTGTTGAACGTAACTGCACTTGAGCAGCAGACCGGCGCAGGCTGCCCGTCCGAGATGGCAAACATAGACAACCAGTACTGTATTGATCGTTGGGAAGCAAGTGTTGTCGATAAGACTACCGGGCAAAGTGCATCGCCGTACTACAATCCTGTCATTCAGAAGGGATATCTTTCTGCAAGCTGGCAGTATGCATCGTATAAAAATAGGATAAGCCCTGTTGAACTGCCGGAGCTTCCGGAGTTTGAGAAGGATCAGGCATATTTCCCGATCGCCGTGTCCGTCCCCGGAGTGTACCCGCAAGGTTTCATGAACAGGTATTCTGCAAATATCGCGTGTAATAATGCGGGCAAACGTCTATGTTCGTATGCTGAATGGTTCAAGGCTTGCGTTGGGCCGGATGGCCCGAAGTTTACGTCAAAAGATGCTGTGCCGCGTTATTTTCCTTTTGGACCCAAATTCGAGAAAGGACTTTGTAATGTTAATATTTTTCCCGCGGGCGCATTTGATCTTGTGAAGGGCGACACCAGTCATATGCAGCAGCCGCAGCTCGGTCTTGCAGAGTACAATGGTCAGCGGTTACTTGCAAAGTCAGGGCAGTTCCAGCAGTGTACGAACGAGTATGGCGTGTTTGACATGTTCGGCAATCAGGATGAAGTCGTGAGCGATGACGGAAACAAGCCATCAAACATGCTGTTTGTTGGTCAGTATTATAGCCGCAGTAGACGAAGTTCCTTGGGTTGTGGCGAACGTATAGGCGTGCACGCTGATCGTGACTATTATGATTATAGTATTGGTTTTCGTTGCTGTGCAAGCATTGGCTCACAGACGGTTCCATCTCCAGTTGGTGTAGCTCCGGTAGTCCCGGGCTTGCCTCCCGGCATTAAACCACCGCCAGCAGTTCCACTCGCAGCGGTGTGCCCGCCTGGATATACTGTTAAACCTGCTGTTGCTGCAACTGCATCTGCACCAAAACCGGGGAAGACGGTTGTTCCTGCTGGTTTCAAACCCGCGTCCAGTTCACCAAGCCCCGTGGAAGTTATTCCTGGCACAGGAGGGTGTCCCGAAGGAATGGTAGCGATCAATGACAAAGTGTGTATTGATCTGTTTGAAGGTTCGCTGGTGAGGCCAGACGGTTCAGCGTTCCCGTATTATGAGAATCCCGGTCAACAAATTAGTTCGCTTAAAGCAAGAAGCGTAAAAAACGTCAAACCGCAAGGATACATTAGTGGACTGCAGGCAGAACAGGCATGCAGTAATGCAGGTAAGCGGCTTTGCTCCGAGAGCGAATGGTTTACGGCGTGCACCGGCGGCAATCCGGGCCAGGCATTTCCCTATGGTCCAACGAGAATAGATGGAGCGTGTAATGATGAAAAAAGAGAAAGAGTTGATCCACTTACACTTGTGTTTGGTCCGCAGCACGGGTATGGGAAGGAGATTCAGGATCCGCGCGTGAACCAACAGCCCAATTCATTGGCTGAAACGGGTTCGAGTCAGAAGTGTGTCAGTCCTATTGGCGCTTTTGATATGGTTGGCAATCTTCACGAGTGGATCAGCACGCGCGTCGAGTCAGGAAAACGCAAAGGCAACGGGATGTTCAAGGGTGGTTATTACAAAGATACGCATATCAATAGAGACGGGTGCTTCTACACGACAACCGCGCACGACCCGAAACATTGGGATTACAGCACCGGCTTTCGATGCTGCAAGGACAAGGGCGGCGGTGTTTTGTCTCCTTCTGGAACAGGACTGCCATCGATAAATTCTCCGCCCCCCTCGGTCACCGGTGCAGTAGTTCTTAACACGGGTGCATCGCCGCAAGAGACTCCTCAGAAAATAAACACCATCCCAAAATATGCGAAATATGCGGATGCATATGCAGGATCAAACAATCTCATTACGGGTATGGTTCCCATTGGTGCGGCGGCAAGCCCCAAGCTCGCGCTAAAACAAATAGCAGAGCAGGAGTATGCGCGTTGGGGGAATGGCGCAAAGAAAGAATCCGATGTAGACATGAAGTCCGTCGTGGAAATGTACTTTGCTGCAGGAGGGTGTGCCGGAGCCAATCCGGTTGTTACCCCTTGGTCTGCCGCATTTATTTCGTGGGTGGCAGAGCAGGCGGGGATTTCTGATTTTCCCGCAAATTGCGCGCACACGCAGTACTTTAGCAAGATTCAAAAAAATCTGGGGACGTGCACGGCGCATCCGATGAGCGAAAAAAACAGCATTGAGGTAGGCGATATCATCTGTGCGTGCAGGTACGACGAACAACGTGATGCCGGAAAGGCGAGTTGTCGTATTGATTATGATAATGTGTATGGCCTAAGCCACTGTGATATCGTTGTAAGCAGAGAACCGCTCAATGCGATCGGCGGAAACGTCAATAATAATGTTGACCTCAAGAAGAATATGGATATCAATGATAACAAGTATTTTGGTTTTCTCTCGTGTGGTCCTCCCGGGCAGTTCCCGGGTGCACCGTCAACGATTCCAGCAAGTGCGCAAGCAGCAGCACCGGCAGGCCCAACATGCCCTGCCGGTTCGATCGCGGTAGTGGGTGATTCAATCACAGTAGGTTTTGGAGGCCGTAACACGTATCCCGCAATGTTTGAAGATAAGCTCAAAGAGGCCTGTCCAAGTGTGAAAGTGCAAAGCGAGGATAGCGATGCTTCGACGACACAAGGTATCCCCAAAGCAGGGCAGCCGCACGATAAGTACGCATACGTCGGGAAACATGTTCCAACAATGAAGGCGGATTTTGATTCTGTTCTTCTAGGAAGCCACAGCGACATCGTCATCATGGGCGGCATAAATGATCTTGCGGGAGGTGCAGGCGCGCAAAAGATTCAAGAGGGTCTGGCGGACATGTACGCTCGCGCAAAAGCGAAGGGAATGAGAGTCATAGCGCTCACGACGACACCATGGAAGGGGTATGGAACTGCGACGAGTGTTGGATGGACGGAAAAGAAATATGTTGAACAGCAGGAACTCAATAACTGGATCCTTTCAAAACCTGCAAACGTCGATGTCGCTGTAGATGTCTTCGCAGCACTTGATGATCCGGCAAATTCCGGGGCAATGAGGCCCGAGGCAGGAAGTGTTGATAAAATTCATCCTGGAATCAATGGTTTGCATTTGATTGCGGATGCGATTTTTGCTGCAGCATATGCGCAAGGAGCCGCACCAGCAGTTTCAGGCGCATCTGTAGCAGCTGCTCAGTCTGTGCAGCCGCAATGTGTTCCAGCGCCGCTTTCTTCCATTTATGACTTTGTGGTGATCTCGCAAAGCGGCGTGACGAATGTGCTCGGGATTGCTCGCCAGAATCTGGCGGTAGGCGTAGTGCGCAAAGAACCGGTAGCGCCGCCAGCGCTTGGTGCACCGTCCACACCAACGTCTGGCGAGCCGTCGGAAGTGATTCAGGCGACGCTTGGTCCGGCGGCATCCGAAACGTGTAATTTCATACCACGAACAGTTTCCTTCAACACTGAAAAATACAAGGCGTTGTACGGATCTTCCGAACAAAGTGTGAATGCGCAGCTTGAAACCATTACATTCCGGGGGAAAAAAGTTGCGGTTCACAGTAAGATCAAGAATCTCTTCCCCTGCATTGAAGCAGAGATCGAGGAGTGTGCCGAGGGCAAAGCGTATGAAGTTCGAATGATTGGGGCGTTCAAATGGCGTCCTATACGCGGCAAAGAAAACGCGCCAGAGCAGCTAAGCATGCATTCATTTGCGACGGCGATCGACATTAATTGGGATACGAATCCTATGAGGGATGATGGCATCCTGCAAACAGATATGCCGAAATGTTTTGTTGATGCATTCAAAAAGTTTGGTTTTAGTTGGGGTGGTGATTGGGGCAAGCGCAAGGATGCGATGCATTTTTAGTTTCATGGGGATCCTGCCGCAATTGGAGCACCAGCAGCTATTGAAGCGCCAGCAAATACACCAAAAGAAGTTAACGTATGAAATGGTCGTATGAAATGAAGTTAACGTGTCAAAAGGCGGCAGGGGACCACCCAGTCCATAGACTGGTGGCATGTTCGCTTCGCTCACCCCTGCCGCCTTTTGAGCATGCTCAGCATACCACCACTTATCCACCAATCATATGTCAGAAATGCACTGCATTTCTGAGCACCATCAGAAATCAAGGATTTCTGAGGGATTGGTGGTATGCTGACATATGAAATCTAACTTCAGCGAAAACAGGCATGAAAAGCGGTATGAAAAGCAAATGACGTCGGCTAATGCAAGAAGAAAAAATGCAAGAAGGAAAAGGCGCATACAACTCGTGTTACGCGCACTTGTTGGCATGCTCATGGTAGTGATATACGCAAATGCCGCCTTAGGCGTTAATTATCTTACATTCAAGGTTGCAAAATCGGGAGATGATTTTGTGTGGGGCGAGCTAAAGCTTGTTGAAGATATCCTGCCGTATGAACAAACTATCCTTTCAGAATCTGCTGGTGATGTCGTCGGCGAGGCGCGCTTCATTGACTCTGCGGGAAAATCCATTCAGTCAGTTATCTTGCGCGAAGGAGAGGTAGCGATACCCTTTGATGACCGCATGGTTGCAGTTCAGTTCTTTCAAAATGGCATCTTGGTTCAAGATGTGCCATTTAGCTTCTGTAATTTTAATGGACTCTGCGAGCCGTGTACGCAGGAAAGCTGTTCTCTCAGTGAGAATGCCGCAACGTGTAGTGATTGCCCCTCCGGGGGGTTTGACAGTTATTGTGACCTGCGCAGTGATGGAACCTGTGATCCAGATTGTCAAGACCGGTTGGATAATGATTGTCCGACGTGCGCTCCGAATTGTGTTGATCAGGTTTCCGGGAGAATAAAATTTTACTGTGTGGATCACGGCGGTCGATTATGTTATTTTGATGAGGGTTGTTTTGGAACGAGTGTCAAGACATTGGATCCACTAGGCGCATGCTGCATTGGCGAGTGTGGCGATTCAGAGTCGCTGGCCGAATGGTATTTTGCACAAGATGTGTTTCCTCAATATGTTGTGAAATCGCCGATCCTTCGCACTTCTGATGAGGAGGAGAGCAAGCTCACCGAGTTTCTTGATGAACAGCAAAATCCGGTCATGGTGTATGTTCCAGACGAGTATGAAGTTGCTTATACGGAAAGCGAATTGCGCGCGCAGGATATTTCGGCTGCGCCAATCGTGGGCAGTACGGAGCAACCGGCAGTTGATCAGCGTGAACAAGAGTTTTTGTCCGCAGTATGGTTTGAGGTTAACAAGGAACCCGTTCGCAGCGATGTTGATGCGAGCATTGCGCGACAGGTTAGACAGGACAATCGGGAAAAATTGTTTGAACGGTTGCGTGGATTTAATCCAGTTTCGTTTGTGCTTGTTTTACTCGGAACAGCATTGGTCTGTTCGCTCGGGGTGTGGTTGTTTAGGCGCAAGGCACAAGAGATAGCTCCATCTGTGGGCGTGGCTCAGTTTACGCAACCAGTGTTGATCGAGTCGGTCGAAAATCAATTGTTTCAGATCATCATGGATTTTCGTAAGAAAGGATACTCGCATGAGCAGCTAAGACAATGGCTGAAGCAGCAAGGCTACGAGCCGGAAATTGTTGAAAAGCAAATCGCAAAGAGCGTGGAGCAGGAGCGCATATTTGGCGGTTCCAAGGTCCAATCATGAGGCTAAAAAATGTCTAAGATTAAAGAAATCAAAAGAATTGCGTTTAAGATTAAGTCAAAAAAGAAAGCAATACAACGTACATTGCTATGCCAACACACGTTGCTATGCATTTCTCTCCTTGCAGCTCTTCTTTTGCTCTCTGCAGCTTTTGTGCTTGCGAAGGCGGATGAATTTTCAAATGAGCCATCATCTGTAAATCTGCCTGTAACTCCAAATGAGTCAAAAGCCACAGCGGGATTGCTCGCACAGTGTGTTGGGGCAGATATCACAAAGTTAGCAAGTCATTCTCAGTACAAGAATTGTGCTCGGTTTGCCAAAGATATCGAGCAGTACGCTCAAAAGAACGGTCTATTTGCAGAAGGGCTCGATCTCGTGCAGATTTTTACAGTTGGTTTTCTCGAGTCTGGCTGTCGTTTAGGTGCAGAGATGAATGCTGCAGGAGAGTCAGGCGACGGAGGGTTTTTCCAGGTAGATAATCCGTGCTTGTTTAAGAAATCCTGCCCAGCACCAGGTCAGCAGTTCGATGAGGGGACGAAAGAGCTTATCGAAAAGGTTCATAAAGTGAAGAGTGCCGGTTTTTCTGGCCGCAACGCGAATTTGATGTACCTGCTTTCGTACAATCGCGGCGAGGCAGTTATTGATGAAACAAAAGAACGGATGAATAAAGGAATTGGCATTGCGGAAGCCGCGCAAGACGCGTGCGCAATGTACTATGGATATCCCGACGGAAAATGCGGCAAAGTCAAGTGCCCGGATCCAAAACGGTTTCATTGCAATCCAGAAGGTACACAACTATGTGATTTTAAGTTCTATTGCGGTGTAAAGTATCCTGACATTGGTATTCATTACGCTGATAAGGGCTGGAAGGTTTTTGAGAGTATGTGTTCAGCGGCAGGCGGAACAATCAAGGAAAATCAAGAACCCGTCTCTGTCGCTTCGATTCCAAAAGGAGAGGAAGCTTCGTCGACCGCAGTTGTCGCAAAACGCAAGCACCCGCTGTTTTCCGTGCCTTACTCGATCAACCCGGCATTTCGGACATCGATCCCCTTTGACTTTAATATTTATGATACGATTGCATTGCAGATGAAGAAACTCAATTTGTGCGGTGCTGACATCGCGTGCATTGTTGCAAATGCGACGCTCTTCGAGGCAGAATCGCAAGGATCTCTTGACTGGATGGTCAAGTTTGCAGGCACTGTTGTTACGAAAGAAACAGCCGGCCCGTTTGCTGGAAAATCAGAGCTCATGAAGTGGGAGGCATTCTGTGAAAAGGAAAAACAGAATATCGTGAATTCGCTCGCAGAAGGCATCGATGCCTGTGCATCCTCGCCAGATGTTGATTGCATGTGCCCGTACACATACCCGGTTGTTCCCGGGGCTGATCGTGTGACCTTTGGAAGTATTCTCAGAAGCGGTCTCACATTGGGATTGCTGCCTCGCACCATAAATGAGCCGGATGTTGAATGGAAGAAACGAAAAGTCGTGGTGAAACCCACTCAATGGCCTGCGCCGTCGACTACGTTAATGCTTGAAGAACCGAAGGAAAGTGCAGTTAAATCTCAGGTAATCCCGGGAGTTTCGACCACGGTTGACATGCCGTCATTGTCGAATGTTGATGTACTTCTCGCAGCAGTAGGCCTGGCTGATGCTCCCTCCTCTGATAAGTTTGTGTACACTCCAGAATTTGAATCAAGAACCGCAGGAATCTATAAGGCGGGTCCGAACCAGTTGGTGTTATATTATGATCAGGTCGATGCCCCATCGCAAAAAGAATGTAATGTGTTTCATAAGTTTGTCAAGTTTTGTGTCAAGCAAGAGGCCACTTTTGTCGCGTATGATATCAGTACGGACAGTGTTGGCAATCAAAACGTTGTCGTCAAGTTCGCGTACTTCCTAGCGCCGCACATAAGAGACGTGAATGTGATGGAGGTGTATGATGCGAAGAAGGCGCAAGGGGCAGTGTTGTTGGCATGGGACGCTCTTGAAGGAAGTGATGTGCGTAAATATACTGTCTATTATAGCGCCGATACGGGCGCGAAGGCAGCTGTGAAGGGCAAGAGCACTGAAGAGGTTAATGCAGATCCGAAAATTTTGGATATTCTCACGAAAGTTGAAATCGAAGTGAATCAAGTTCCGGAAATTTCATCATTTGATTTCACGCAGGAGCCGCAATGCATTATTCAAGGCCAAACGTGTTCTGTGAATTACCTGTCGGATATCTTACTGCTTCTGATTTCTTTAGAGCATAATAAACTGTATTACTTGTCGCAGTCTGATCCAAAGAAATATGTGTACCTGCTTGACGGATTGGAGGATGAAACGCGATACTTCTTTGCTATAACCGCAACGGACGCTGAAGATCAGGAAAGCCAAACGCTTACTTCAGTTGCAGATGAGAAGGTTCAGCCATCTCATGATGATGCCCCTTCCGCACTTGCCGAGTTTAGCGTGGCGGGTGAACCTACAATAGGTTTGACATTCTCAGTGACGCCCGTCACAAAGAACATCGATGGCACCGAGCTTCCAGACTCTTCGGAAGTATTCCAGTACAAGATCTATTGTTTTAGAGAGAACGATGGAGTTTATGATTTATCTACGAAAGTACCATTCAAGACGGAAGCCGTCGTGAGCAGTGTTGAGGGAGCATCTCAGGAAGTTAAGACAGAAGCAATTCCCGTGTCTTGTATGGAAAACACCGAAACTAAACAGTCAGTAAATCCTGTTTTTGTCGTGACAACTGTTGACCACTCGCTTACGCTCGGCCGCTGCACCGCTCGCCGTCGACGTACAGGCAATATACGAGCAGTGCAATCAAAGGATTTGCTGGTCTTTTTGTCTTTGTTTAGCAGACTACTTGGCGGCGCCGCCACGACGCTCGCTGTGTAAGTTAAGCCGCTTACCGAACCGAGAGTCGTGCGAGACGATGTGAAAGTCGTTAGCTCGCAGGTCGGTGGCGGCGCCTCTAACAAATATGAACATTGTGCTGTTTGTTTCAGCTCGCAGGGTGGCAGCGGCATAATTCGGGACAGAGCCTCTCAATCCAAAAGCTTTAAAAGAATCTTGTGTCATTCGCAGTATAATATGTGAGGGGGTGGCAGCATGAAACTTTCATTTGATGAGATGGTTATGAAGATAAAGGAGAAGACTGGGCTTTCTGATGAACTTATCTTGAATCGCGTTCATAAGAAATCCGAGGAGCTTGTGGGGCTTGTTTCGAAAGAAGGCGCGGCGCACATTATTGCAAACGAGTTGGGTGTAGATCTACTCCAGGACGCGCAGGGTCCATGCCTTATCAAGGATATAGCTGCAGGCATGCGCTCGGTTGAAGTGGTTGGGAAAGTCCAGGCGATCTATGATGTGATAGATTTTCAGTCCCAGAAAGGTCCCGGAAAGGTTGGTTCGTTTCTTCTTGCGGATAAGACGGGGGTTATTCGCACGACATGTTGGAATGCAAAGACTGATGATTTGAAGCGCGTGAAGGTTGGAGATGTTGTTGCTGTGAAAAATACTTACGCTCGTGAAAATAATGGCCGTGTGGAGGTTCACCTCAATGACCGCAGCGTTTTGGAAGTGAATCCCGAAGGAGTTATTGTAGAGTCGCCCGTTTCCACAAGCCCGCAAGGGTTTCAAAGCGCATCGTCATTGGCAGTTCGCAAACGCATTGCCGATATAGCATCTGATGACCTGTTTGTGGAGGTTGTCGGAACGGTTGTGCAGGTGTTCGATCCTCATTTTTTTGAAATTTGCCCGCAATGCAATAAGCGCGCGAGGCCCCGTCAAGAGACCTTTGCATGCGATGAACACGGGACAGTCGCTCCAGCGTACTCGTGCGTCTTGAATCTTGTTCTTGATGACGGTTCTGACAACATTCGTGCGGTCTTTTTTCGGGAGCAGGCAGCGGTTGTGCTCGGGAAGTCAGTTGATGATCTTATGCTAACGAGAGCCTCCCGCGATGCGCTTGACGCGCTTAAGGGAGAATTAATGGGACATATGTTGAAGGTGACTTCTAAGGTTTCTCAGAACCAGATGTTTAATCGGTTGGAGCTTGTTGTGCGGTCCGTGGTGCGCGATCCTGACCCCGATGAGGAGCTTCGATTGTTGCAAGGGCGCAAACAAGCACCAGAGACGACATCGTTACAGATCTGAAGCGCAGTGACTGCTGCATGGTGCGTCATCACTTTCGGTTCGGGTCCTGCAAAAGAAAACTGTTGGCATTCACAGTGATTGCGGTGTTCTTTGCTCTTTTGTTTGTATTTCTGTTTTCCATGCAGCGTCCACGCTATGCTCTGTTGAGTTTTGATGTTGAGCCTGTTGATGGACGGGAATCAGTAATGGGAATTATTGATTTTATTGTAGCGAAAAATGAGAAGCGCGCTGCCGATGAGAAAGTGAACGTGACATTCTTTGTTACGGGAGAATATGCGCTTAAGAATCGTGATGTGATTGCACGGATGACGAGCGAAGGTTTTGAGATCGCGTGCCACTCGTTCTCGCACCCTCTGTTTCTCAAACTCAACGAGTCACAGAAGCGCAATGAGGTTTTTCGCTGTAAGCGGGCGCTTGATATCGCGCAGGCTCCGAAGCCCCAAGGATTTCGTGCTCCCTACATGTTGATTGATAGAGAGACCATGCGCATTCTTGAACGAAATCACGTGGCGTATGATGCGTCAACGCTGTCGTATACGGAAGCGTTTTACGGCCACGAGCGTGAAACGCAACGCATTCCGGTTTCAGCGGTTGGATTTGTTCCATTACATGACATCATCTGGGTGGACTATCTACGCATTCCTTCACTATTTTATTGGTTTTTGCGTCATGTGACTGAGGAGGCTGTTTCTGTGGTTCTTCACCCGCGTTACGCCATTTCTTATTTAAATGAGCTGGAGTCGGTGATTGACTCTCTTTCGAAAAGAAACGTAAGTTTTATTAGTTATTACCATTTCACAGAAGTTACACATGAGCGAGGGAAGGGGTTGGACGGTTCGTAAAACGATAGTAATCACTGTTCTACTGTGCACTCTGATACTTTTTACAGCGTGCAAGGCTCCTGCTTGCAAGACTATTCCTGTCAAGTTCTATGAGCGCCAGCAGTACCTCGTTCCAAAAACTGTTGAAAAAGACGAAGCGTACACGTACACGGTTCCTAAACCAATCAAGAAGTGTTACACCGAGCAAATCCCGCAAGAGACGGTGACGACAAACAGGTATTCGCTCGAAATTGGTCCCAAAGTCTGGCTCTTTGAGCCTCTCTTTCCAGGGGAGAGCAATCAAGTTAAGCGAACGATTTACTTGAAGAATTTGCAACAAGAGAAAGTAAGATTCTTTATGGATAAGGTGTACTTGGTAAACGGTTCAGAGGTTCAGCGCTGGAAACGTAGCGGATTCTATGAGATCGATGCGAACAGTGCGCGCAGATTCTTTGTGACCTGGAGCACGCAGTACGATCCGACAAAGGACGTGACAATCCAAGTGGTTGACAACGATGAAGCCACAAGTTCGAAGCCTCAGGAGAAGTGCATCACTATCGAGGGAACCGAGGGAAAGGTGGGCACGCGCAAGGTTCTTGTCACAGAGAATGACGTGGAGTACACGCCTGTCGTGAAGGAAAGGCAAAAGAAAGTTTGCAACGAAAATTGATACCAGAAAATTGATGCCAAGTTGATATGTCAGCATGCCGCCAATCCCTCAGAAATCCTTGATTTCTGATGGTGCTCAGAAATGCAGTGCATTTCTGACATATGATTGGTGGATAGTGGTCGTGTGCTGAGCATGCTCAAAAGGCGGCAGGGGTGAGCGAAGCGAACACGCCACCAGTCTATGGACTGGGGTGGTTCATTGCCGCTTTTGACACGCTCAAAAAAGATAGCCCCGCCCTTTAGGGCGCTGGCTCTTTTTTAGCGTCCTAAAAATCCGCAGTCAAAGAAAGTGCCCGTCAAGCCTCGGGCTTTAGCCAGAGGTAGGGCGCTTTCGGCGGATTTTTATGACAAAGCGTTTTGAACTGAAAATTCTCACAAGACTTCTGAAAGATTTTCAAAACTATCCCCCCTTAACGTTTTTTCTTATCAGGATGCGGCCAATTCCGCAAATAGAGCGCCACTTCTCACTGGACACCTTCACGTGAGCTATTTAATCACAGTGGCATTATCAGTGGCGATCGGGTCACCGAAGCCCCGCACCAAAATGGTGTGGTGCGATGATGGCGATTGAAACAAAATGCGAACAGCAACCGATCGAGGTAAAAAATGAATAACGAAAAAAACGTAAACATTGTCCCACAGGGACAAAACCAACCAGAAAAAACATTTCGCGTGGGACCGGTAAAGGCGACCGTGTGGAGAAATGTGAGCCAGACAGAGAAGGGAGCTGTAGAGTACCTATCAGTTTCGTTTGACCGACGGTACATGGATCGGCAGACGAACACTTGGAAGTCTTCAAGTTCTCTTCGCGCAAATGATTTGCCAAAAGCGGTTCTCGCGCTTAACAAAGCATACGAGTATGTGGTGCTGTCGAGCAAGTCCCAGCAGTTTGCTTCCGAAGAGAATTAAACAGGCAACAACTGCCACATTCAGAGACGCTTATAGAAATTCTTTTTATATTTTTTATGAATGCCTATAAGCTGCTGTAAAGCTGCTATAAAACGAGAAAAGAAGTTATAAATACGAGGTGGTATTTGTGGTAACCGAAGCAATAAAAGCAAATGAACAGACAAGTTGGACAAGAACGCCGCTAAAAGAAGAATGTCCTGTTGATGATGTGTTGCAAGAATTTCAAACTCATCGTACACGCAAAGAAAAATCGAAAGCGAAAGAGCTAGAACAAATGGATGAAAAACACGGGCCGTCGCCCACGGAAATTGAACAACCGGCCGAGCCCGAGAACGAACTAAAGAAAGAACTAACGATGTTGGACTTGCCGGGAGTTGGTGCTGCAACTGCAGAAAAGCTCAAGGAAGCCGGCTACGATACGATAATGTCAGTTGCAGTTGCGTCTCCAGGGAAGCTGATTGAAGACGTCGGTTTGACTGAGCAGGTCGCACGCAAGATGATTCACGCTGCACGAAATAGTTTTAAGATGGGTTTCCAGTCAGGGGAGGAAGTGCTCAAGAGACGAGCACGCGTAATTAAGATCTCTACCGGAAGCAAGGCATTTGATGCGCTTCTTGGTGGAGGGTTTGAGACGGGGTGCATTGTTGAATGCTATGGCGAGTTCGGTTCTGGCAAGACGCAGATTGGGCACTTGCTTGCAGTCAACTGCCAAAAACAAGACCCAAACGCGTACGCGATCTATATCGATACCGAGAACACCTTTCGTCCTGAACGCATTAAGGAACTTGCAAAAGGAGCAGGACTTGATCCGGAAGAGGTGTTGCGGCACATTAAGGTGGCGCGCGCGTATAACTCAGACCACCAGATGCTGCTCGCGGAGAAGGTTTCTGAGATTATTGATTCAGATAAGCTCAACGTGCGTGTAGTCATCGTTGATTCGCTCACAGCGCATTTTCGCGCAGAGTTTATCGGCCGTGGAACACTTGCCGAGCGTCAGCAGAAGATCAATTGCCACATGCACACTCTGCTGAAAGTTGCAGATACATATAATTTATGTGCGTATGTCACGAATCAGGTGCAGGTGGATCCTGCGCAGTTCTTCGGAGACCCTACTAAGGCAGTCGGAGGGCACATCGTAGGGCACGCGTCAACATTCCGCATATACCTGCGCAAGGGTAAAAAAGGAAGTCGCGTGGCGAAACTTGTTGATGCTCCAAACCTTGCTGATGGAGAATGCAATTTCGTCGTCAACACCGAAGGATTGACGGACGTCTAATGACGGCATTATTTTTTTCTTTTTTCTTTCGCCTCCGCGTCCAGCGTTCAGAAGTCGCTGCACGAATAATCCTTCATAATTTGAAAGCCATTATAACCAGACTTTTTCATCAGAGCCCATTCGTGCAATAAATTTATAAACTTGAGTCTGCTTGCGTTTTCCTATGCACGCGTCAGCGTGCAGATAGAATATTGGAGAGATAGGTGAAGATAAGTATGTACGGAGAGAATAGACGAGGCGGTTATGGTGGCGGTGGAGGCTACGGTGGTGGTTATGGTGGCGGTGGCGAATATCGCCAGGAACGATCGACGGCTCCAGTAAGTGTCGGCGATGAACTGGACGTCCGAATCGAGGCTGTTGGTGAAAAGGGAGATGGTATTGCCCGTAAACGCGGGTTTGTGCTGTTCGTGCCCAGTACCAAAGAGGGCGACGAGGTTCATATCAAAGTAACCAAGGTTTTGCGAAAGGTAGGTTTTGCTGAGAATATGGGTCCTGCGCAAGGCAAGCCTGAAGTTGAAGAGCAGAAGCCAAAGCGCGAGCCTTCAAGTGCAGAAGGACAGTATGCACAAGAGGCTTCTGAAGAACCTCCGGCAGACTCTGAGGATTTTGGTGAGGAACCGGCTGGCTCAGCAGAAGAACCTGCAAAAGACACGGACGTGCCTCCGCCGTCTAGCGAGGAGGATAAACAGTAAATTTTTCATTTTTTTTCTCTTTTTCTTTTAATACAATCTCTATGGTCCTTCGTGATCCGTATGGTGCGGTTGTTTGTAGCGATTGAATTGCCTGATGATATTTGTCGTGTTCTGCGCGAATTTCAGAAAAAGTTGCCTGGCGGAGTCACAAAGACGTCATCGTTTCATCTGACCTTGCAGTTTATCGGTGAAGTGGACGACACAAAGGTCCCATTAATCATCGAGTCGTTGCGTAAGGTTTTGTTTTCTTCATTTACGCTTTCGCTTGATAAGGTGGGGGTGTTTCCGTCAAATAGTAATCCTCGCGTTGTATGGATCGGAGTCGTGCCGGGAGCAAATGCTGTTGCACTTGCAAAACAAGTGGGCAGTTGTCTTGCACAGCTTGAATTGGTACCAGACCATGAATTTCATCCTCACCTTACTCTCGCACGCGTGAAATTTCTTGAGAATAAAAATGAGTTCTTAGCGGCAATTGATGCATGGAAGGTTCCGCCAGTGGCCTTTGTTGTTAACGCATTCTATCTGGTCAAAAGCACCCTCTCTAAGGAAGGATCTGTCTACGAAACTCTTGCATGTTTCCGGACAAAGTCTGCGAAACCTTTATAAATGACATCCAAAACCATGAGAGTTATAACAATATAGCAGCAGTATAGCCGAGCACGAAGGTAAGCGCGCCATGCGGATGCGGACTTTGTGCACGCTGCGAGGCGATAAAATGCAGCAGAAACAGTCTCTTGTTCTTCTGCTTTAATCGTATTGGATTGCAATAATGTGGAGGCGCTACTATGACGCAAGAAGAAAATTTGCTCGTTCCGATTGATCAGTACTTGAAGGCAGGAATCCACATCGGGACCAAGTTTAAGACGACCTACATGGATGCATTCATTTACAAGACGCGCCCGGACGGTTTGTACGTTCTCAACTTACAAAAGATTGACGAGCGGTTGGCACTCGCAGCAAAGTTTCTCGCGCAGTATGAACCGCGAGATATTCTAGTAGTATGCAGACGCGAGAATGGCTGGAAGCCAATCAATTTGTTTGGAAAACTTACAGGTGTGCGTGTCTTTGCAGGCCGTTACCCGCCGGGAGTTTTGACAAACATTCAGCTCAAGAGTTTCATTGAAGCGAAAGTGCTGCTTGTTATTGACGCGTGGCCAGATCGTAACGCGATAAACGATGCGATAAAGGCGGGTATGCCCGTGGTAGCGTTGTGCGATACGAACAATCAGTCAAACAACGTTGATCTCGTAATTCCTTGTAACAATAAAGGGAAGAAGAGTCTCGGTTTGGTGTTTTACATCCTCACGACGGAGTACTTGAAGAATAAGGGGCTGCTCTATTTGTTTAGCAAACAACTTCGCAGCGTCGCCACGACGCTCGCTGTTCTGTTCAAGCGCGTAACGAGCCGAGAATCGTGCGAGACGATGTGAATTGTCGCAAGCTCGCAGGTCGGTGGCGACGCTTGCTAAACAAATACGATTAAAGTAGTTAAACATGAACCGAGAATCGTGCGAGACGATGTGAAAACCTGCGGCTCGCGAGCCGATGACGACGCTGCCAAACAATACGTTTTCTCAATGTTGAACATCAATATTGAACATGCTTAAGTTATAATTCTCTATTGTCATAAAACCTTACGGCCGATGGTTTCACAACTGTACGCGTGTCTTCGATAATCCCGTCATTTATTATGCGAAAGAGCACTTCAGCGCCATCCGGCATGCTTCGGTGTTTGCGCAAGACTGCCGATCGTCTGTCATCATTTCTGCACAGTTCTACAAGACATTTGCTTGAGTACTTGAGGATGTCCCCCCCAACCATGTTGAGGCGGTTCTTGTCGTCAAAATTCGCGTACACCTGGTTCGTGATGAGCACAGGGATGTTTTTTTTGCGCGTGATTTCGGCGAGCACGGAAAGTTGTCCCCCGAGTTCTCTGTTCACACTGGGGATATCGTCACTTTTTCCAAGTTCAAGGCGATACAGCATTGAGATTGTATCTACGATGATGAGGCCGATGTCGTCGTTGATAGTGAGGTGAAGTTTTTCGAATACCTCTTTTTGTTCTGCAAAGGTTGTGGGCGAAAAGAAGATGCATGATGCAAGAATGGTTTTGTAATCAGGGGAGATTTGCTGCATGCGGTCTACGCAAAATCCTCCTTCGGTGTCGATATAGATGACTTTTTTCCCACGAATGACGGTGGTTGCCGCCGCAAGGACGCAGATGTTGGTTTTTCCTGACCCTGATGGGCCGTAGACGGTAGTGATAATGTTTTTTTCAAATCCGCCGCCAAGAAGCGAATCAATGATTGCGCTTCCGCAAGAAAGTAGTGATTTTTCCATGGGCGGTGGATGTGCGCTTTTTTTATAAAGCTTCTGTTTGGATTGTGAGATGAGGAACATTCCTTTGCTAAAAGCTTTTAAAGCCCGCAGTGCTCTTGTGCTGCGAAAAACAGGGTCGCGCTCGATAATGAATTGGTACAAAAAGAAACATCCGTGGTTTGTGCTGGGAATCGTGGTTCTCGCTCTCGGCCTTCGTTTGGTATTTGCATTTTCTGTGCCAGAGTTTACCGGCCCTGACGCGTATTTTCGCCTTCGTCAAGTAGAGTCGATCCTTAAATCAGGTTTGCCGCTCTTTATTGATCCGTTCAGTTTTTCTGGCCGAACGCAGGTGTTCACGCCAGTGTATGAGTATGTATTGTCGTTTTTCGTGGCCGCGCTCGGACCAACGCTCGCACTAAAACTCATTCCGAATGTCTTGATTGTACTTGTGATACCGCTCGTCTATTTGATTTCAAAAGAGATTACTCGGCACGAGACTGTAGCGGTTGTGACAGCATTTGCGGCAGCGTTCATCCCGGTTGTTTTTTCGCAGACGGTGAACTCTGTTGTGATAGAGACATTGATGGTTCCGCTCACCTTTTATTTGTTGTATTGTTTTATGCGCAGCAGTGAGAAGGCATTTTTGTATCAATTTATAGTGCTTGCATTTGTGGTTCCTTTGGTGAGCGCACTTTCTTTTTTTGTGGTGCTTGGTTTTTTGGTCTACTTGCTGCTCATCAAGCTGGAATACCGTCACCAGAATCGTGTTGAGCTTGAGCTTATTCTGTTTTTCACGACACTCGTCATCTGGGTGGAATTTCTTGTGTACAAGAGGGCTTTCTTGTTTCACGGTTATCATGCGATTTGGCAGAACATTCCCGTCCAGATTCTACAGGGGTATTTTGCCCAAACTTCTATCGTTGGCGCGGTGAAGGGCATCGGAATTGTGCCGCTGATTCTCGGGACGGTGGCAGCGTATCAGTATCTATTTCGGCAAAAGAGCCGCGAACTGTATTTGCTTGTTGCATTCACAATTGCGGCGACGATCCTTTTGTGGCTGCGTTTGATTAACCTTTCAACAGGTCTGATACTCTTGGGATCGCTTATTGTTGTCTTAATGAGTTTGTCGTTTCGTGATTTTTTTGCATATGTAGACAAAACAAAAGCCGCGCGTTTTAAGAAGCTCTTCTTTGCAGGTTTTGTGCTCATTATGATTGCAACATCTGTGATTCCTTCTCTCGTTCTTGCAAATCAGCAGATACAACGCGCACTTCCTCAGAAAGATGTGGACGCGCTGCGTTGGTTGGAGAACAATACCCCCCGCGATTCTATTGTGGTGGGAATGGTGTCTGAGGGCGAATTCATCAGCGCGCTTGCAAGAAGGAAGAATATTGCCGACACGCATTTTTTCTTGATCAATAATCCAGACATTGTTCTTGATGATATAAAAATTATTTATACGAGCATTTTTCAGACGCGGGCACTCGAACGCCTCGACAAGTATCGGGCGAATTACGTGTATCTTTCGCGAGCAAAGCAGGAACTTGGTGTTGATCATCTTAAGTACGCTGACGCGAATTGCTTTCCACTTATCTACGACACCGAAGTGAAGATTTATGAGGTCCGTTGTCATATGCTTGCTGCAGAGGTCAGTCCATGAGTATTCATGTGAAGAGAAAGAGTGGTGTTGGCAGAAGATCCAAAGAGGCGTCAAATGCTGATTCGTCAAGCGCTTTAGTCGATCTTCGAAGTTTTGACCTACGTTGGATGTTGGTATTCGTGGTAGTGGCTGTTCTTGTGCTTCCCGGCATTGTACGATCGTATCAGGATAACCCGTACGTGATTGGTTCTGAAAGCTATTATCACATTCTGCTTGCTCAGCAGCTCATTGATGCAAAGGCGCTCAACCCATTCACGCCGCCGTCGGTTGCTTCAGATTCAGTTTTTGCAGAGCGCGATAGGTATTTTTCGCCATTTCATTATCTTCTTGCATGGTTGATGGTGCTGCTCCCTTCCACAAGCGCAAAAGTTCTGCCGGCTGCATTCGGCGCGCTTGCCGTTATTTTGTTCCTGGCAATCTTGTCGCATTTTCGTTTTGAGAAGCACGAGAAGTACGTCATCTTACTTGTGTTCGTACTCAATCCAGCATTCATGTACATGTTTTCTGTTCTCAATGCACATGCAGCGGCGATTGTCTTCACACTTGCAGGGTTTTTCTTTTTCCTCAAGAAACACAGGATTTTTCTAGTTATCTCCACTCTTTGTTTTTCCATTGTTGCCTTATTCAGTATCTTTAATGTAGTACTAACTTTTGCGTTGCTGCTCGTTTATGTGCTATCAAGCAAAGAGAAACAGGATTGGTTCATCTCGATTTTATTCATTGTTTCACTGGTCGCTTTCTTCAACAGGACTGAGCTTTTCTATAATTACACTACCGAAGTTTCGCGTTTTGATATTCTTGGAAATTTAGTGTCTGATCTTGGCAGCGAGATCGGGTTCGGTGCCTTCTCTCTCATACTTGCTGTGTTTGGCGTTGCTGTTGGCTGGAAACACAAGGGGAACTTTTTGCCGTATCTTGTGCTGACTGTCGCTCTTGTGATACTTTCTCTCCTTGTGGGGGGCATCGCGAACATGTACATACTATTTTTCGTGGCGATCGCCGCAGGAGTTGGCTTTGTGCGGATAGTCGAACTGGAGTGGAAGCTACGTGTCATCAAGCATTTGACAATGCTCATTATAGTTTGCGGGTTCGTGTTTTCTTCAGTGTCGTTCATGAACAGGATCATCTCATCTGAACCAGATCTGCCCACAACTCAGAGTCTTTCGTGGATGAAGGACAATACATTTCGGGATGGTTTTGTACTCAGTGATTACGAGAACGGTTATTGGCTGCTTTCGGTTGCGCAAGTCAAGACGTTTGTAGATGCGTTGTCAACGCAAGGGTACGATCAACGGTTCCTCTATAAGGTTGCTGATTCTCTTTTTTATTCTCGGAACATTAAAGATGTTAGAGGAATTCTGGAGCGTTACAATATCAGGTACGTATTTATCACCGCCAGCATGAAGGAGGGCGGTGTATGGAACCGCGTGGACGAAGGGCTGCTCTTTTTGCTCTCAGATAAAGATACGTTCAAGAAGGTGTACACGCAGGGAGATGTGGAGATATGGCGTGTTGAATACGAGAAACCCGAAGATGCCCAAAGCGCTGCACAGTAACGGTACTAAAGGTTGCCTGCGTGTTCGTTCACATATTTCTTTTGCGACGCTGCTTATGTTTCTTTTTTCGTTTTAATGAAATCAGCTATAGTGAAACCTGCGCTTTTGTTTTTTGCTGTGTTCAGGCCTTCTGCAGAACCCGGAATCGTGACGAGCAGTTTGATGTGCAGCAGATTTTCAAGCTTGCGCGCAAGTGCAATAGACGGCCTGTTGCTGCCTGCTTCGATTTTCTGCATGAGGGAGTGTTTTTCAGCAACCTTTTTTGCGAAGTCTTCTTGCGTGAGGTCAAGCCGTTCCCGTGATTGCCGAATGCGTTGCCAATAATCATCTACAACACTGAGAAGCTCTTCGGAATTCTGTTTTTGGAGCTGCTGTGGCCTAGCAAATCTCGGGGCTTGTGGTGTTGCAATGACTTTGCCGAATCTTACACACGCAGGACACACGTCAAGTTCGGATCCTTCGATTCGTGCTTTAGTTAATGCCGCGTCGCGTCCACACATTTCGCACTGCATGCTCACACCGATGAAAATAAGGAGGCGGCGCAGGGACTTGAACCCTGGAATAATCGCTCTCTGCTTTTTTCTTCATCGCTCAATCGAGCTCAAAAGAGCAATTCCAAACTGCAGGCGATCGCCTTAGCCGCTTGGCTACGCCGCCAAGTTGTCCAAGAAGCCCCGTATTTATATAAGTTTCCAGATAATGTTTATAGCGATTATGGCTTCCATGATCGGCTGGCGCGCATGAAACCACCAGCGAAACACTGGTGGAATATTGTTGTTTGAGCATAGACCAAACAACTGGTGGAATTTCAGCGCATTAAACATCCTCTCGGCGACAAGAATGACCAGCACGTTCACAGCGAGCGGTGCAGCGGCTGTTGAAAGCGAAATTCCGGACAGAGCCATACTGGCGGCGTTATTGAAAAGCTCGACCAGCACAGTCAGCACCACCGCCTTTCTGCGAGAGATAGAGACTAACACAGTGATGCTGACAGGGGGGACGCCCCCAGCG
>JACQXV010000210.1 GCA_016208715.1 Candidatus Woesearchaeota archaeon | reverse complement strand
TAAAATCAATCACTAAATATAATTTATTCAATAATCTTAGTAACGACACCGGCGCCAACGGTCTTTCCGCCTTCCCGAATTGCAAACCTCAACCCCTCATCCATCGCCACCGCCGTCAACAACTCTACGTTTACCTTCACATTATCTCCCGGCATCACCATCTCCGCCCCCCCCGTCAAACTCACCACTCCAGTCACATCCGTCGTCCTAAAATAAAACTGCGGCCTGTACCCGTTAAAAAATGGCGTATGCCTCCCACCTTCCTCTTTCGTCAATATGTAAGCCTCCGCCTCGTACTTCTTGTGCGGCGTGATACTCCCCGGCTTCGACAACACCTGCCCCCTCTCCAAATCCTCTTTCTCTACTCCCCTTAACAACACCCCAAGATTATCTCCCGCCTGACCCTCATCCAGCGTCTTATTAAACATCTCCACCCCGGTCACTACCGACTTCTTAACGTCAGGCCTGATCCCCACAATATCAATCTCATCCCCGACCTGTACCTTGCCCCGCTCCACCCTCCCAGTTGCTACCGTACCTCTACCCTTTATACTAAACACATCCTCTATCGACATCAAAAACGGCTTGTCTATCTCCCTCACCGGATTTGGCATATACGTATCCACCGCCTCCATCAACTTCAATATCGGCCCACAATTCGCACACGTCGCCGCTCCACACCCGCACTCATTCGCCTTCAGCGCCGACCCCCTGATCACCGGTATCTCATCTCCAGGAAAATTGTACTTGCTCAACAACTCCCTTACTTCCAACTCCACCAAATCAAGCAACTCCGCATCCTCTAGCATGTCCACCTTGTTCATAAATACCACTATCTTCGGCACTCCCACCTGCCGTGCCAACAAAATATGCTCTCTCGTCTGCGGCATCGGACCATCCGGCGCACTCACCACCAGTATCGCCCCGTCCATCTGCGCCGCACCCGTTATCATATTCTTCACATAATCCGCATGCCCAGGGCAATCCACATGCGCATAATGCCTCTTCTGCGTCTCATACTCCACATGCGATATCGCTATCGTTATTCCCCTCTCCCTCTCCTCCGGTGCCTTATCTATCGTGTCGTACGGCCTCTCTTTGGCCAACCCCTGCTTCGCCAACACATGCGTTATCACCGACGTTAACGTCGTCTTCCCATGATCCACATGCCCTATCGTCCCTACGTTCACATGCGGCTTCGTCCGCTTAAATACCTCTTTAGCCATCGTTCCCCCACGCCTCTTAATTATTCTACTACTTTATACATTGTATATTATTTTTTTATTTTCTGGAGCTGCTGATGGGATTCGAACCCATGGCCTCGTCCTTACCAAGGACGTGCTCCACCACTGAGCTACAGCAGCGAAAGACAAATCAATAATTTCCGATAAAAGTTATAAGATTATGCCTTATATAAGGTTAGCATTGAATTTTTCCAACTATTTATAGCCGTAAAGTTATTTATTATAGCATTAAAAATATAAATGTCAAATATAAATAATATTTTTTAATTAAAAACAAGCTAAAGCGGGCGATGGGAATCGAACCCACATGACTAGCTTGGAAGGCTAGGGCTCTACCATTGAGCTACGCCCGCAAAAATAAAAATGTTATCAAGATAAATTATTTTAAACGTTTAACAATATAAATGGTGGGTGGAGGAGGATTCGAACCTCCGAAGGCTATGCCAACAGATTTACAGTCTGTCCCCTTTGGCCGCTCGGGAATCCACCCTTTTTAAACTTTCTCATCTGCATATCTTTTAAAGCTAGCGGTGGGACTCGAACCCACAACCTGCGGTTTACAAAACCGCTGCTCCGCCGTTGAGCTACGCTAGCTAAGAAAGCAAAGTATCATAGCAGAACGTTAAAATTATTCAAGAAAAATTTATCGCCATTATATCTATATCAAAACATTTGAAACATATCCCTCATAATTTCTCTTAACCTCATCTAAACTATCACCCCCAAATTTTTCCAAGAAAGCCCTGCTGATTTCAAAGGCAACCATGGCCTCACATACCACTGAAGCCGCGGGAACTGCGCACACGTCAGACCGCTCATATGTAGCCGTAATCAATTCTTTCGTTAGGAAATCTACAGACCGCAAGGGTTTCCTCAAAGTAGGAATAGGTTTCATATAAGCCCGTACAACGATCGGTTCCCCGTTGCTTATACCGCCTTCTATTCCTCCTGCATTATTCGTGGTCCTTTTAAATCCACCCGTTAACAGCTTATTCTTCGCAGATTTTTCATAAAAAATTTCGTCGTGCACCTCTGAACCAAATTTATTGGCTGCATCACAACCCAACCCCACTTCAACACCCTTGATTGCCTGGACAGACATCAATACACCGGCAAGCCTTGCATCTAATCTCAGATCCCATTGCGTATGATTCCCCAACCCAACAGGCAATCCCGCAGCAATCACTTCAATAATGCCGCCGAGGGAGTCTCCTTTTTCAGCAGTTGCTGTAATCTTTGCAACAATTTTTGCCTCGATTTCCTGATCTACACAATACATTGGACTTTTTTCACGAATTTGCCTTCCGACGCTTATGTCTCTAAG
>JACQXV010000209.1 GCA_016208715.1 Candidatus Woesearchaeota archaeon | reverse complement strand
TGAGTTTGAAAAATGTAGTCTCTTGTCGCTGTCCCTTCCCATACGTGTCCTGCGAGATGGTCAGCTATCTGGGTATCGGGCGCGGGCCAGGGTTCACCATCTTTAGTTCTTTTTGCTTCAAACCATCCGTCTCCCTTGTCCATGATGTATTGCCAGCGACGATTAGCGACCAATTTGGTGTATTGCTTAAACAGCTCTAAGGGAATGTCTAAGGCATTCAGTCTTTTTTGCAGAGCGGAAAGTGAGCTTTCTTTCATCTGGCGTTGAAAAACCAAGAAATTAGCCAGTTGGTCTAATTTAAGTTGATGTTCGTAATCAGGGCTAAATTTTCCCGTTTCCCACTGCGCTACGATTTGTTGAGCGGTAGCACAAGCTTGGGCAAGTTGTGCTTGCGTCCATCCTTTGACTCTTCGGAAGCTTTGGATGGCTTCTTTAGTCCATGCGTAATTTTCTTGAGACTGATATAAACTTCCTGTAAGTGGTGATTCGGGCTCATTGCCTGAAACGATATATTTTTCCGCTTCTTCGATTTTGCTTATAAACGCGGTAGTGCAACCGCTCTCTCCACGGAGCTGGTCGAGCTTTTTCTGATAGAACTCGCTGGGGGATTCTTTGCCCGTTTCCCACTTCGTCACTCGTGTTCTCTGAGTTTTAAGCTTCTTGGCAAACTTCGCTTGGGTTAAGCCCAATGCTTCTCGTAAATCCTTGATTTCATCTGGCTTCCATGCCATTTTTTTTCTCCTTCCTTGACGGAAGGAGGCGGTATATTGTATAATATATATCGCCTCCTTCCATCGTCGAACTTTGCTTGGTTCGTTGGTTTGAGGCATTTTTTATGCCTTATTTCAGTAGTAATTTTTTCTTTAGAAAGGGGCGCAGTCAGCGACGTTAAGCTTTTCCTTCAGGATGCGCTCAAGAACTGGCAAGGGTTTTTGTCTATCCGTTTCCCATCTTGCAATCGTAACGCGTGAAACGCCTATAAGCTTCGCCAATTGTTCTTGAGATAGGCGAAGCCTAATCCTACGGTCTCTAAT
>JACQXV010000208.1 GCA_016208715.1 Candidatus Woesearchaeota archaeon | reverse complement strand
CTTAGAGCCTATCTCAGTAGGTCTGTTGCGCGCCATGTGATGATGCCACATGCGAGATGGAGCATTGCTATATAGGTATCTGGTCTTTTTGACCATCTTGTGAGAAGTGCTCTGAACCTGTTGAGCCAACTGTGTGTGCGCTCAACAACCCAGCGTCTTGCTTTTTTCTTTGCGCTTTTCATGATTTCTTGAGCTTCTTCGCCACGTGGTCGTACGTGGGCGGTGAATCCGAATTCTTTTGTAAGATCTTGGACTTCATCACCAACATATCCTGCATCTAGGCAGAGGTTTTGCTTTTTCTTTTTTGTGGGTTTTGGTCGCTTAACTTCTATACTGTCAAGAGTTGCACGAGCAAGTTTTACATCATGGCGATTTGCGCCGTCAGTTGCTATGCCTAGAGGGATACCGTCAGCGTCTGTAAGTACGCTTCGTTTGGTGCCGCTTTTTGCTCTGTCCGTCGGATTCGCGCCTGTTTTTTTCCCCGCCAAGAGGAGCCTTGGTCGTAGCCCCATCCATCGCAAGCCAAGACCAATCAATACCTTTCAACTTGTCATACTTCAGCAAGCCACGTTTCCAAAATTCCTCAAAAACACCTGCCTCTGTCCACTCCAGAAACCTGCGATGCGCTGAAGATGAAGAACAAATTCCTGTCGCGTTCAATGCGTTCCACTGACAGCCTGTGCGCAACACAAAAAGAATAGCATCCATCGCCTTACGATTCGGAACACGCGGATTATGACATCCTAACGGATGCGGTTTTCCAAGCGGAAGCAGAGGCTCCATCTGCGCCCACAACTTATCCGAAATGCGCCACCTATCATCTCTTACAACTAACCCCATATGTACCACCTCTTGCTATAATAAGAAGCAGAACTACTATTTATACCCTACTGAGATAGGCTCTAAGTAGACTTATTGGTCCACTTTAATTTACTCATCGGATCCCCTGCAGTGTTTTCTTCCAAAATCCTCTCTATTGCTTTTTTAACATTCGGATTTTTGTCTACAATCTTCTTTCTTCCACCACCTTCTTTCCGAAGCCTAGTAGTCTGCTGTCTTTTCGTATTCCTGACTTCCCGCATCCCTTTTATAACCGTATGGTGTGACATCCCAGTCAGTTCGCAAACATGCAGAAGCCCGCCCCTTCCAATCTCAATAGCCCTCACCCCTGCCAACATTCTACGCTGAACTTCATTGCATTCTGAAAGAGTTGTTAACCAAAGCTTATCAGTATCCTCTTTTTTCATTAAATAATATAGAACTCATGGTTTATAAATTATGGCATTTT
>JACQXV010000192.1 GCA_016208715.1 Candidatus Woesearchaeota archaeon | reverse complement strand
CCCGCCAATGCCGATTTTGAAACGCACGAGGCGTACATTGAGTGGCACAGTTGGGAAACACGCCGCGCAGATTTGCAAAAACGTTTAACGACGCTTCGCTCATTGGAGACGGCGCATGGCAGTTAATGCGCCAGAGCGCATTGCTCTATTGCGCGATCTTGCTAGCGAGATCATCGCCGAGATCGAACTGCTCTCTACACCTAACCCGAACTTAATTCGCCTGCGCGCCGACTTAATCAATAGCGACAAGTTACATATCCGTGAAGCGTGGGACGAAGAAACTCTCTTGCGTTATGCCTATTACTGGCTTAAGCAAAACGACGAACTTCGCATCGGTTGGGATAACGCTCCACATCATCCCGAAGTCTCCACACACCCGCACCACAAGCACGTTGAGAGGCAAGAGAACATCCAAGAGTCCGAAGAAACAAAATTGGAGGATGTATTGAAGTTCATCAAAAAGCGACTCGAGGAAGAAAAACAACGCGAATGAAATGTTCGGGTTCAGGCAACTGCGATAAAGTATTTTCCCGGTTTTGTTGTCAACAAATAGAGAAATGAATACGCCTCGCCTCAAACATTCGTTTATTCGTTTAAACATTCGTTGACAGATTGAAAACCGCCCCTCCTCATCACTCCAAAACCCACTTCTTCAACGGATACTTCGCAAAATCCGCTTCGCGTAAACGGATTCCGCTGTCATCCGTTTATCCGATTCCTATCCGTTGAAGAAGATGCCGTCATTCGTTTATTCGTTTTACTATTCGTTGACAGAATCAGGGTGAGAGGGCGCAACGGAAGCCGATATTGTTGGTGACGATCGTGGGAGTGACCCTGTTGCGAACCGACACACGCACGTCATAACCAACGTTATCCCACCCACCGCCGCGCAGCGTACGATATTGCCCCGAAATAGGGCCGATTGGATTCTGTAGTGGTGAGGCACGATAATAGTTTTCATCATACCAATCGTTAACCCACTCCCACACATTGCCAGCCATATCTAACACACCGTAAGGACTCGCTCCACTTGGATATTTCCCTACTTCCGTCGTGTCTTTTATATTGTCGTAGTAATTCAATTTATTTACATCGGGCGTAGCGTCGCCCCACGGATACGTGCTACGCCCATCCGTACCACGCGCCGCTTTCTCCCATTCTGCTTCCGTAGGCAACCTGCGCCCTGCCCACCCACAATATGCGTTAGCATTTTCCCAAGAAATGTAAATTACAGGGTAGTTATCAAATCCCGAATTGCCATAATAGCTATCGCGCTTATCAGACTTCAGGCTTAAGGGCTCCCGACATTTTCCCACTTTGACACACAAAATATACATCGCATTCGTCACTTCAGTCTTGTCTATCCAAAAGGCATCCAACGTTACAGTATGTGTAGGTTTATCCTGAGCATAGCCAGCCTCACTTCCCATCGTGAACGATCCTGCCGGCACATACAATTGAGTCATGCCATCAGCTTTTGAAACTTGAGTTGAGCCAATGGCGAGTGTAGGAGTGGGCGCGATAGCGGGAGTTTGGCTAGGTGGTTGAGGTGTGCGCGTAGCGGCGGTAATAAACGTTGGCAAAACAATCACATTAAGGGTAACACCGATGGCAATAAGAGCAATAATACTTATGGCAATTATTGCCGCTCGTTGTTTGGTTTTCGCCCATCGATCTGCTTCGATCTTGTCTTGCACGAGTCGTTTCGCCTCTGCCCTCGCGCTTACCAATCGTTCTCGAACTGCTTTCTCTTTCGGCAATCTCACCGTTTCGATCTTCTCTTGCACAGGTCGATCTGGGCCCGCCTTTTCTTTCGCTAATTGTTCTACTTCGACCTTGTGTTTGGTGAGTCGTCTTGCGTCAATTTCACTAACCTCTTGATATGTAAAACCGGAAATTCGAATGCTCGGCAAAGAATCGTTATAGAT
Organism: Candidatus Woesearchaeota archaeon; assembly: GCA_016208715.1. Classification (GTDB taxonomy): domain Archaea; phylum Nanobdellota; class Nanobdellia; order Woesearchaeales; family UBA11576; genus JACQX01. Next base: position 2,099 of record JACQXV010000192.1, on the reverse strand, counting down.
CTCTGGCAACCATTTACACTCGCCAACAAGTACGAGCCTTGAAACATCCTTAGGTCCATCTTTGATTTCAACGCGGTGTAAGTCAAAAGTATACGATCTATCTGGCGACATCCACACGTACTCAGAAGCAGAACATTCCGAAACAACACCTTCTGTTCCCGAAGCCCATTCCCTTAATTCAACTCCCAATCGAAGTGGGACAATTTGCGGTACTTGCGAATCCCGAAAATAGATTTCAAGTCTACCTATCTCTTCGCCCTCAAATTTTTGATTCCCGCGAATCTTCCATCCATTCCCAGCAGACAAAAGCACATAAAGGGCGATCACATTCTTTGCATCGCCATCTCGAATAACTCTGACATCGTTAGATTTTTGAGAAAATGGATGTGCTTCAACAATAACATGTCCTTCGCCGCCAAGATGTTCGGGAAGATCAAAAGGAATCTTTTCTTCCCCTAAACGCACTCTGCCTGTTGGAGCAAACTTATTCCCATAGCCGCGAGAAATACCAGATGAAGCAAAGGGCTTAGGGATAAAGCCGTCCCCGACTCGGACAATCCATTCGCGTTCAAGCCTCTTCTTCTCCGCCTGTTCTTTAGCGAGACGTTCATCTTCTGCTTTCTTGAGCGCAAGATATTCATCCTCGGCATGCCTTAACTTGCGCGAGCTTTTCGCAACTGCAAAACTTCCTTTGCCTACAATGCTACGAATAGGCTCTTGCATAGGCGCTTCTTCAAGCACGCGATAATATACGTACTCTGAAAGATCATCTACGGTAATTACATCATCACCATCCACATCTGCGTCACCACTTTGCAACCCTTCAACCAACACGCGGGTAAAGACTGATGGCTCAACAACATCGCCAGCCATTTTTCCGTCTGCAGAACGTTGCACAGAATCGGATGATGCTAATAAAACCTTGCCTGTGCTTCTAAAATCAAAATAGCTGCGCACGCCAATGTTCTTCTCCACTCCCGCCTTGAACATATCCAGTGTAAACGCACCACTATAACAACAGTCCAAAATCAGCAACTGTTTTTTTGCGCCACTCTCGCGCATCACACGATTTAGAAACTCTGCGGTGGTTGAAGTAGAGAGCAATATCTTCGGCTGGGTGTCTACACTCGCCAAACACAATTTGCCATCTTTATATTTCTCTCCATGCCCCGAAAAGTAAAGCAAAAGCAAATCATCAGGCTGTTTATCCAAGAAGAATAGCTCAATTGCCTGATTGATTTCAGTATAAGATTTGTTCAATAACGTTTTGACATTTTGGGATTCAAAGCTGCCAATGTTAGGATCGCGTAATACACGCGCTAAAGACTCGACATCTTGTATTGGCGCGATCAACTTACGCAAACCTGCGTCTTGATAATTGCTATTGCCAATGATGAGTGCGTATTTACCCGCCATAGTTCACACAGGCTTTATTTATCGAGCGACTTCGTGATTTTCGCAATCATCTTCTCAACATCATTCGCCGAGATCGTCAGTGGATCAAATTCGGCTTCCACATTTTTCTTGCCCACTGCCACTTTAATTTTAACGGGTGTGTTAGGTCGCCGCTCCGTCCACTGCTTAATCAACCCCGCCACTTGCGGGATGAGAGTCGGCGCAAGCACGACGATCATCTGGTTAAAAAGAATCAACTCCGCCGACTTCGTTCCGGCGGGCGCGTCGCCGCCCTTCGCCATCTCCGCCGACTCGACATTCAACTCTTTAATCTCGTCGCGCAGTTGTCGCGTCAAGCGATCCAATTCTTCGGCGTTACTTTCGCCTAAATCAAGATGAATTGCAAGTTGTGTGGTGGGTTGATCTGGCATAGCTGAATGTCCTCAAGCAGGTTGAGCGTGTGCTTGCCGCGCAAGTTTTTGTCGTTGGCGTTCCATCGCCACAAACGCCTCAACATCTCGTTGGCGGATCGCCCAATCGCGCCCGACTTTAGAGGCGGCAAGTTGACCGTTAGAACAATAACGGCGAACCATCGCCACACTTAAATCAAGTTGCTTAGCCGCTTGCGCTACCGTCAACAAACGCCCGCCGGGTTTAGGCGCGCGCTCACCAAATTCGCGAGTCACTTCTAACCAAGCCTCAAT
>JACQXV010000179.1 GCA_016208715.1 Candidatus Woesearchaeota archaeon | reverse complement strand
TGGTCATAGCGGTGGAAGACCCGGTTTTTAATTGAAGCATGGACCCTTTATCATGAAGTTCAGGCGGTGCTATGCCAAGTTCCTGGCTGAAGATTTTCCGAATTTCTCTGGCAATCAAAGCGTTGTCAACGCCGATCGGGCAGGACTGGGCGCATCGACGGCAGATATTGCAGCGGTAGGCCAGTTCGCCGAGCCGGGCTACGGTTCTCCAGTTTAAGTCCAGATCACCGTGACGCCATCTGGCCAGGGGATCTTTTTTAATGTATTTATTGTAGATCCGGCGAAATACTTCCGAGCGGTAGGTGGGGCGATACATTTCGTTTTTTCCACTGGCCTCGAATAAATGACAGGCATCGGAGCAGGTATTGCATCTGGCGCAATGCGCCATGCTCATGTCAAGAATGGCCAAAAACGTCCAGTTGTTTTCTTTTGAAAAAAGTTTTCTCATCCCGTCGACAAATTTGTTGACCAGATTTTCTTCTTCTTCCCTTGTTTTGGGGTTGGGAATCTGAAGAACACAGAGATCGTCCAAAATACAGGCATATTGCAGTTTTGTCTCTTCGGGAATTTCTTTCCATTCGTTTTCCACGAAATCAGCCGGAAGGGGCATTAAGTCATCCACGGCAACGCTGGCCAGTCTCTCGGTATCTTTGCCGATATCATTAATTTTAATCTGCTTTCGGGGTCTCATTGACTTTCTCCTTTTTTGTTTCCGTTTCGGCCATAGGATTAAATGTGGCGACTTCCGCCCAGGTTGACCTGCCGTGTCCGGCGATATGAGGGGCTTTCCATGTGACCGGATAGTTCAACACTATTCCAATCTTTGCTTCAGTTTGCAGATTATCAACATTGGGCTCATCTCCCCAGCGAATGTCATGGTACAAAAAGTACTTCATAAAAAAATGAGACATATGCGTCAGGGGGATATACATGACGAGCAGGCATGCCATTACAATCTGCAAGACAATCAACGGGCTGCCCAGGGGTGTAAAAGTGAAACTGATCAGGTTGGCGACAAATGAAACTGACATG
>JACQXV010000178.1 GCA_016208715.1 Candidatus Woesearchaeota archaeon | reverse complement strand
TCCCGAGGGGTGAAGCGTGTTATGCGATCGGAAAAGGAGATGCTGTGACGCAGCCAGAGGCACTTAGGCAAAGGGCTCGGAAATTGGACCGTGGAATAGTCCTGGTTATTGGTATTGCTGTATTGCTATTCGTGATTTTCATCTGGCGCGACGCCGAGACGACCTTGCTGATGCTCTTTCTGATTGGCATCTTTTATCCGCTGGCAGCAATATTCGTACTGGTTGTTGCGCTCTTAACCTTCCGTGCGCTACGTTCCAAAGACTTGGGGCTAGCTTTCTTGTGCGGGGCATCAATTCTCTACATAGTGCTATGGATAATAGCGCTTCAGCGGGGCATATATAGTTACAGTGAGTTCAGAACATCATTTCTTGTTGTTGTTTCACTGGCCTATGCGGTCATCTGCATTGGGTTCGCACTGGTAACGCTCCGCAGGATCAAGCATTGAGCCCCGCCTAACAACACCATTAACACGGACAGCCGAAAGCGCCGCTACGCTCTGCTTTCGCCTGCCGGTTATGGTGAACGTTAGGCTTATAAGATGAATAAAAAATGCAGGAAGAAAGGGAGCAAAAATATTTACTGAAGATTAGAAAAGCCATCGAGCAAAAGGAAGGGTTATCTTTTAAGTACATACACCCAGATGGCCAGGTCATCAGACATAACGCCATTTATCCCCGTGAGATATTCGGTGACGAGAAACATACCTACTTCAAGGCATACTGTCACTTTACCCGTGATGTCCGTTCATTTCGATTAGATAGGGTGCAATCACTGCGACCAACCTCGAAAAAAGAACCTCTCATCCTGAGAAGCCGTCTAATTACCGTTGTTCTTATTCTATTGATCCCCACTTCACTATTTACCATTTGGACTTTCACTGGAGGAGACCCAAGGGGAGAATGGGTGCTTGTAACCCACATTACAGACGGTGATACGATTGGTGTGGGACGAGGTTGGAGATATCAGACCGTGCGCCTTATCGGTGTTGATACTCCTGAGACGGTGCATCCAGAAAAACCTGTCGAGTTTTTTGGTCCTGAAGCCTCGGAGTTTACCAAAAGACAATTAGAAAGGAAAAAGGTACATCTTGAATTTGAGCCTTCTACCCAGTATGATGACTATGGCCGTCTACTGGCCTATGTATTTTTTGTGGATGGTACCCTTTTCAATGCAGAACTTATCAAGCAAGGATATGCTCGTGTTATTGCCCCCTCCCCATTTCATCGGTATAAAGAATTCCGCCTTCATGAACAAGAAGCGAGGGTCTCAGGGGTGGGTCTTTGGGCTGGAAAGGATATTTGTAAAGAGATCATTGGTAACAGGCAGTCGAAGATATATCGTCTTCCTGGTGATGCTGGCTGTGGCCGGATCAAGGAAGAAAACAGGATTTACTTTGATACGGAAGAGAAGGCAATAAAGGCAGGATATAGACGAGCAAAAAAATAGGGACAACACATCGGTTTTTGGCTTTTGTTGTTGAACCGCAACAATTGAATGATAAAATAACGAAAAGCAGAGCCTAACAAGTCACTCCAGCCAGCCTCCAAGCATCAATCCGCGGGATGAATGAGGTGCAGCTTGTCTGCAAGAACCCGAATTTCCTCTCGCATCACAAGCCGCTTGAGCCGGAGGTCGGCCTCAGGTGTTCCCCTTGCGGAAAGCATCATGGAGGTAATCCTCTTCTTTGCGCCCGGAACGCGTTTCTGGTATCGTAACCGAACCGAAAGTTACCCCATTCTCCAGGAGGAAAAAAGATGAAGATCCTTCTCGCGGTGGACGGGTCCCGGGACTCCATCCGGGCGACGGACCTCCTGCTCCGACTTCCGCTGATCCGGGAACCTGAATTCACGGTGATGCAGGTCGTCGAAAAGAGAACGCCGTACCCATTTCTCTCTCAGGAGATCACCGATATCTTCCTGGACGACTTCAAAAAGCGCCACGTCGAGGCGGAGGCGTTGATCGATCGCGTAGCCGAACGGCTGCGGGAGCGTTGGAAAAAGGTCGCCGCCAGGGTGGCTAAG
>JACQXV010000177.1 GCA_016208715.1 Candidatus Woesearchaeota archaeon | reverse complement strand
AATGTATATTCCCTTATGTAACAAGCGCAGATAAAAAGTAACACGGCACTTCATGCTATTGTTACACTAGAGCCAGAAATGGCTTCTTTTCCTTTTCTATCCCATAATCTAAACCCCTATCGTTTGTCTAGACCAAAAATGATGCAAGTTAAGGTGTGTAAAAAGCCACGAAAAAACAATCCTTTATAGTAACAAATAGAATCCAGAAGAGTTGCAATATTTAAAGATATGTGCTAACTTATTTTTTGCCGGAGAGCCGGACTGCTACTCCGGCGGTCGAACGGGCATGAGGCGCTTTGCTTTTGGCAGAGCGCCTCTGCTTTATCGCCCCCTGTAATGATACCATGCCCGGTGACCCAGGCTGTCGCTTCCCCCTGGGGGGACGGGAGGGGGGATTTCAGTTCAACCGGCCGGAAACATTTTGGAGCCGGCCCATGCCAGAGTATACCTCCCAGGGTGTTTGATATCCCAGGGATTCGTGCAATCGAACGTTATTGTAGAGCTTAAAGTAATCTCCCAGTCCGATTTTGGCCTCTGGAATTATTTGATATCCGTGGATATAAACGTTTTCATACTTTACGGATCGCCACAGGCGTTCCACAAAGATGTTGTCAAATACCCGACCCCGGCCATCCATGCTGACGGCGATATCACGCCCAAGCAATAGCCCGGTAAAATCCAGGGAGGTAAACTGCGATCCCTGGTCAGTATTGAAGATATCGGGGCAACCATACTCCAAAGCTTCCTCCAGGCACTCGATGCAGAAATCCGCCTCCAGGTTATTGCTGAGCCGCCAGGCCAGGACATACCGGCTGAACCAATCCATAATAGCCACCAGATAAGCGAAGCCCCGCAGCAGGCGAATATAGGTGATATCAGCCGCCCAGACCTGGTTTGGCCGGGTTACCTCTACCTCCCGGAGCAAATACGGGAAAATCTTATGTTCGGGATGCGGCTGGCTGGTCTTCGGTTTCGGATATATGGCGTAAAGCCCCATCTGCCGCATCAGCCGCCGGACTCTCCTTTCGCCTACCGCTTCCCCCAATCTTTTAAGAGCCGCCGTCATCTTGGGCACACCATAAAACGGCGTCAGCGTAAATTGCTCATCAATCAAGTGCATCAAATGTATTTCCCATTCAGACACCGGCACAGGCTGATAATACCAGGACGACCGGGGAAGCCCCAAAATCTCACATTGCCGCCGCAAGCTGAACCGGCTGTCTTCCAAATCAATTAATTCCCGCCGCTCATCCAGGCTCAAAGGCTCAATTTTTTTTTAAGCCACTCGTTCTCCACACTCAATTCCCCGATGCGCTGGTATAACTCCGTCACCAGTTCGTCCTTGTCCAGATTCTTTTCCTCCTTCTACGCAAACACCAGCGGCAATCTCTCCCTGGCCTGCTTAGCCCAGCGGGTAACCACATTGCTGTGAACCTCAAACAGCGAACTCAACTCCGCCGTGGTCTTGTCCCCCTTAATCGCCGCCAATGCTACCTTGGCCTTAAATTCCTTCCCAAATTTACGTCTCTTTTCCATCTTAATTCTGACCTCCTAGTTGGTGATTATTTTACCACGTCTTTACACCTTAACTAGTGGTCCAGTTTTCCGACAGTATTATACCCCACAGTATTGTAATATGGCGTCAAAAAATGTAGCCGAAAAAATTATTTTTGCAAATCCAGCAGATTTTTTATTATACTGCTTGTAGGGCCAATTCCCTTCTCAATCCGCTACTATAATTTACCCTACTAACGACCCTGCGGGTAAAGCTAATAAAGTTTGTAAACGAGAACACTGCGGGGAGCCAAAAAACACCCGCCTCGGAATATCTGAGGCGGTTTCAGTTAACAGAAGGCCATAGTGATTTTTCACTGTAGCCTTTTTTGTTTCCCAATCCTGTAAGGCTTTTCCAGAGATTCAGATTTCCCAACTCTATTCTTTACTGTTTCTCTATCTTGTTCGAGATAGTCATTATCGTTCGATTTATGGTCTAACTTTAACCAGGATAGTCTCAAACTCTGAGAAAACTGCTTTTTGCTTGACCCGCCAGTTAGCAGCCGGAAACCCTTGGTATTATTGAATCGCTACGCTGGTTAGCAGGGCGACCCGGTGGTTTGCAGCCGGATTTGGAAATTTTAGCCAAGGAATTTAAATTCAATTAACATTTATTATGCTTATAATACGTTAATAGTAGCTATTTCCTTGACAAACATAATCTATATTGCTAAGATTATTTCAGAAATTCGGAAATATTATGGTATAATCATACCATAGGAAGAGGAGATAAGACAATGGCATTACTCCACATCCGGGAACGTTTCCAGGTTACTCTGCCCGCCAAGGTTAGGAAAGATATGGGCATCAAGGTGGGCGATGTTATGGAAGCCGTTATGGAGGACAATGTGTTGGTGCTTAAGCCCAAAACTTTGGTCAAAAAGCGCCAGCGCAGTGCTGCGGGCAAAAAGTGGGAAGAGATGCTGGTCAAATCCCACCGGGAGCATCCGCTTAATATGACCGAAGAGGAAGTAATCCAGGCTACCGAAGAAACCCGCCAGGAGCTTTTCCAGGAAAAATATGCCTCCATCCTCCCGAAAAACAAAAAGTAAGAAACTGAGGGTCATGATAGACGCCAATGTGCTGGTGGCGGGCACTATTTGCCCTCGCTTCTTTTATGAGGTT
>JACQXV010000175.1 GCA_016208715.1 Candidatus Woesearchaeota archaeon | reverse complement strand
CCGCAGGCGTTCCACTCTGCACTAAAGTGCGGAGTTTGACGGAACGCCTGCTTTGATAGGCGGATTTGTCAGAAACCTTTGGTTTCTGAGCATGCTCAGAAATGCTTTGCATTTCTGACATTTAGGATGCCAAAAACTTCGACCTGAAGGGCGGGGTTTTGAACCCCACACAAAAACATCTGGCGAAGTTTTTGTGCATAACATCGATTAAACTCAATAAATTTGAAGTCCTAAAAACGAGAAGAGGGTAGTTTTCCTACTTAAGTAATTTTATTCATAGAAGTTTGGCGTCTTATTCTATATCTTCTTTGTCATCAGAATCAGTCATCAGAATCAGATTTGTTGCCTTTGCCAGATTTATCTTCATCTCCCTTCTCATCGTCTGAGTCTGGTTTGTCGTCTTTACTTGATTTCTTTTTGTCGCCTTTATCATTTTCTTTTTCTTCTTGTTCCTCTTCTTCAATTATTTTCTCCTTTTCTTTTAGCTCAAACTCAACAATATCTCTTATCTGCTCAACTGTAACATCTAATCTTGAGGCAATTTCAGAAAGTATAGTTTCTTTGTCTGTTGTTTCCAATGTAAATTCTTGCTCGTTATCTCCAATTTCTATTTTTACATCAGCTGTTTCATCTTCAATCTCCACTTCTATCTCAAGTTCTTCCTCTTCTTTTTCTTCTTCCTCAGCTTTTAATTCTAAAACTTTTTCAATATCTTCTTTTGATAATTGACTTCTTGCTACAACCCCATTTACAATGGCTTCTTTATCTGTTGTAGTTAATGTAAACCTTAGTTCTACTTCTATTTCTGCAATACCTTCTTCAGTTTTAGCTTCTACTTTTAGCCTTTCTTTTTCAAGTTCCTCTTCATCTTCAGTTTCTATTTTTAATATTTTATTAACAGTTTCCTTGTCTAAAGTAAATCTTCGAATAATCTCATCTATTATTGCATTTTTATCAACAGCATTAGTTGAGAACTCATTTTCAATTTTAATTTGAGTTTTATTGCCTTTTATCTCTGCTTTTACTTTTATTTCTTCAAGTCCAATTTCTTCTTCCAAATCTTCTATTTCATCTTCAATTTCCTCATCGCTTTTACCAGTCTCTTGTTTTATTTTAATCTTGGTTTTATCTTTTTTGTTTTTAATTTCTATTTTAACTTCTCCAGCTTGCCCTTTCAAAGAATTAAGAAGTGAATTAATCAAAGCTTTTTGTTCTTCTGTTATTGTACCTTCAATTTTTATCTTAATTTTTAGTTCTGTATTGACCTCTTCAACAGCATCTTCATGCTCTTTTAGCTCTTTTTCAATCTCTAACTCTTCTTCAATCTGTTCTGTTGAATTATCTTTTTCTATTTCCTTAACGTTCTGCTTCACCTTTACTAAAGTTTTTCCATGCTCTTCTTTTGCCTTTTCAGCAGCCTCTAACTTGTTTTCTTCAATCATTTCTCTAACTTCCAATAATCTTTCTCTTGCTATTTCTATACCTTTCTTTGCCTTTTCTCCTTTATCAAAAGTGAGAAGCAAATTTAAGTTATCCAATGCTTTATCTAATCCCCATAGAAAACTATCTGGCGTTACACCTGCGTCTTCTGCAGGTTGAGTAGTTTGTTGAGCATTTACAATTGGTAATATCAGAACAATTAATAAAATTACAACAATTCTTTTCATTCAAACACCTCTTCATTTATTATACCTGATTTATATATAAACATTACTACTTTTGCCGCCAAATTTCTTATTCATTATCTTCTTAATAGTTTGATTCTTATTTATTACATTTTAACGGAAAACTGCCCTTTGATTTTTGTTCTTTAGGTATCGCTGTCGCTCATTTAATGGAACGGACTTCAAATTACTTTTCGGACGAAACTTTACCCCACTTTGTAGGGGAAAAGAATTTAACACCAATTAGTTACAATCGCTTTGGGGGCAAACTTATTAAATCCCTTGTCTTTCTTTATTTCCATGAGGGCAGCAGCAATAGTGATTAGCAAAGACAAAATTCTTCTAATTCACCGTTTTTTCAATGGAAGGGGATATTATGTATTTCCTGGTGGCGGAGTAGAGAAGGGCGAAACTCCAGATGAAGCAGCAATAAGAGAGATGAAGGAAGAAACGGGTTTGGATGTGAAACTTGCTAGAAAGTTATGGGAGATTCATAATGAATTTGATGGAAGAATGGCTGTTTTTTACCTTATTACTGAATTTGATGGAATATTAAAGTTGGGCGGACCTGAAGCAGAGATAAATTCAGAGCAGAATAAATTTATTTTAGAATGGCACAATCTCAAAGAAATACACAAACTCCCCTTAGTTCCAGAAGATGTTAAAAAAAGAGTAATCGAAGAATTTTGTTAAGTTTGCCCCTACGCGACTTTCTCCTCATTTCATTCGTCGAATCCCAATAAATCGGGAGTAACTAACAGCGAAGTGTCCTAGTTTAATAGGCTTTATAATGGATTTTGTCGACAACAAAATGGTGATGTTTGAGTCTGGTATTAGCTTTTATCGTCGACATTAAGCTCACTAATCTGGGACAGTTCGACTAACAGCGTTAAGTCCAATAACAAGACCATCAAGGAAGAAAAACCAACGTGTTAATCAAAAGTGTAAGCGGGCATTCTTTCACGATTCTAACGGGGCGGCATTAATCAAACACTAAACTACTCTTACATCTTTTAACTTAATAGCAAAAACACCATTCTTAGAGATTAATTCTTTGTAATCCCCTATTGATTCAACAGATTTAATTCCTTCTTCTATATCATTGGTACTTGAGAGTGCATGCTCTGTTCCTTCTGCTTCTAATAACTCTCTTACGCTTTTATAAAGTATCTTTCTTTCGACAGTACACTTCAATCGTTCTTCACTATTAAATTTCTTAAAAATAATGAAATCCCCTTCCTCAATCAGATTAACAGAGTTACCAGAAAAAATGTTCTTATTAGCTCTGATCTCAATATTTTTCTGACCTCCTTTGATTGCATTAAATGGGCGTTCATATAAATTTTTCAAAAAAGTCTTATCTGCCATTTTAGTACAACCTTCTCATTTCACAACCCTTAACATATTTTACCAATTCTGGGAAAGTATCAGTATAGATATAACTCTGGGGGGAGTTAAAATTAAATCTGCTTCTCAATATTGTTATAGGAATTCCCTCCACTAACTCATCTAAGTGTAGTATGGGAAAAGCAAATTTTGATATTTTTAACCCTTGATTAAAATCAGTATTTCCTACTCCCTCTTCAGGAATTTGAGTAGGGTATTCCACCACATTACCAACCTCAGCAATATATTTTAATTCTGAATTAGGACTGGTCACATATAACCAAATTCTTTTGATTGTGTCTTTAGGTTTGTATCTTCTAAATTCATATGTTTTTTCCCTACTTGCTATAAGATCAGCAAACTTTGGTTTAATACTTAGAAAAATATCCCGTGGCTCTACAAAACCCATTTGTATCTGTTCACTCATCTCCAAACAACCCCATGAAGTAATATACAGAATAACTTCGGAATAATTTAAACGAATCATCTAACCAAGATGAAACTTCTTCAAACATTTTTCTAACACCTTCTTCTCCAAGTTTGTCTCTAAACTTATCGTAATTTACTAAATATTTGGGAAGATCTTTATAAGCATTCTCTTTCACATAAAGAGATTTTGATAATTTAGCCCCGGACCAATCAACAACAAGAGGCGCATAGACAATCGTTGGTAACTTATGCGCGGCGGTTCCTAAGAGGGATGCTGCCTTATAGAGTAGCTGTTCTTGATAATATCCTGCATAATCGCTCCCAGTAACTCTTAACCATTCGAATGGAACATCATTACTTTGGTTATCTGAAGAATATACTAATGCTCTTATCAAGTTTCTGAGAGGAGTATTATACTCAAATTTTGCTGACTCGTCATCAAAAGAAGTTTCAAACCATCCATGCTCAGGACAATAAGATTCCATGCTACTGTCATGGTATCTATTCTTAACCCCGTTCTTATCCGTTAATCCACAATCAGAACATGCTATTCTCATTCGTAATAATCCTCTTTGAGAATCAAGAATTGGTGCAAGTGTTTCTCTGTTTTGAACAATTTTTCGCAAAATATGAGGAATCCCCTGTTGCGAATTAAAATCTCGTTGTCTCCTCATAGTATAATCTACACCCGTAAAACCTTTAAGCAACCCTAATAATTCAGAATATTCATCAAGATGATTCTCCGCAACTTTACTATCTCTCAAGCTGATTTGATAATCAATACCGCAGATTGTCTTTGTTTCTGATGGTGCTGTATCTATAACTTCAAAAAATACTTCGGACTGAATAGAATCAGAATGAGCAGACATTTTCTGCGCCAATGCATAAGCTAAATTGAAGACGACTAATGTTCCAAAATGTGGCGAAGAATTTGGTTGTGCTCCAATACTAATTCTTACCTTTTCTTTAATAATCTGCCTAACTAAATAATCAACATAACCTTTCTCGAATACATAAGATCCGCCTCCAAGAGGGTGATGAACCACGCCATCATGAGTCAGTCGTCTCTCCAACGAATTATCTTTCTCTACCACGCAGTAGTGTTTATGTGAGGTAATTATTAAAGCTTTCGATAAAAATGCCCGCCCTTTTATTCTTGTTCTTTATTGCACTTCGTGCTCGATAGAACGCCCCCAACTCTTTAGTCCTGCGGACAGTTACAACTCGCTACGCTCGAATGGATTAAGTGAAAATTCGACTCTGCGGACGCAGGTTTTCGGAACTTCGTAACCGAAAACGAACTTAACAAGAATTAGTTTCGATCAGAAGTCGGCTAAAATGTTGAAAGGGGCAAAAACAAGAATCGAAAGCATCATATACTACCTCCTAGTTACAATAGCAATATGAAACTTTATCAAAGAATTGTAGCTTATGAGTTAATGGCTATTGTCGGATTAGGTGTAATTGGTTGTGATCCAGCATCAAATCAACAAAAACCCGTCGAACCAAGATACATAAGTGGAACTATTAAATCTGAAAAATACAAGAAGAACTGGATTGATCCGGATAGGTATTTTTTCGCACTCTCAACTGAAGATGGACTTAAAATGTTTGAATGTTATGAACACTGGGGTGCTCAAAAGAGGGATATGTTACTTAATCCAAAAAATAGAGTAAAATTCAAGATTTCTGAATATCAAAGAGATAGACAAAATAATTTTTCAGTTAGTTTAAATGATATTGTTGAAGTCGATGGAGAACCATTTTCTTATTGATGTTTTTGCCCTTTAATTCTTTAACTTTGTAGGACTTCTTCCTCAATACGCCGACTTCTGACTTTGGATTTTTCGGCTTCGCCGAACGTTGCACTAAAATCCAACCTCTACCGAGGGAAACTAACACTGATTAGTTTCAATTTGAGAGCCCTCACGAGAACGGGGTGCCGGCGGTTGCTTCGCAACAGATAGTTTTCGCAACAAGTTGCTCAATTATTTAATAGAAAGACTTTTTACATCCATATCAGATACCAACTGAGGATTCACTTTACCAGTTCTTGACCAAGAATGTCTATTTTTTGCATAATCAAAAGCTTCATCAATTGTTACTCTGCCATCTTTATTTTTGTCCGATTCTGCGGAATTTCTAAATGCTTGGTAAAAAAATCCTCCAAAAATATTTCCTTCTATTGACTGACCTAACTCTGTTGCTGTTGTTTGTGCAATCCCAACAAATCTTCCATATCCTAATCTATTTGCCAGACCACCACCATAACATACCTCTGTTGAAAAAATACCAAATTTGGGATTTATGCCAGACAAATATCTTTCAAAATCAATTTCTGAAACATTCCCATACGGCAAAACTACTTCAGTAACTTCTTGGGTCTCTCCAGAACCAGAACCTTCTGCTTTTATTCTAGTTCTAACCCCATGATCTGAAACATGAACAATTAAAATATCTTCCCCATCTATTTTCTTTTGTAGATGATTAAAAATCGTTTCAAGACTTTTTCTATGTGCTATATCATCTACTGGATATAAGAACTCCTCTTTTCCATCTTGGTCAAAAACATAAATATCCTCTCTTTTGAAACCATTTTCTAAGAGCACTTGATATATTAGACTTATCTCCATAACAAAACGCCGTTCATCTGTTCCATTTATTAGAATAGCATATTTATCTGGTTGTCCATTTGGTTGTGCAACCTCTTGAGAAATTCTTTGTTCAAGTCTTTGAGGTTGAGGAGGTTGAGGATCTGGACATCCACCTAAAAATAAACTTCCAGCCAATGCCAAAGTTGCTAATCCTCGTCCAACATAATTTCTGATACTCATACAATTTGATTATAGACTTACCTTTATAAAATTTTCTATCTATAACTACTATATAGTTAATAACAAATAAAAATAAGCGGGCACCCCTAACGAAAAAGCTCGCTCTCAAACTCTGATTTTTTGCCTTCGGCATCGTTGCACTAAAAATCAGGTCTTCCCGTTGGTCAGACGAAACTAACAGGAATTATATTCAATAACGCTGACCACTAAAGTTTAAAATCTGCAAGATTTTATCGGCGTTACTTCCTCAGCTTTTCAGCTTCGGACTTTTACTTCGTAAAAGGAATATCATAAAAATCCGCCGCAGGCGTTCCACTCCGCACTAAAGTGCGGAGTTTGACGGAACGCCTGCTTTGATAGGTGGATTTGTCAGAAACCTTTGGTTTCTGAGCATGCTCAGAAATGCTTTGCATTTCTGACATTTAGGATGCCAAAAACTTCGCCCTGAAGGCGGGGTTTTGAACCCCACACAAAAACATCTGGCGAAGTTTTTGTGCATAACAGCGTTAATTGCAATTGTCGGAAAAAATTTAAGAATCTTCTTGACCATATTCAATCTGCTGTTTTAAAATGGCTTCTTGAATATTACCCGGTTTATCAATAGTCCAATATTTCCAATGTGGCTTTTCCCACCAAGAATGAAATTTAATGTTGATTCTTCCTTGAAAATCAATTTCCATTAAATGATCATCCAATATTATTCTTAAAGTTGATTTTCTAGGTTCTGGAAGATTAGAGTCATATGGATCTATCCCATGACTTAACATAACCATTCTTCCAATTCCATCTTCTGTGGGTTCAATTCTTTCATATGCCAATGAAAATCCTTTATGATACTCTTTCAAAGGAAAATGAAAGACTTCATCTGAATCAACGATCATATATAATCCTGATTCATCTTTTTTAAAATCAAGAGTTCTATCTTCCAATCTTGCATTTATTTTAACTGTTCCACCCATTGAACCAACTAATCTAATATATAGAAATTCGGGAGAATAATTATCTAAACAGAGTCTTAAATTTTGAAAATCTAACTCTTTTGGCATCCAATATTGTTCCATGACAATTGATAAACTTCACGACTATATAAATTTTTTCCGACAACTTCTCCGTTCCCTTTGGTCACTACGACCACGCTGCGCTCTCGCCTTCGACTCGAGGCAATTAACAGGCATTATATTAATTGTCATGTATGATCAACTTTTTCAGAGAACAAAAAATTATTGGCATGACGACTTTCTCGGCCTTTTCAAAGCCTCGAATTTTGACTATCGTCAAAAGAGCATAACCGGATTATATTCAATCGTGCCTTGACGTTCTGTTTAGAATTTCACGATTCTATCAAGGCACGACTCTGCGGAAATTTTGCTTTCAGCAAAACCACTCAAGATCATATGAAGAGCGGCGCCAACACAAGCGTGAGCGTCGCAAGCAGCTTTATCAAGACGTGCAGGCTCGGGCCAACGGTATCTTTGCACGGGTCGCCGACAGTGTCTCCCACGACTGCGGCCTTGTGCGCATCAGAGCCCTTACCGCCGTACATTCCTGATTCAATATACTTCTTTGCGTTATCCCATGCGCCGCCAGCATTGTTGAGTACAGTGGCAAGCAAAACACCAACGATCGTGGCGACCATCAACAAACCTGCGATCGCTTCAGCTTTCAGCAGGAAACCAACAACAACCGGCGCGATTACAACGAGAAAACTGGGTGCAACCATGCTCTTGAGCGCTCCTCGTGTCGTGATGTCAACACACCGCGCATAATCCGGCTTGATCTTCCCTTCCATGATGCCTTTCTTCTTGAACTGACGCCGAACTTCCTCAATCACGTAACTCGCGGTCTTTCCAACTGCCAGCATCGCCATCGAGGCAAAGAGAAACACCAGCATCCCACCGATGAGGGCGCCGATGAAGACTGGAACCTTCGCGATATCAACAACGTTGAAAACCTTGCCGGTTAATTTAGCCACTTCATCGAGGTACGCAGCAAAAAGCAGGAATGCAGCAAGCGCTGCGGAGCCGATAGCGTAACCTTTCGTGAGCGCTTTTGTCGTGTTTCCAACAGCATCAAGACGGTCGGTCTTCCTGCGGACAACTACAGATTGTTTTGACATCTCAGCAATGCCGCCCGCATTGTCAGTGATCGGACCAAAATTATCCATCGCAAGAACGTACGCTGCAACGGAAAGCATCCCCATCGTTGCCATCGCAGTACCGTACAAGCCGCCATGCGCGACACCGGAAAGAACGCCAAACTTGTACGATGTAAACAGGGCTGCAGCGATCACAACAACAAATGCACCAGTACACTCAAACCCGACACCAATCCCTGTGATGATATTTGTTGCAGGGCCAGTTTTTGACGCCTCAGCAATCTGTTGCACCGGGCGGTATTTATGCTCAGTGTAATACTGAGTTATGTACAGCACGAGCAAGCTTGTAACCAGTCCCACAAGCCCGGCGTAAAAGAAGTACACGTTACCAAGCAGCCACATCGTCACCGCGTAAAATGACAATGCAGCAAGAATGCTTGTCACGTAATAACCCCGATTCAATGCAGCCATCGGATCCCCTCCTTCATTGGTGCGAACAACCATGACACCAATCGCACTTGCGATGAGCGCAAAAGCCCGCACAACCAAGGGGAACAGAACGCCATTAATGCCGAACACGGGAAAAAGAGCGACTCCCAAAATCATTGCTCCAATATTCTCTCCCGCAGTCGATTCGAACAAGTCGGCTCCGCGTCCAGCACAATCTCCGACATTATCACCAACAAGATCGGCAATCACTGCCGGGTTTCGCGGATCATCCTCGGGAATTCCTGCCTCTACCTTTCCCACAAGATCCGCACCAACATCGGCAGCTTTGGTATAGATCCCGCCGCCAAGCTGCGCGAACAATGCGACGAATGATGCTCCAAACGCAAAGCCAACAATCATGAATGGCGTGGTCTGTGGATTTGCTCCATAAAGTAAGTATAGTACAGAGATTCCAAGCAGCGAAAGCGCGACAACGGCAAAACCGCTGATCGCTCCCGCGCGCAGTGAAATCTGCAGCGCCTTATTGATACTTTTTCTTGCGGCAGCAGCAGTGCGTATGTTTGCACGAACCGCGACGACCATCCCGATGATGCCTGCAATCGACGAGCACAACGCTCCAAACAGAAACGCGATCGAGGTGTTCACGGCAGTCGCGATATCTCCACTGAAATAATACATACCAAACAAAATAACGGCGACAACAACCGCAAAAAGAGCGATGGTCTTGTACTGTCGCTTCACGAACGCGTTTGCGCCTTCCTTGATCGCATCAGCTATATTCTTCATCGATTCAGAACCTTCGTCCTGCTTGAGAAGCCAATGCAACAGGTAGCCGGCAAAACCAAGAGCGAGAAGACTTATTCCAATCACTAGACTCAATAACACGAGATGCACCCCTGTTTTATAATATAGAGCGGATTATAATATAGAGCGAATTTATTAAAGCTTTAGGCTTTTCAGTATAGTATCACAGTATTTAGTATTACAGTATTAATAAATAAGTCAGATAATTCTATACACTCCGTCAAGGGTCATTTATTAAGGTTGTGGTGATTCATTTACTGAAATAATCGTGACGAGTGCACGATTTTTTCTTCCAAAATGAAAAGAACAGCAACTGTCATGATTGTACGGGAGAAAACCATTACACAACGTATATAACAAAAACCTCTCAGGCACACCTCATGGGACTCGATGACATCATCCGCATAACAGCGGCAGCTGCCGGAACTGTGGCCTACGTTACTTTATTCGGATATCTAGGCTTCAAGGTAGGCCAGGTAACCGCTTCGCTGCAGCGCAAAGGCACATGGACAAAGAACCACAACCAAGTAGCAGTTATCACAATTGACGGACCTATCGGCGCGGTCCCCTTAAACAATGCAGGAAATGATGCGAATTATCTGAAAGGCTGTATAGATTCGCTTGTTGATAACAAGACCGTCAAGGGCATCGTCCTTGAAGTCAATTCCGGCGGCGGGTTGGTCTACGCCGGTTTCGAGATGGTGGATCTCCTCCGCCACGTCAGGGCAGGCACCTACCACAAGAAACTTGCCCCCATGCATATCGTCGGCCGGGCGCGAGGAGTCGCGGCGTCCGCAGCATACCATCTCCTCTGCGCGTGTGACTACATCGTCGCGAACGCGACGAGCCTTGTCGGCAGCATCGGGGCATTCACCGCGATCCCTGACGCTTCAGAACTCATGAAGAACTACGGCGTCAAAGTCCACGTCTTCAAGACCGCAAAATTCAAGGCAGCAGGTATGCCCTTTGTTGGCATGAACGATGAAGAAAAACAAATCATCGATCAGCAACTCAACGAGTGTGTTGAGTATTTCTTGCGCGACGTTGCTCTCGGCCGTCGGATGACAGTCGATGCCCTCAAGGAAACATACGCGAACGGCTTATGCTTCTACGCAGAGAAGGTCGTTTCAAGCCCTGAAAAACCAGGACTTGTCGATTATATCGGAAACCGCATGACCGCAGTATGGGTTCTCGAACAACTGGGAAAATTCACGTGTGACAACGTGTTTGAGGTCTACCCGCCGATAAGGGGATTCAACAGGCTGCCTTTCAGAATGAGTCTTACAGAACGAGCACAACGGTACTTGATCGACCCATCAACCCAGCAATTATGACTTCTCTCACGCCCTAAAGAGCAGGGTTTAAACCCTCAGCTCGCTATGCTCGCTCTAAAAATAATTTTAAATAATCCATTTTTATCAATACCTAACCAAAACTACGAGTATAATCTCCTTTCGTACATTGTCTTATTTCCCATCTTCCCGTTATTTTAAAGAATAAATTAAGTAAGAAATCTTTAATATTTCCATAACAAACAGCTTCCTCACATCTGTTAATTTCTTTTTTTGGTTGGGTATCCTTTCCCCAATACTCATAATTAATATTTCTATTATCTCCTAGACTATTAAAATGAAAGTTAAACTTTGAGTTTGGTGGGAAATAGGTGCATTTTAGTTTCAGATACGCATTATCCGTTTTGGGTATTGTTTTATTAGGTCTGGGATCAGACTCAAGTATTGGATGGCTAAATGAAACACTACAAAGATCATTTGCCCAGGTTTCATCAATTGAATATGCAGGAATTCTTTTCTTTGTCTCCATATAGATTACTTTTTGATTTCCTGTGGGATTAACAGAGAAATTCTTAAGAATAATATCATTAACCACTAAACTAAATCCTTCTTCACCGACTTCACCATCATTCTTAATTTCAAGATCAAATTCTCCATGATAAGACCGGTACTCACAAGAATAATCTAGTTTAATTTGTGGAGTAAATAATGGGTCTAATAAGATAATTGTTATAGCATAACTAAAAAAGAACAAGAACAGACTTGTGAAAATTCCCGCAATCCAAGTTTCTGACTTAAATTTCTTATCATGGAATCTTGATCTAATTTCTTTTTTGTATAAGATATACCATCGAATCATGATTAATAAATATATTATACTAATAATCAGTAAAACGTATTTCATACAGTCTAAATAGCTAGCCAATATAAATTAATTTTGGTATTTAAAGACCCCGATAACTCATCAAAAGACCGCATTAGAACAATTCTCTTGTGAACAGCGGAAAAACGAAAAAAGCGCTCCAGAAATAATAAAAAGGCCACCGCCCCTTCCACAACGTCATGCAGCAAACCAAAAGACCCCCTGTGCGAAGGACCCGGCGACGGACGCGGCGAAGGTCACGCTTGTGCTCTTCCTATCCTCTCACAGGAGCAATCGTGACGTCACTGCTTGCCGCCATTTTCGCAGCAGTCCTTTTCATCACGTTCGTGCTCACGCAACTGCCAGACCTTGGTGGAGTGTGCGGCCTTGACATGCCCCAATTCCCCTGCACCATTGAGCTCGTCCTTACGCAAAGCTTTCTGTATTCAGCACTCGTCTTCCTGCTGCTCTTCCCACCTGCTTTCTTCATAGGACTCCTCGCGGGTCTCCTGACGAGAATGCTGCGCTGACTTGCGCGGCCCAAGGATCTGTCCAGAATCTCGCTTACGCTCGATCGCTGCACCGGCGCATCGTCAAACACGGCAATGGAAACCGGCCTTGGGAGAGGCCGAGTTTCCTAGGACGAGGAAATATTTTGTTCAACGCGCGCTCGCCACGTTTAAACTAAATAATAAAGCCAGAATCGTGCGAGGCGTTGTGTTTCGCGTTAGCTAGTAGGTCGGTGGTGGCGCGGCTAACAAATATGAACATTATGCTGTTTGTTTCAGCTCGCAGGGTGGCAGCGGCACAATTCCGGACAGGGTCTTGCACCCCATAACATTTATTAAGATTCTATCATGCTTTTCTTACATGCACAAAACCCAGATCGCGGGCGGGGTGGTGCTCAATGCACAAAGACTTATCTGCATCGTGAACCAACAAGATACCTCCTGGTCATTTCCAAAAGGGCACGTCGAAGCTGGTGAAGAACAGCTCACTGCAGCAAAGCGGGAAATCTTTGAAGAGACTGGAATCAAAGATCTTACGTTGCTGCGAAAATTGGGAAGTTACGAACGATTCAAGATCAGCAAGGATGGGCGAGGAGAAGACAACACAAAGCCGCGTCAGATCACGATGTATCTTTTCACGACAACACAGCAAAAGCTACAACCACAAGAAACAGGCACTCCGGAAGCACGATGGGTAAAGAGAGAAGAAGTTGCAAATCTTTTGACGCACCCTAAGGACACGGAGTTCTTCCTGCGCATCCTTCCGACGATACGAGACGATGACATTTGAAGACCTATTGACCGAATACGAACCCGTCGCAGGGATGTACCTACGCAAAGACTTCAAGGCGGTCGCGGCCGTGGCGCCGGACAGAGCACACATCGGGTTTCTCGTGATCGAACCCAATTCGCGCAAGAGCTTCGAGGGACAGGGCATCGTGCTTGAGGGCGATGTCGCAGAGCATTTCGCGAAGTCAGGCACGCGCATCTATAGTCCCTTCGATTCTCCCAGCTGGTTCAACATCGGCTACTACCTGCAGCCCGGCATCGATGATAAAGTCATCGAGATGGCGCCTGAGCACATCGCCGCGCACGCGCAAGCGGCTGAAGCAGACCCGAACCGGATCCATGATTATCTGAACGAATTTTCGCGGATACCATGCGAAGCATACGCGGTCGACACGTTCGCGAATAAGGTCCGCAATGCACTCGCCATGCGGAACCTACGATGCAATCCATCCAAACAAGGACTGCGAAGACAGTTACGCACCCAGTTTGACTGGCAGATCCCAAATATGGTCCATGATCTCCGCGGACTTCTTGACGATATCCGTGCCGAGCGAATGGAAACTCCGGGACCTGCTCAGAGAGAGGCCTGCGAAGCGCTGCTTGACCAACCCCTGACAGCACTTCTTGACAAGAGCGATGAGTTCCTGGAAGCACTCGTCAGAAAGCAGTTGCTGCGCAGGTGCAGATTCGAGGCCACACAGAACGTCGCCGACTTCCACGTCAGCAATATCTTCTATGAACTCGCCCGGGGAGCGCAGCACGTCTACAAATACGAGCAGCACAAAAAGCTCAACTGCTGATCAGCCGCGATCATCCCCAGCTTCTGGACAACTTTGACACAGTGTTCTGCACTCTATTACAAGAGACTATTTATTTCTCCAAACCATAAGACGCTTCAGATGACGGCAACGTCACACTACACGATAAGGTGAAAACATGGAAGCCATACAATTATACAGACCACAACCAGTGTACCAAGGACCGAAAGCCGCGCGATGGCCAGCGCAAAAGATTTCCTATGCACCAAGCAATGACAGGACTGCAATAGACAAACACGAGAACGAGGAAGACCTTGCTGACAAGCCTGCACACGATGATGAACTCCGACAGTTCTTAGAAGAACACGGGCTCGTCGACCTTGGAAGCAAACAGCCACATTATCAAAGACTTCCCTCCAAACGAAGCAGAATTGGGCCACAGAATCTCTACAGCCCGCGACTCCCGCAAGGAAACGGCCAGAAGAACAAATACTCCAGACTTGACCAGTTGCTTGCAGGCGCTCCCAAAGAAAACCAGAAGGGAACATCATCGGATTACACCGGCATCAACATCAAGTATCATGGAAGCGATGGCACAATGTACCAATTCAGCGCCGCGGGACCGACGCAGAACAAGAAACAGATGGTCGGCCAAGTCCTCATGGGGCTCTACAATATCATGATTGACGACGTGTACGACACTAAGAAAGGAGCGGACTCGCAGCAAAACTACAGGAAGGCTGAACAAGACCTTTCTGCTGACCTTTTCCCTGTATGACTTCTCTGTCACACTTCATGTCAGCAGGGCACCTAATTTTTTAAATATTCCCGCACCATAACTTGATCTATCATACAATAAAGTCACATTGATCAAAACAGAACAAGGAGGCCAAAACCATGTGCTCAAATTGTCATGCGCCCTGGCAGACAGGACCAGCCCACGGAAGCTTTGATTACCTGGGAACAAGCCATTCCGGCGGCGACATGGAGGCAGGGATCGTCATCACCTACAACTCTGGCGCCGGCCCAAATGGGTCATACAGCAGGAATATCGGATACTACTAGTAACATTCCAAATCTTTCTTTAGTATTTGTTGGCTACTCCCAATAGAAGCATCACCGCAACGCTCGCCGAGTATGTTAAGGCGAACAACTAACCTAGAATATTGCAACTCTATGTGATTTGTCGCAAACTCGCGGGCAGGTGGCGAGTGTGCAGGCAGCTGTTTTCTACAAAGCAGGTCATAAATGAATGGATCAACGCGGCTCTGTCCGGAATTTCGCTTTCAGCGGCCGCTGCACCGCTATCGGTGATCCACTCGCTGTGAGTATGCTGGTCATCTTGTCGCCGAGAGGATGTTGAAACATATGTTTATCGTTTCAGCTCGCAGGGTGGCAGCGGCACATTCGGGACAGAGCCGATCAACGCACCCTGATTTCCTTATAGATCTTACGCAGTTTAGAAGTCTCGACACCGAAGCGGAAGAGAAGCTCGACGATCTGGTTATCCAAGTATTGATTAATGATGCCGTACTTTGTGTACTTTCTGGCAGACGAGACGACATATTTTCTGATGATGCCGATTTTGCAGCGCTTGCGGAGGCGGCTGCAAAAATCAAAGTCCTCAAACAAGTCGAAGTCGTAATAGCCGCCCACGCTCTTGAAGGCATCAGCACGAATGAATATCGCCTGATCTCCATAGAAGCGGTGCACGTGAAGAGTGCGCCAACGGCTCACTATTTCTCCCAGACGAAAGAGGGGGTTACGGTTGTTATATTTGACAAGGAACGCTCCCGCCTGCACGCCTTTCTCAATCTCTGCTGCGACGTCCGAAAGCGCTGTGTGCGGCAGAATACAGTCTGCGTGCAGGAACAAGAGCACCTTGCCGCTTGCTTTGCCCGCGCAAAAGTTCATGACTCGCGCGCGATTTGGCTTGCGATGATCGTGGGTTTCATGTTCGTAGTTGATGAGATGTATATTGCGAACGTTAGTGCGGCCGATGAAGCCTCTCACAAGTGATCCGGTTTTGTCAGTTGAACCGGCATCGCAGACCAGCACTTCATATGGTGGACAAGGCTGCCGCTGTTTCTGTATTGATCCAAGTACATGCAGGATGTTTTTTTCTTCGTTGCGTGCCGGCAGAATGATACTGATCATGCTGTTTTTTAGGATTTTGGGCATTATAAGCCTTGAGAAATGGTTTTAAAGCAAGCATTAAAGCAAGAGCATCGCAAGGGATAACTGATTAAAGCGAGGGCTTCCGGTGGATTAAAAATAAACCTATAAAAAGGGTTTAAAAACCAGGAGTTTAGGGCTCAAACCTCTATGCACCCCACGCCTGAAAGGCAGCCATGCGTCCCTCAAGGTCAGTCTCCTGAAGATTCAGTACATTGCGAGGATTAGATTCAAAGAGCTGCCGATAACATGCATGTACAGCAGCAAGGTAAGAAAAGTCAGTTTCTCACCGTTTGACTTTTGCAGTTTTCTTCCACCGTTCCTGCAATTTTTCTTTCACGAACTCCGGTGGTGGGTTGGCGAACACCACGCGCTGTGATGATGTTAACTTGGTGAACAGCTCCTGCGTTGCGTGATTATTGATCATCAGCACGCACGGTTGAAAGAGATCAAGTCTCCTGAACGTTACAAAGTAGGAGAGCTGATGGGCAAGACTCTCATCTTCTACGACATCTTCGATACTGAATTGGTCGAGTGGATGCAGAAGGTCTTCTGGAAGATGTTCAGCGCAGGGATGCCCGCATCTCGCAGGCTTGAGACTCTGTAGAGCATCAAGGACGCAAGCCTCGTCGGCAAAAACTACAGCAAGTAATCTTTTCTGGAATTCAGCGAGCTCGGCGTGATTGGCGCAAAAAAAGTTATAAACGCTTCCCCATTTCCATTAGTCATATGGACGCAGAACACAAGTCGCTCAAGGTAATGTCGTGGAACATTAACACAGGGCACGACTATCACGGGGATTTCGCCGAGCAGCTAGACAAGAAGCATTTGATCCAGACGCTCGACCGCATCGTGGAGACGATGCTGTCCGAAAACCCGGAAGTTATCCTATTGCAGGAAGTCGACTATGACTGGGTTGGAACGCATCACATCGACCAACTAGAGTACCTGACTACCAAGGCAGGCTTTACGTACCATGCCAAAGGGAAGCATCACTGCTCGATCGTTCCAGAGAGGCTTCGCAGGTATATTGGCGACTGGAATAATATAGTGTGGAACCGCGACACCGGCACCGGGATCCTGTCTCGCTATCCTGTTAAGGAGGTGTCCGCGTTCACTTTCGGACAGGATTTCAGTGATTGCAGGCCAGTCTCAAAATGTGCGCAGTTGCTCAACGAATCGAAAGGATACACCAAAGCCATTCTCGACGTGGACGGTGCAGACGTCACAGTCTTCAGTGTGCACTTGCTCAACGATATCGTGTACCGCATCACTAACCACATTAAAGTGCCTGTACGCAATATCACCTTCATGCGCAAGTTCCATTTTGCAAAACTTATTGAGCACGTTCGGCAGGTGGACGGAAAAGTCGTCATCGGCGGTGATCTCAACACAATTCCGCCCGAGTCAGACCGCAATAATTTTGATGATGAGGATAACGCAGACCGACGGTACGGAGATCCTGACGACTATCGCGGTGACTGCAGTATGCACATCATCCGCCACGAGCGGACGCTCAAGACGATTCCCGCGCTCGCAGGGGAGGGCAGCCCTGACGAAATCAGAAAGTACTGGACCTACCCCGCGCACAACCCCTCGCGGACCCTTGACTACATTTTTGTGAGCACCGCGCTTGAGCTCCAAGACTACAAGGTTATCAGCAAGAATCAGATAAAGCGTCTGCAAGACGAAGGCAGTGTTCAAGGAGAATACATTCCCTCCGATCATTTGCCAGTAGTGGCGACCGTGGCGTTTCCATGACGCCTCCAGAAGAGCAGCATGGAAGAGAATTTCCAGAAGCCCAAGCTGTGCCAAGAGTGCGTCGCGAAGATGCGCCGATCGAAAGCAGGGGGAAGTTTAAACTGTACAAAACATCTCTGCGTTGCGAACGTGAATTTAGGAAGCCGGACCGACAAGACGTCCTGCACAGCTAAGTGCTCATGCCAGCAAAAATCGACACGAGGCAAGACGAGTCAATTCTCGTGTTCACTGCGATGTGTTCATTTCCACCGTTTCTCCCACAGCCGGTGGATGTAATCCTTGCGCAACATCTTGAGCGTCTCCGCATAGAGCTTCACTTGCTGCTCCAGCGGTTGCAGTTCGCCGACGCGGGGCACGTAAACGCTGTCGGGTCTTCCGTCCATGTTATCATCCGAGTAGGTGACATCGTCCCATACGAGCAGATCTCCTATCCGGCTGTCGTGCTCGAAGTAATGTTCAGGACTGCACATGATATTGTAGCCGAACAGATTCATCTCGACGGTCGGCTTATTGCAATGGCTGGGATTCTGGTCAATGCTGATCGTCCCCGTCTCATAAGTGGGCGGCTTGTCGAAATCGACCAGTTGTTTTGGACAGGCAGGCTTTAAGGGTGCCGAGGAACAACCCTCCAACGACGCAGAAATAACGAGCATGGCAAGTCCGCTTTTAACCCTCTTCATTGTATTCATTGTGGTCACCTCTCTCACTCCGTTTCCAGTTCCAAAGCACGTGAACTGCTAATCTTGTCGCAACGTGTGCCATAAACTAGTATATTAAATTGGTGGGCAGAATCACAAGAAATGCGGAATTCTTGCTGACTTGACTGCCGAATCATCACCAGTCTACGACGATGTAAGAATTTATAGAATGTGCAAGAAGGCAGACAGCTGTGGCTACAGCTTGACACCGACTTTCATCAGTTCTTCACGTAATTGCCCCGGGCTCTCGAACCTTATCCCGATCATGCCGACAGATCGTGCGGCATCCACGTTCGTCTGCTTGTCATCGATGAACACGCATTCTGCTGTCGTGACACCGAGCCTTTCAGCAGCGATTAAGAAGATATCGGGTGCGGGTTTTGTAATGCCTTCGTTGCAGGAAAGAATTATTGCATCAAAGAGCTTGTTGAAAAGATATTTTTTGACACAGTAATCGCCCCATTCGCGGGAGCTATTGGAGAGGATCGCGAGGCGATAATGTCGTTTGAGCTCTTTGAGGAGATCTAGTGTTGCGGGCATAGCTTCAAATGAGTTGTATATTCGCTTTGACAACTGCTTGTAATCTTCTTTCACGCCAAGCTCTGCAAGAAATCTCCTCCAGAACGTCTCCTCATCAATCTCCCCACGCGCGAACTTGTACCACTGATTCTTGCGTGCAGAAATAAACCGCTCCTGGCTCACGCCCAACTTCTGTTGCAGCTCAAGTGCGAACGATGACTTGAAGACGCTGCGCAAAAGAACGCCCGCCATGTCGAAAATGATTGCTTTGATAACCATGTTAATCGGTGTAACAGTTGATTCTATGAGCCGCGCTTTATGCGAATTCAGGCAGTGTTGTTGGGCTGTCGAGTGTTGAAATAAACACTTTCACGTGCAACACAAAAGATTCTTTCTCTGAAGAAGTTTTTAATAGTTTCGTTTGTAAGGCGTTATTGAAAAGCTCTGATGTAGAATGTTTGACCAGCACCGCTCAGACGCGCTACGCGCATCTTCGCTCAATTTCCGCCACAGCCCGCTCGTGAGTGGATATCGTTTGTTGATGGCCGACATTCCCCGTAAGGGACAACCCCCTTGTCGGCGTCAATGAATTAACTTTCATCCCTCGCAATAAGGCGGTGGCGGAAATTGTGCTGGTCGTTAAGCTTAAGGCGAAGTTTGTCTAAGCTTTCCACGTACCTATTGTCGGAGATTTTTTATTCTCTCCCTTCTAATTCATAAAACAATCACAAAAAGCAAAAATAGGCGACTGTTGCCGTAATCAGAGAGCAGTTTCGGTTCTACTTGAACCAAGAGGGGTGCATTATCACAAGCATGACGAGCGTAAATGCCATGAATATTCCCAAATGAATGTGTGTCTTGTATTGTTCATAAAAGCTCAATGACAGCCACCTTTTCCTTTCTTCTGTTCTTCTTGTGGTGCGGGGTGTTTGTGCATGTCTTTCATCATTATGAAGTGCATCGCGGGGCACAATAGAAGCATCGCCCAAAATATGTATTGTCTGTCGACGGCAAATGCGTACACGGCCACGAGAAGCAGTATGATGGGAACTGCGCAGCAGATCAGCATGAGCAAGGCATGATTGTGTCTTATTTTTTCGTACAGGCTCGTCATATGAATCACCAGTTTCTGCAGCACTTGACTATGCGTTTAACGACTGAGTGAACATTCTTGTTGTTCTTGTAAAGATATAGGAATATGAAAGCTGTCCACAATGCTGCCAGAAGAAATATTACAGACAATATTGCAGACATGCTGCCTTGTGGGACTTGCAGGGCTATGTACGCGATTGTTGTCGATGTGAGGAGGAATGGAAGCCTGAAGAGCTTGAGATTTTTTGCTGCCTTCGATTCGACAAGATAGAATATACCGACGACACTTTGTCCCATCAACAGCGCGATGAGTGTTTTATCTTCGAATATGCCAAGCAAGTTTGCTGCCAGTAAACCTATCCATGTAAGGCTTACTGCTGCGCAGATGACGCAAAATTCTTTTTTGATCCTGGTGCGCGCAATTTCTTTTACTGCAAGCAAGACCACAAACAAGAGGCTGATTGTCGCTACGACAAGAAAGAGCGCGTTCATGCGATCACCAGCTGGATGAACACTCCGCCAAGACTTAAAAATAGAAACGTGAGCATGATTCCTTGGTATGGAATTTGCTTGCCTGCGCGTTTTTTAGTGATCAGGCTGCTCAGCCAGGGGGTGATGCAAACGATAAGGCCTCCAATGATACTCGCGACGAGCGAGTAATTCACCAAGTACGTTCGGTTTAGCAAGGAGCCGTAATCGCCAGCAAGAGAGATAAAAACGGGCCGTGTTGTGCTCATGATCGGCATGAGCGGCACCACTGTCGTTACAAACGCGAGTGTGACGATACCCGCGCGCTGAAAGGGGATGTATTTCTTCTTGAGAAACTTTGAGAACCACCAGCCGGTCGAGACAGCGAATGCTCCGATCAGGAAACTGACAACTATTGAACTGACGCCAAGCCACACCGCTCCTGCAGCGGCAGCGGCCGCACCAGCAGTGCAGAGTGGACAATGCGCATGAACTTCTGGAACCAAAAAGATGACAGAGACTAAAAATAGTAAAAGAAGCTTTTTAATTCCATTTTTTTTCATTGTCGTCACCGGGGCATCCAGTCCCGATACTCACATCTTCATAAACTCTCTGTACGTTCCATCTTTGTTAACGGCGTATATTACAAACGGTCCTTCTTTTCCGCCGAGCATGCCAGGCGCACCTGACGGCATTCCTGGTAGTGCGATTCCCGCAATGTCTGGCTTTTCACGCAGGAGTTTTTCTACTGCTTCTAATGGGACATGTCCTTCAACAAAGTATCCGCCAATCATCGTCGTGTGGCAGCTCTGCAATTGAGAGGGAATGCCAAACTTCTTCTTTACCTGTACAGGATCATCGGTCTGGATGGCTTCAACATTGAGTTCGCCGCGATTCTTCAGGTACCCAACGTACACGTCACAGCACCCACACGTTTGTGACTTGTAGACGATTGCTTGCTCTCCTGCAAGACCAGTGCCTGTTTGACTTTCACCTACAAAGACAAACCCAACGAGGAAAACGACAATGATTGCGAGGGCGATCCCGCCGATCATCAATTGGTTTTTTTTCATGGTGGCGCTCTCACTCTCTCACTATCGCTCTTAATGGCAGCAGCCGTGGTGCTTGTTGCGCTGGCTGGTAGAACCTTTCTCAAACTCTTGCACGCACTTGGCAGAGCAAAACCAGTTGCCGTCCTTGGTGATTCCCTCTCCTTTTTCTTCCTTCATTCCACACACCGGATCCCTTTTTTTGAAAATGCTGAACATGCTGAACATTTTCAGCAGCCTCCAACCATTGTTGGCAGGGAATTTCCGCCGCTCCCACCGCTCTTTGCCGCAACTTGATCAGGATGCATGCGTGCCATCATTTCTTCATATGTCTCTCCACCCGCGTTGGCCGCTCCACCAGCGTTCGCGCCAGCGCCAGTGGAACGCACCGCATTTCCACTCAGCGCGGTTTTCAGAGATTTGATCTGAAATGCCTGGACAACCGATATCAATAAGATCAGCACCATCATTCCGACAATTAGGTAGTTTTTCATGTTTTCGCCCCCGCTTGATTTAGCCGGTTTATTTTTACAGCATTCGTCTACTTCCATTATTAGCAGCCTCCAACCATGCCCGCACCGCTTCCAGCAGCTGCTTTACTCTCAATTCCTCTGTACTTGTTTGAGGCCAGGTTGATGTAGTTGAGTTCTATGCCCTGCTGTTGCAGGACACTCGCTTTCGCAGTGATTGCACCCGGAAAGAAAAGGGTCTTCCACTTGCCTAACTCCTCAAGGATCTCGTCATTCGAGTACTCGCTGCCGTGGTTTCTGATAAGATATTTGGCCAACCCTCTCATGGCGTAACTGTGCGCGCATCCGCAGGCAGCATCACCATTCTTATTGATAATGGCTGAGGCACCGCAACAATACTCGCAGCTGATGCTTCCCGCGATCGCGATGTATCTTTGCTTGTCTTCACCAGACAAGGTTATCTTATCGTCTAATGCTCCCAGTTTCTGAATCGCTGCCTCGGTCTTCTGTGGAGTCGCTGCAGATACATCATCAAAGCTTACGCCGAGCTCTTTTCCATAAACAGCCGGAACGCCCCTTGGTATGATGTCAGGAGCATCTGCAAGATTTTGTGAACTTGTCACAGTCTTTGTAGCGCTGCCCGTAAGTGCTTCTCCAGAATTTCCAGAATTATATGCCGCCCAAGGTTGTATTGTTTGAGCCATGCCAACAGCCATTTGCAGTTGGTATGCATTGAATGCGACTATGAACAGCGCCGCAATGAACAGGGCCATTGTCAAGTTTTCCCAACTCGAATTGTTATTTTCGTCTAAGGTCATTGTTTCGTCTGATGTCATTGTATGTAAAATCCTCCAATATAGAATACAAAAAGGAAACAGCTTATGGATGTATTGGTGAAACTAGTTTCAAGCCATGTTAAGAATGTTATTTGCCTAGAATTTTTTGCACTCGATTAGAAGCTGAGCTTTCCACCGGTCACAGACCGGATGGCATGTACGGCGCTCAACTAATATTATTTGACTGTGACGAAAAAGATTATTATAAAAATTACTTAAGAATAATAATGTTGGTCATTCCGCGGCGCTTTCGTTCAAGGACGTCTTTCATCTCCATGCGATCGAGTATGCGGGTAACCTTAACTTTGCTAAATTCGGTTTCTTTCAGCAAATCCCCTTGAAAGCTTGAACCTCCTTTAGATTTGAGGATTTCATATATCCTGCGCTCTTCTTCGTCAAGCTGTGCCGTGTCAACCTCCTTAAACTCGCGTTTTAAGTTGCTAGTGGGTCCGAATGGCTCGGCCATGAAGATCATGTATACCCCAAATACCAGCATGACAAACCCTATCGCAAATGCCGACATGACCATCCAGGAAACGTTGCTATTGTGTGCCGGGCATTCACTCATTGGAAGGTTGTTCTCATGGAATTTTTCGCACAGGACCTTCCCTTGTTCATCGATATCGCTTTTGACGAATCCGAGTATAAAAAGTAAGATGATGGAAAACCCAACAAGTACAGAGCCAAGTGTTCTAAAATTGACGTTCATAACGGTCGTTTTCATTATGTGATTTATAAATCTTAGGAATTTTTTGGCTGCCCTGAATCTCGCTTGCGCTTGGCCAGTACGCTGCTCTCGCTGCTCTGCCAGCAGTGAATATCTCAGGCAGCGGCACACTCGGGACAGAGCCGACTCTTTTAGCGCTTCAATTGTTTCGTCTTTGCTAACCCAAGAATCTTCGCAATCGCGCCGCCTTCATCAGATCTTCGCGCACGTCCTCCTTCGCCCGCCACAAGTGGAACACATTTGAGGTGTGGTTGCGGTGCAAGACCTGGCTTGTCGTTGTCGGCCCGAGCGTTTTGCCAAGATAATCTTCAATCAGCGAGACATCTTTCTTAACGTCACTCCACGCATCACTAAGGTCACAAAGGAACGCAAGGTTTTCTTTATTGAGGTAATGACCCGCACACAAAAGTTCTTCTTTAATCGTCGGATACACTCGTTCAAGCGTCTTTATCTTTTCGGTGCGGATCGCTTCAAGAATTCCTCTTCCTGTACCGATGACTTCTGGAGGGATTCCCAGAGAATAGCACATTGCGGTAAATCTGACAGAGTCAGGCAACGGTTGTTTTCTTTCTGAAGCAATGTTCATTGTGCTTTGTTGTTCGGTTGGCTTCGCTCGTTCGCGCCTGGCAGGAATGTTATCGGAAAGCTCGATAATGGTCTTTGCGATGTTCTTGCTGGTTTTTTTGTAGAATGATGAAAACAATGCACAGAGCTGGCCGCATTCTTGGATTGTTTGGCCGTCAATGAATTGTGGTTTGGTTTTTGGAATTTGCTCATTGAGTTTTCTGATGGCTGATTTGACGTGTGCAATGTCATGATCATAGCGGAACGCGGATTGGATGGTGACTGTTTTTGCACCTGGATACGTCGATAGAAAGAGGTGAATGCTCGAAGGAGATAGTCCTCCCCGAAATATGCTGCTGCCGGCATCGATGATTGGATAAACCTTGATGCCGGTGTGTTTTTCGAATCTGGCATACTGCGCGAGAGCGGCCTTCGTTGCCATCACGGCGGGTATAAGCCCTCCAACGAGCGCAGCATCATTTCTGCTGATGAGCGGTCGAAGGTAATCGATCTTGCAGCGAAATTTTGATTGATAGCTGTTAACGAAATCGCTTATAATGCTTGGGGAGCCGAAGCAGTGGTAGATGTCTTCTATGAACGGAATGATGCTGACAAGTTTCGGTCCACAGTCTCTGTGGAGCGAATCGCGTGCTGCTGCAACGACCGTGTTGTAGTCAGACACGACGCGCATCATTTTTTCTCCTTGATCAGTCATAGGGATCACCACCTCAAACACCGCGGGAGCGTGGAACTTCATATCACGCGCCGTATCAGAGGCGCTAATGATGGTGGAGTAAGCGCGCCTGGTGCGGACAGGCGATTCCTTCCAGATGAGGGGCAGGTAAAAACTTACAAATACATCACGACCCAGCTGCTTTGTGCGAAAGTAATCTAAGTAATCTGAGTAGAAGCGGTCCACAACACTTTCGTCAACGAATGTTCCTTGCCAGTCCCAGAGAACTTCATGGCATCCAAGATCTCGAAATGCAATAACTGCCTCCTTAACCTCATCAGTGGCACTGAGAAATTCATGTTCGGCAAAGAACGGTCTTGATGCATGATCTGGGTGCTGCGTTGCCATCGTGGCTGGAATGCTGAGCCCGCGCCGCGTGATGACTGTTGCTGATGAAGCATGAATGCTTCGAGACATGATGCCCTCTTTGCATTTGTTTAGTAAGCGTCGCTACCGGCCTGCGAGCTAACGGTTCTTACAGCGTCTCGCACTATTCTCAGGTCGTTAATCAGCTAACCCCGTATGGTGAGCGTGGTAGCGACGCTGCGAAGCAGTCTGCTAAACAAATGCCTCTCTTTTAGAGTTCTGTTCAGAGATGCTGTCAGCCATACGTTCGCGATTCATTGCTCGATAATTACTCGATAATTAGTCCACAATCCTTGCAAAGCAATTCATGTCCCTGCATGACAAGGTTCTTGCTGCCACACTCTGGGCACCGCTTTTCTTTATCCTCGGATGCGACTCCCTGCAGGCTCTTTTCAGTACGCTGGCCAGTCATAACGCGATTTGGGCTTCATTTTCTTATAAATGTTTGGTAACGATAGGCTCTGTCCCGAATCTCGCTTGCGCTCGGCCGCTGCACCGCTCGCTGTGAAGGTTTGAAGTGATGTTGTTGCCGAGACGATGTTTAACACAATGTAAATCGTTTCAGTTTGCGGGGTGGCAGCGGCACAATTCCAGACAGAGCCGTCAACGATTGAATGCCGGCATGCTTATTTTTCAGCCCATTATTTTTCTATTCTATAATTTTTCAGAGCTATAATTTTTCAGCGATTAGTATGCAGGCGCGAGTTACTTTTCTGATACCGTTTTCTAGACTCTATTGATATTATTGATATCTAAACCTGTTGATATCATGCACAAAAATGTCGCCAAACATTTTTGCGCAGGGTTTGAAACCCCGCCCTTTAGGGCGACATTTTTGGCATCCTAAATGTCACTAAATGTCAGAAATGCAAAGCATTTCTGAGCATGCTCAGAAACCAAAGGTTTCTGACAAATCGGTCTATACATGCAGGCGTCCGTTCAAACTCCGCACTTTAGTGCGGAGTAGGACGCCTGCGACCGATTTTTATGATATTGATATAGTATTAAAATAGACCTTAAACCACATCGATCAAAATATAGACTTCAAATCCACAAGCCTTATATATTAGTAAAATCAGAATAAGTAACAGGTACAAATGAGAAGATAACGCTAAAGATCCGTTATTATAACGAAATAAAGCTGAATTAAACTGCAATATCATAAAAGGAGTTCAGATAGAACTTCTCCATTGAAAAAACAGTCAAATGTTTTCGCGCTTATCATTCACTTGGTATGAGTCGCTATGTTGTGACGAACGAACGCGCAAACAAAGTGCACATTTTCCCGGTTTAGACAAATTTTTACAGTAAAACACGAAACAGTGACAACGAACGATTGAGGTTTGGTATGGTTAGACAAGGAAACAAACAAAGATGTAGCACTCTAGAAGCCAAAGTAGCAGTTGCGCCAGACATTCCTGGAAAAGAAATTCTCATAGGGCCACATAAGGATAAGATTTTTGCAATGCTTGCAGGCCTCAATGTGCGGGAGAACTATTTTGAACGCACCGTAGCACAAGGACTTGAGGATGAATATAGTGAAGGCGAAGAACGCGCAAACAAACACCCCCTTATAGGCGCAGTTATTTTTGAAAAATTCAGAGGCATCGCCAATTATCTTTCACACAGCCCGTGCTCTGTACATCAATCACTTACGGAATTAGAAAAACGCATCGTGCAAGAACAAGGACAAGATGGTGGTTACATCATTTCTTCTCCCATTAATGGCTCTTCTGATGATCTACAAATCTCAACGCGTAAAGATGCGGTGACGATCACTCGAAAATCGATCGTTCGCGCACATAACAAACGAGAAGCGCGAGAAAATCATGTCAACACATTCGGCGAGCTCTATGCAAAGTGCCTCCCCTCAGACTTCCTCTATATGAATTCAAACAGAATAGTGTCTGAAGAAGAACGATACAATATCGGCACTAGAACGCAAGCCGCGTTTGCAGCAGCGCAGTTTGGCGGGAAGAAAGCGTACGTGCTCAAGCAGACAGTTATTGATGGAACTGGCGTAGGCAAGGTTGCGCTGTTTGATGCGAGCGGCCTTCGTGCCGAATTCTTCCTCTATCGTTCATCCCGTGAAGAGATTGAACGCGTGTACGGCTCATTGAATGACGAAGATTACTTCAGCCCAAAACAAAAGGTCATTGGGCTCTTGAGAACATACGGAAATGATAAGTTCAGCGAAAAGCGAAATGAGTTTGTCATCACACCAAAAGACCTTGGACTTTCTTTAAGAGAGATTTCTTACCTTAGAGATCGTTCTGCCCCTAAAACAGAACGAAACGAAGCACATTTTAGGACTCCGTTAGACGGTCCAGAAGAACCACAACAAAGTTTATATAGCCCTGCTGAATTTGAACCAGCCATAGTTTAGTAACAGGTACGGTCATTCTTAATCTTCGTATCTGTAAAACGTTAAAAGGTGAATACACTATGGCTCGCAGAGATGAAGATCCTCATCGCACCAAAGCTGCGATGATGGCTGCAGCACATTACGCTTTGGAATACAGACAAAAAAATCCCAAAGCTGCTGATTCTGATGTTCTTGAATTCGTGATGAAGAATCTAGATTCGATACTCGTGGGCATGAATTAAAGAACGCTCTAACTTGTTTCTTTCTTTGTTTAACTTTCGGTCTGCCGACCCTATGAACGGCGCATTCGTAACGGAGTAAAATCCTGTGTGGCATAGTTGGAGTATACGGCGACAAAGCAGCAGCGTACCTCACATATTTTACGTGCGCGGCAAGCACCGTGGCGGCGGTGCAGTAGAATCAGCTGAACAAACACATATTAATTATAATACATATTAATTATTTTACTGGCTGTGCGCTTTCCACTATCATCCTAACATCAACAGCCACACCAGTTTTGTCATTAAGAATAAACGGGTTGATATCAAGTTCGCTGATATCTGGGTGTTTTAGATGAATTTTTGATAATGACACGAGACAGTCCGAGAGAAACGCCAGATTTGCGGGTTTTTGCCCTCGTGCGCCATACAGAATCTCTTTTGATTTGAGTTCATCAATCATCATCTGCACGTCGCGTGCCGTGATTGGACACACACGAAAAGCCATATCCTTTAATATTTCTACAAAAATTCCGCCAAGACCAAGCACAATGACGTGACCGAATGTGGGATCTTTCTTGATGCCGATTAGTAATTGATTCCCTGGAACAAATTCTTGCACCAGCATCCCATCAACAGAAAGATGATTCTTCTGTGCAATGTTCACAAGCTCTGCAAAATGATCTTTGAGGTCAAACATGTCCTTGGCAATACGCACAAGATTCAATTCTGACTTGTGAATGGCCTGCGGTGAAATTAACTTGAGAACGCGAGGATAGCCTACAGAAAAGCGCAGCGCATCTTCAACGCTGAACACAAGCTTGTTTTTCGCACAAGGAATATATTTCGAGACGATCGTCTGCGCAAGCTCCTGACTGAGCACCTCCTTTTTCATGTAGAAAATATGTACGGCTGTTTTTATATAGTTTGTGGTGAGACGGGTGAGACGGTAGTGCAAAAATGCTGACTTGCGATCTATGTTGCAGCTGCCATTTCAGCGTGCACGTATATCTCGCATGGGCTCTGTCCCGAGTGTGTCGCTGCCACCCTGCGAGCTGAAGCGATAAACATGTCGTTAAACATCCATCTCGGCGACAAGATTGCCTTTTTTGCAACGCAAAAAAGACCAGCAAACCGAAGGTTTGCCGCTGCCTGAGATGTTCACAGCGAGCGGTGCAGCGGCCGAGCGCAAGCGAGATTCGGGACAGAGCCTCTCACATGTATACGTTCAAAAGATATATAAAGCAAATCTACGCAAATACCATCATGGCAAAAAAAGAGGCAGGGCTTGAGAAATTCTTCTATCCAAAATCAGTAGCCATTATTGGAGTCTCTGCAAATCCCAAAAAACTCGGTCATGTCATCTTTCGAAATTTCTTGGATGGGAAGTTTTCAGGTAAATATTTCCTTGTGAATCCGAATGAAAAAAACATCCTTGGCCAAACGTGCTACCCGAATATTCACGACATTCCAGAAAAGGTCGATCTCGCCATCATCGCTACACCTGCGCTAACCGTTCTCGAAGTGATCGAGGATTGTGCAAAGAAAGGCGTCAAGCACGCCGTTATCATTAGCGCCGGGTTTGAAGAAGTCGGTAACTTCCTTTTACGCGATCGGCTCAAATCAAAACTTAACAAACACGGAATCAAAGTGATCGGACCAAACTGCCTCGGCGTCTATGACTCTTCATCCCTCCTTGATACACTCTTTCTCCCACCGCAGCGCCTTGAACGGCCAAAAATTGGCGAGATAGCATTCTTGTGCCAGTCGGGATCTGCAGGCGCGGCCCTTATTGATCTCTCGAGTGAAAACGGTTTTGGGTTTTCTAAATTCATCAGCTACGGCAACGCCATCAATGTCGACGAGACAGACTTAATCGAGTATCTTGGCAGCGACCCAAAGACAAAAGTCATCTGCCTCTTTAGCGAAGGCGTCAAAGACGGAAAAAAGTTCATGCGGGTTGCGCGAGCCGCATCAAAAAAGAAGCCCATCTTAGTAATGAAAGGCGGAATGACTGCTGAGGGGTCGCGTGCAATCCTCTCGCACACCGGAGCGCTTGCCGGAGATCCAGAAATCTACAAGGGGGCATTCCGACAAGCAGGATTGCTGCAAGTAGAATGCATAGAGGAGCTCTTTCAGATCGCACACCTATTGCAGACTTCAGTGCGGCCTAAAGGAAACCGCGTGCAGGTCATCACGAACGGCGGAGGGTTTGGTGTTCTCGCGACCGACGCCATCATCAAGAATGGGCTGCGAATTGCAGTTATGGATGAATCAACCCGAAAAAAACTTACAAAAAAGTTTACAAACATCGCCGTAGTCAAGAATCCCATCGATCTCACCGGCAACGGAACTACACAATGGTTTAAAGAAGCAATCGATGCAGCAATCAGAGATCGTTCCATTGACATTATCCTTGCCATCACGCTCTATCAAGCGCCCCTCCTTGGGCAGGATATAGCCGAAGTGCTCATTAAAGCGCACGACGTGAAGAAAAAGCCCATCATTGTTGTTGCAACCGGACAAGAATTTAGAAAAACAATCAAACCAAAGCTGGAAAAGAATGGAGTTCCTGTATACGAATTCCCTGAAAAAGCAGTTCTTGCCATTAAGTATCTCGTCGATTATTATTCGTTAAATTCGTGAACAACTGCCACCATGATCTACGAACCTTCTGACGACACGGATTTACTGTTGGAACAAGTAACAAAATACGCGCACGGGGCGGTTCTTGAAATCGGCGCAGGTTCCGGGGTACTCGCCGAAGCAGCCGCGCAAAAAGAAGAAGTGCGCGCCGTTCTCGCAGTCGATATCGACAAAGACGCAATCAGGCATTGCCAAGAGCACGCCGTCAGCAAGAAAATACAGTGGAAAGTTTCCGATCTCTTCTCTGCAGTCACAGAAAAGTTTGATACAATCCTTTTCAATCCACCGTACCTTCCTTATGATCGGCGCGAGGATGAGGAGGTTCGGCGAGTTACCACAGGCGGAAAGCGCGGGTATGAATTGACTGAACGGTTCCTCAATTCTGTTAACGAGCATCTTACAAGAGACGGCATTGTGCTGCTTCTCTTCAGCTCCTTGACCGGGAGAGAGAAAATTAACGAAATTCTGCAGAACAACCTTCTCGATCACGAAGAAATCTCGTCCAGAAAAATCCCTTTCGAGACATTGTACGTATACAAAATTTCTAAGAACTACTTTGACAAGATACTCGACGACAAAGGCTGCAGGAACATCAGGCGACTCGCTAAAGGCCATCGGGGGCTCATATTCACTGCGAATCAGAAAAAAGGACGATTTACACGGCTGCTCACAATAAAAATTCAGCGTTGGGACATCGCAGCGAAAGGAACGGTGAATAACGAAATTACGATGCTAAAGAAACTTAATAAGAAGGGAATCGGTCCTATTTTAATCGATCACGGTGAAAACTTCTTTATCTACGAATTTGTTCCTGGAAGATTTATTTTAGACTATCTCCAGTCAGCAAGTAAAGCAGAAACGCGCAAAGTGCTGCTTGACGTGTTCTCACAAATGTACACAATGGACGTCATGCATTTCAATAAAGAAGAAATGCATCATCCGGTCAAGCACGTGATCGTCACCCCACGCAAGAAGGCAACGCTTGTCGATTTTGAGCGATGTAAACCTACGCACAAACCGCACAATGTAACGCAGTTCTGTCAGTTTGTCACATCTGCGCTCGTACAGCCTATCCTTGCAACGAAAGGAATCATCATTGACAAGGGGGAGATGATGCGGCGAGCAGCAGCATACAAACGAACATTATCAAAAGCAGACTACAACGCGATACTCGCGCTCGTCCAGATCTTCATCTAGACCTTCATTTTCACGTACGCGCCTTTTTGTGCGCCGCGGAAAAAACACTTCCAATCTCTGTCAAGACGGATGAAGGGCTTTCCCTCGTGCTCCTCGTCATAGGCCTCTCGCGTGAAGACCAGAAGGCAAGAAACAATAAGCCATATCATAAAAATCGGTCGCAGGCGTCCTACTCCGCACTAAAGTGCTGAGCTTGAACGGACGCCTGCATGTATAGACCGATTTGTCAGAAACCTTTGGTATCTGAGCATGCTCAGAAATGCTTTGCATTTCTGACATTTAGGATGCCAAAAATGTCGCCCTAAAGGGCGGGGTTTCAAACCCTACACAAAAATGTTTGGCGACATTAAAATGTTTGGCGACATTTTTGTGCATGACCGAAATGCGCGGGCGTTTTCAGAAGAAGTCAAGGCACTCAAGAATGGTTCTCGTACGGCACAACACTCCGTGGGTTATATGGCAAGAAATATATACAATTGCCGTGTTGATGTCAAGCGGCCTACAGCTGATTTAACAGAATATGAAACCTTGGGATCTCAAAAACGATTCTGGAAGCATAGCTTTCAATGAAAAGACATACGAACTTCTGCGGCAAGTGCCTGCAGGCAAGGTCGTTACGTATGCCGACATTGCGCGCGCTCTGGGAACCAAGGCGTACCGCGCTGTAGGAAATGCCATGAACAAGAATCCCTACGCTCCACACGTACCCTGCCATCGTGTCGTCAACAGTGATGGTCGCATTGGAGGTTTTGCATTGGGTTGCGAGAAAAAGACGGCGTTGCTTGAAAAAGAGGGCGTAGACGTAAAGAGTGGGAAGATTGTTGATTTTGAGAAGAAACGGTTTCAGTTTGGCGCACATTAATACTCTATAAACTGTTGTAACTTCTTATTTTTATTTTTGTCTGGCTCTTTCGGCGCGTACTTCTCTAAATACGACCGAAGACGCTCCTCTTCCATCTCCGTTTTCAGATTATCGGCCGTGTCTTCCATGAATAACGCTTGAAGTAATATCCTAAAAATCGGTCGCAGGCGTCCTACTCCGCACTAAAGTGCGGAGTTTGAACGGACGAGACCGATTTGTCAGAAACCTTTGGTTTCTGAGCATGCTCAGAAATGCTTTGCATTTCTGACATTTAGGATGCCAAAAATGTCGCCCTAAAGGACTGGGTTTTAAACCCCACACCAAAATGTTTGGCGACATTTTTGTGCACTACATTGAGAATAACATCGAGAGAATATTTAAAAGTTATTATATAGTGTTTATAAAAAGAGGCGCATCATGGTTCAACTCTTACAAGCATTCTCATATTTCCAGAAAATATATCGCGTACAAGATACTCGCCTTGTTTATCGAAGGTAAATGACCACGCTTCTCCAGGATTCATTCGCCGGCCATCACTTATGCGCACACCATTGAGTTCTACAACAAGTTGGTGGGCGAAGGCGTTTTCGTTTTTCCAGGTAAGAGTCTCGCCTATCGTGATAACTTTCAAATCCGCACTCATCGTTTTTTGTTTTGTGAGGTTGATAACGCCAGCAACAATAATAGCGGGCGCCGGTGTTTTTTTGGGAGCTTCTTCACTGTGGGATTTAAACTGAGTGCCGATCGGTTTTACAGGGGGTTGTTCTTGCACAGCGACTTCTGTTGATTCAACTTCTGTTGGCTCAAGAACAGTCTCTTCGGGCAAAGTTTCAATGTCATTCTCCGACTCAACAGCAACTTCGGGTTGTGAAGATTGTTTTGGAACACAAGCAACGACTAACACAGTCAGCAACAGAATCAGAATAACGCTGCTTTTTTTCATTGGTACAACCTCTTTTTCGCAAAAGGAGCATCGGCATTATTTAAACTTTTTTCTTTGTCAACACAGAAAAATCAAGTTCTTCGTCTTGCACATAGGGGAGGCCCAATTGCAGTGCGGTGTAAGCTTTCTGCAGCTCGCGGCCCAAGTACGCTGCATGTTCCATGCGTGAAGTCACATTTTCGCGAAGCACGTTCGTGTAGATATCGATGGGTTTTGTTCCTGAAACGATCAATTCTACCTTGTTACGGGACCCACAGAAACCGACTTCAATGCACTTTTTTTCTGGAATTGTGCGAATCAGGAAATATCCTTTCGGGTCAAGAACAAATTCCTTTAGATCGTCATACCTTGCTTTAATGTGTTTCACATCATCAACGACATTCACGTTTGTCGTGACAATCTCCTCTCCCGAATCCTTATTGATTATTTTGATCGCGTTGGCTGGACACGCGTTTGCAGCTTCAATCACTTTCGCAAAGTGTTCATCATCGCA
The DNA here is from genome assembly GCA_016208715.1 of Candidatus Woesearchaeota archaeon. Classification (GTDB taxonomy): domain Archaea; phylum Nanobdellota; class Nanobdellia; order Woesearchaeales; family UBA11576; genus JACQX01. The sequence continues at coordinate 8,874 of JACQXV010000175.1, read as the reverse complement.
TTCCGTCTCAAGGACAAGCTTGTCGTCACTGTGGCTGCTTGAGCCTTTCAGGTGCGCTTTATCCTTATGCATCTCAAAATGATGCGGACTAGAGCGAACGCACGTCTGAGCGCCGACGCAGGCGGCCTTGTCATACTCGATCCTTAGTCTATTCGTAGCCATGTTGAGCGCAAATCTGCAATGGTATTTAAATGTGTTTCCTGTGTTTGCGCTCTGTCCCGAATCTGCCGCTGCCACCCTGCGAGCTGAAACGATAAACAGGTTGCTTAAACATCCTCTCGGCGACAATATGACCAGCACATTCACGGCGAGCGGTGCAGCGGCCGCGCGTAAGCGAGATTCGGGACAGAGCCCTGTGTTTGTTTAGCAAGCGTTGTCGCTGACTTGCGAGCTAACGGCTTTCACATTGTCTCGTACTATTCTTTCTCGTATGATTCTCGGTTTGTTAAGCGGTTTAACTTACACAGCTAGCGTCGTGCATGGCGAGCGCCGTGGCTACACTGCAAAGGGAGTAGCTAAACAAATACGAAGAAAGGAATCTTACGGCTCAAAGGACACCATCACAGGAGGTACTTCATGCCCTACCACCTATCTGTGACCGATGGTTTTTCACAAAATAAAAGTTAATTGCAAAGAGCCACCACATTGCAAGCCCAAGATACCCCATAATATAGTCTCCTTGCCGTGCCGCAAATACTGCCATCGACGATATATACGCGAAAACAAAAAGTCGTGATAACGGATTCTTAACAAGATCCGTAACGTATTGGAAAGATATCTTCAGCGGCCTCGTCTGATGTTCAAGCAACACGAGCTGAACAGCAGAATACCCTTTGGCAAGCCATCTTCTGCGCTCTTGTTCTTTCTCTGCTTTCTTACGATCATCAATTTCCTTGAACTGCAAATATGTCAATATTGCAGTATATAACAGCCAAAACATCAATGCAGAAAACAGAAAGATCTCATGAATGAAGATCGTCCCGAAAATACCTCCAATGACGATAATCGTTATCAAGATTGTTGATTCTTTTGGGTAGTCGAGCGGCGTGTAAATGAAAGCATTGTGAAACTCTTTTCTTGAAGCCATCAGCGTCACTTCTTTTTCCGAAAAGTTCAGACGTGCAGGTTTATATCGCTTGTGTCATTTGCGGCTCTGTCCCGAATCTCGCTACTCTCAGCCGCGGCTACCCTACAAGCTGAAGCGATGAACATTAATGATTGTACTAGAGAAGAAACGCCCAGACCCGGATTTGAACCGGGAAGACCTTTCGGTCAGCGGTTCACTCGCGCGCAAATCTACGCTGCAAGTTCGAGACCGCCGCAATACCGGATTATGCGATCTGGGCAAGATGTAAATGCTCCCGCCGGGATTCGAACCCGGGTCGAAGCCTTGCTTCGACAGTGCAGTTTGCTGCTCTGTCTCGAGAGGGCTTCATGATTGGCCGGACTACACTACAGGAGCGAATATAATGCCGTGGCCCAGGCAACGTCGCCGTCGTTTCGAGCCTGTGCTACAAGTTTTCTATTTCTTTGTTTCACTTTACGCCGTGGCCCAGATTTGAACTGGGAAGTCCTTTCGGACACTGGTTTTCAAGACCAGCGCAATACCGGGTTATGCGACCACGGCATGATGAACATAAATACGGCTTCAATCCACCATCGTCGGCAATGCGTTAGACTTCCGAGCTTACGCGAGGAAATCTTACTCGTTATGGGTTGATAAGGGAAGCATTCCCTTATGCGCATGACGGGTTATGCGACCACAGCAATTGTATCTGAATTTTTTATGGGCGCATTATTTCCACAATTTTCCACAATTGCGCGAACTCTATTTAAACTTTCGCGGAAGGATTAACTGTTTCTTTTTCGCTCCTTCGCGGTTTGTTTACACGGTTTTAAGCAAACATGGATTTTGGTTCTGCAGTGCATTGGTTGGCCGATTAAACGTTTAATTTCATTGTCATTTGGTAATTTAAAGCAGTTTTAACTAATTCTAAAGTATTTTCAGATGGTAAAAGTGTCATTTTATTGTTTTAAGATGGGATAGCTTAGAAATTTCATTTTGAGACAATTTTAGTTGATATTCACAGAGAAGAAGCACAAAAAGATTGTAAAAAGAATAAACGCCCGCGTTTAAAAAGTTTTCTTACAGTAGAAAGGTTTATATAGTAGTTACGATACTACATATATAAATTTATTGTCTTTACCGATAATAGTTACGCTGTGTTCATATTTATTTTTTCCGAAATTTTTTTAGAAAAATGGGGGCTTGAAAGATTGCAACGCTGTTGATAGATCTCTCTTTAGAGAAGTCTTTCTATCGGCGCCATTCTGCAAGACAGTCATTACCGTGTGCTTCAATAGCACGAAACATCACGGTTTGAAGTCATACTCGACAACGAATGTATGGCAATTGGGTGGTTTCAATGAGTGAATTTGTAAAAAAGTGTCCAGAATGTGCCGGAATTAATCTCTTCCTGAACAAAGAGAAGGGAGAAGTCATCTGCAAAGACTGCGGGCTTGTTGTTGAAGAAAAAATGGTCGACTTCACGCAAGAATGGCGCGATCTTGATAGCGAAGAAAGTGACCGCAAGCGCAGAACTGGCGCCCCCATGACATACACACAATACGATCAAGGCCTTGGAACAGAGGTTGGCCAGAAAGCGGACCTCTACAAACTCGGTTCCAAAGACAAGAACAAGTTCTTTCGGCTCCGAAAGTGGCAGTACCGCATCAGCACCGCAATCGAGCGTAACCTTAAGCTCGCGTTGGCCGAGCTCAAACGTGTATCTTCATACCTGAAGCTCCCAAAGAGTGTAGAGGAGGAAGCAGCACGTATCTACACGCTAGCAGTGCAGCGTGGCCTTGTACGCGGACGGTCCATGGAATCAGTCGTTGCCGGCTCACTGTATGCAGCATGCCGACGCCATGAAGTCCCACGAACACTCGACGAGCTTTCAGAGGCATCAGGAATAGAAAAGAAGGAAGTCGGGCGCACTTACCGTTTCGTCACGCGCGAACTTGGCATCACGATATTGCCAAGTAACCCTGCAGATTACATCGCGCGCTTTGCGTCCTCACTCAAGCTCTCTGCCGAAACCCAGTCAAAGGCAGTCGAGATCCTTGAGATGGCGCAAAAAGCAGAACTCACGTCAGGACGCGGACCTACGGGAATTGCCGCGGCGGCGCTCTATGTTTCCGCGCTCATCCATGGCGAGAAGCGCACGCAGCGCGAGGTCGCTGATGTCGCCGGTGTGACGGAAGTCACGATCAGGAACCGCTACAAGGAACTCCTCGAAAAGCTTGACCTTGAGAAAGAGATCAAGAAGACCAAGAAGAAGAAAAAGGAGTAAGCGGTCCTACAAAATAATTTGTTTCTTGTCTTTCTTTTTCGTTTTTCTCACGGTTATTTCTGTTTGAGATAGGGAATCCCATACCAGGCCATCACAGCGCAGAAAACGATGACAAGCCAGAAGAGGGCTGTCGATATCTTGCGCTGGATGAGAAAAGTGAAGTTCATCGCAATGATTACTACAAGCGAAAGAGCTAATATCTTCATGAATACGTCCGAAAGCCTGGTACGTCCTGCACTTTTCTTTTCTGTTGACGCTTGCACGCGTTTTGTATTGGTATTCACGTCGTGGTATTCACGCAGTGTAAATCACATCTTCTAAATGGCGCCCATGAAGATCGAGCACTTTCACAATCCCGCTCTCCAGATCCGCAACGTCAAACATTGTACAGTACTGCTGGTCTTGCGTCAACACGGTGCCGCCCTTGATCCCGTACACGGTTCTCCACAACAGGTCTTGGACAGTCTTGACAGCAGCTTCAGTCTTCCATGCAAACCGCATCAGTTCGCCTTGTTCAGGTAGCAGGCACTCGCACTGCTCTATCCCTTTGAACGTTCCTAATGCGAGCATCCCATCAATTTTGTTTCGCAGTGTCGCATACGTGAGATCTCTGCCGGAAAGCCCTGTCTTGTTCTCGTATCCTGCTTGCAGCGCGAATTCTTCAGGCGTCCTTACCTTCACCGCAGTGATGCCGAGAGGTTTCAGCAATGCAACAACGTTGTACGCTGTCCTCTCTGTTTTTCCCTCGAAAAAATGATTGCCTTCGCTGCCTTCGACAAAAATCAACTTGACAGCTGACCCTCCAGCCACCGTGAACGCGATGTTCTGGCAGACCGCGTCACACAGCATCCCATTCTGAAGAAAGTACACGACGTCGCCGGGAGTGCAGTGCGCCTTGGCCCGTTCGGTCTTCAGCAAAGTCTGCCGGTCGTAGATTCGTGTCTGGTAGATGCTTGCTATCTTGTATGTGAAAAGGCGATGGCCTGGCACGGCGAGCGGTGAAGCGATGACTTTCTTTGGTTTGAGCCCCAGCTTATTCTGCAGTTGGTAGGAGGGCAGGCCGAAAAAGTCCCACGTTCCGGCGACAAAAGATGTGGAAAATTCCGGTTCCGTCAATGCCATGTCATTGCCGATGTCCGCAAACCCCTTTCCGCGGAAATAGGGCGTAGCAAATCCCGATTGGAACATTGTCAATACCATAGCTTCAAGCATCTTGTCCGAGTCTGACAATGGGTGGGGCATATTACATCCGCCAAAGTTCGAGCTGTTCGCATCAGCTCGCATCTTCCCTTGCGGAATGACGAGAACTTCCTTCATTATGCCGTCGATCAAGATTTTTCGTAGCTCGCCCACATCGCCCGTGATGAACGTGCACGCATAATCATCTCCAGGTGAGAAAAGCTTATGCTGTGCCAGTGTCGCGTCTGTTGATGTCGGTCGCGCATTAGTTAGTGGGACAGAGTTGCACCCCTTTTCGCAATCCTTTTCCTTTGAGAAGTCGCTGCACGGAAGGTAGCGACCGTCTGTTTCAGTCCCAAAATGGACGTATTGAATATGCCCAAGTTTCCTCGGTCGTCTTGGGAAGCTGATCTTAGATAGCTTGGACGCATCTTCAGGTAATCGTTTCTGTTCTGAATCACACATATCCTGCATGATGGTCGCCATAATATTCGCCCCGGTTCTGGTTTTCACTGTCGTGTAAACGCCTCTTTGAGAATATGTTGAAAGGAACTGAGGAGGTGGAATTAGGAGGTATATAATGTTTATGGTTCTGTTTGAAACTTCATTTTTCTCTTGTCTTCTTGGATGCTGCGGAGGACACATTCGCGCTCCGTGCGAAGTCTTTCGTCGAGTGACCTGCATGAATCGGTCGCTCTCCTAAGCATACTCCAAGACAGCGTCCTTGATTTGAGGAACTTTCATATAAAACCAATGTTTATTCTTCTGCTGGTTCTGTCCCGAATGTGCCGCTGCCAGAGATATTCACTGCCGGCAGAGCAGCGAGAGCAGCGTACTGGCCAAGCGCAAGCGAGATTCGGGACAAAGTATCTTCTGCTATGCGCGGCCGACCCTGGCGTGCAGTAGACAGTGACAGATCAAACCTTCTGCAGCATGAGCATAACGTCCTTATCCTTGAAGCGCTCCTGCTTGAATGTTTGATAGACAATTCCAGTGTCCTGGTCAGTGATCTTAATTGAAACAGCTCCTACTTTCTCCTGGATTGGTCTTGACCACGATGCAAGCATTCCCTTCAGTTCTCCGTCGGTCCTGACGATGAGATCTATACGGTCCGCTTTCTGCAGTCCAGCTTCTTTGCGCAGTGCCTGCACGCGCCGCATGATTTCACGAGCGTATCCTTCCGCGTCTAACTCGTGGCTTCGTGTCTTATCGAGATAGATAAAGCCTCCCTTGAAATCCGCTTCAACATGCGTCTCAGGCACTTCGCGTTTGACGATCAAATGTTCCAGCTTGAGCTCGAACACTTTCCCATCACACACGAGTGGAAACTTGCCTTCCTTCTCGATACGCCCAAGAATGCTTTCAGTTGAATGCAGTGCGACCTGCGTGATAACTTTCGGAGAATCTTCGCCGAATGCGGGGCCGATCTTTCCATAGTCCGCTTTCACGGTCTGTTTCACTTTTTCAAACTCTTCAAGCAACACAATTTCTTTTACGTTTGTCTGAGTCTTTATCAGATCAGAGAGGTCGAGCACAGCTTTACGCAGCTGCGCATCCTTCGATGCTATAACGACTTCCTTGACAGGCCAGCGCACGCTCAATTTCGCCCTCTCACGCGCAAACAAGATCGATTGAATGGCACTCTTTGCGATACCAAACTTTCTCTCAAGTTCAACATCAACCGCTGGCTCGTCTACCTCAGGCCATTCAAACTGATGAATGCTTTCGGTCTTGAGACCGAATTCCTCCCGCAAATTCTGATAGATCGCTTCAGTGACGAAGGGTGCAACAGGCGATAACAACTTCAACGATGCCATCAAACTATCATTCATTGTCCAAAATATTGCTTCTTTCTCGCCGGCATTTTCAGAGAGCGTCTTGTCTCGCGTAAGCTGAATGTACGTGCGAGAAAGCTCCAGAAATAGATCGGTGACTTTTGGAGGAATCATATCAAGCTGATAATTTTCAAATAACGCAGTAACTTCTTTGAGTGTGGATGCAGTCTTGGAACGCATGTATCTCTCTTCAAGATTAGCTACAGCTGCCTTTCGCTCCTCATTGAGGGAGAATCTATTCTGGCGATAGTAATCGATGAGATACTTGTGCACGTTCCAGAGAACGCCAATATTACGGTGGCGCAGTTTCGCTTCATCCCAGCTGAACCGGATATCTTCACCTGCAGTCGTCTCTGAAAGGTATAACCGCAGCGTGTCAGCTCCGTGTTTGTCGATTATCTCGTAGGGGGAGATGACGTTTCCGAGTGACTTTGACATCTTCTCCCCTTCTACGTCTGTCAGCATGCCGTGCATGTACACTGCCTTAAAGCATGGCTTGCCAAACGCAAGATAGGATGCGACCATCAGGAGATTGAACCAGCCTCTGATCTGCTCCTTTGCTTCAAGAATGAAATCTGCGGGGAATAGCTTCTCGAACAAGTCACGACGTTTCGGGTAATCAAGAATGCTCCATGAAAGAGTTCCCGCATCTATCCAAACGTCAAGAACGTCAGGAATCCTGCGCCGCAATCCGCCACACTCGCATGAATACTCGATGTCATCAATCCAGGGCTTATGCAAGTTTTCAGGTGCGCGTCCGGCTTTTGATGCAAGTTCATCTGCTGAACCCATAACGTCATATTTTTGACACGTGTCGCAACGCCAGATCGGAAGTGGTGTACCCCAAAAACGCTGCTTGGTGATTGAATTGTCGCGTAAGTTATCAAGCCAGGCGTGAAATCCGTGCTTGCCGGCAAGCGGCACCCAATGAATTTCCTCATTTGACTGCATCATCTCTTCCTTGAGGTCTTCAACCTTGAAAAACCACTGTGGGGTTGTGCGAAACACAACAGGATTCTTGCAGCGCCAACAATGCGCGTAATCGTGTTCAACCTTCGTCGAAGCTATGAGAACGCCTTTTTCTTCAAGGGCGTCAACAAACTTCTTGTCGTCCTTCTTCGCAACAATACCGGCAAACGGACCCATCTCGTCGGGAAACAGGCCGTCTTCTCCAATCGTATTGAAGGGAGGGATATTGTTACGATGACCTACTTCATAATCCTCTGGACCGCAACCAGGAGCGCAATGGACAAGACCTGAACCCGCACTCAACGTGACGTATTCTTCTGAGAGTACAACCGTATGAACTTTGGGATGTTTTGTTTTTAGTTCTGCATAATGGCGCACGTCCTTATGCCACGGGTGCTCGTACTCGAGCCCTTCAAGTTCCAAACCTTTCACTTCGTCTACGATTGAGTATTTCTTATTCACTACAGAGCTAATCAGCGGGCCTGCAAGGGCTTTAGCGACAATCCAGATCTCGTCACCGACCTTTGCGCGTATGTACTCAAACTCAGGATGCACCATGATTGCGAGGTTGAACGTGATTGTCCAAGGAGTGGTTGTCCAGATCACTAAGTATTCATTTTTCTTGTGCTTCACCTTGAATTTGACAAAAATAGAATTATCGACGACGTTTTTGTATTCACACTCGTGCTTTGCGAGCGCGGTTTGGCATGATGCGCACCAACTTATCGTCTTCTTCCCTTCGTACAGGCGACCCTTCTTGTGCGCCTGCTTGATCAGCCACCATTCACTTTCCATAAATTCGTTTGTTATAGGCAAGCAAGGGTTCGCGAAATCCATCCAGATTCCAAGGCGCCATAAGTCATCGCTCATAAGCGCGGCCTTTTCTGTCGACCATTTCTCGCACTCGCGAATGAAGCGCTCCACTCCAAACTTTACAATATCCTCTTTTGTAGGAAGCTTGTGGAGTTCCTGAACCCTGTGCTCGGTCGGCAGACCATGCATGTCATATGCTGCACGATCGAACACATCAAAACGCTTCATACGCTTGTAGCGCAGGACCATGTCTTTAAGAGAATTATTCCACGCATGGCCCATGTGAAGACGTCCGCTCGTGTAGGGGGGGCCTTGGATAAAATAGAATTTTGGTCGCTTTGAGTTTTTCTTCTTGATCTTCTGATACGTATTTTTTTTCTTCCAGAACACCAGCATGCGCTCTTCAACATCTTTAAAATTATAGGGGGGGATCGTTGATACAAAATCTTGAGGACGTTTGCCTTCTTTCATTTTATTATCCTGCGCGCCATTTTCTGTTAAAACGCTCTTTTGTTAGCCTGTCGTGGGTTCTTTCTAGTGCCTTCGGCAAAGCACTCTTTAAAAAGCTTGTGATACTGGTGGTTCTGTGTTATCCCGAAACTTTTTCCCTACGGTGAGTTTTTTGAGGGTATGAAACTCACCAAGAAAAAGCTTTTGGAGACTTTAAGAATGAAGAATGATGGCCAAACAACGTATCAGGCGCGTAAAGTGGCAGGAATTAGTGT